>CAZVUN010000160.1:0-5901 GCA_964629975.1 uncultured Acidiferrobacteraceae bacterium | reverse complement strand
CATCGCCCCGGCCCGGCGCCCGCCGGCCGCCACCCGTGTGCCTGTCCGCTGGCGGCCGCCTACCGACGCTGCGCAGGGGGCGACCGGTCCCGCCCGCGTACCTATATATGGTAGAGTTTCGCGCCATCGTGGCCCGTACGGACTGCCCGCACCATGAAACCCGAAGAGAAGCTGCCTGACATCAAGATGGACCCCGCGAACCTGTATCGCGAGGACATCTTCACGGATCGCAAGATGGGAACGATCCGCTGCCTGACGCCGGTGAAGAGCGACGGTGCCACCGACGCACAGCGAAAAACCCTCTACATCGGCGAGGCGCAACTGCTCACGCCGGTCGGCGCCCTGCCGCTCGCCTTCGAGATCGACGCCACCTCGCTCGCCGATGCGGTCGCCAAGTTCCCGATCGCCGCCAAGGCCGGGATCGAGCGCGCCGTCAAGGAGCTGCAGCAGATGCGGCGCGAGGCCGCCTCCTCCATCATCATCCCCGACGCCGGTGCGGCCGCCGGCCTGGGTGCCCCGGGCGGACTGCCGGGCACCGGCAAGATCAAGCTGCCGTAAGCGGTTTCACCTCTGCATGGCCGCCGTCAGGGCGGCGGCCTCGCGCGCCGCGAGCCGGCCGCACGCGTGCAGCATCTCGAGCGCGCCGCGCGCCGGCGCGTCCAGCTCCCAGTCGGTTCCGAGCGTGTGCCACAGCGCATGCAGTTCGGCACGCGCCCGCGGCGACAGCTCCGCCGCCGGCGCCGCCCGCTCGCGGCGCAGATAGAACTCGATGAGGATGGCGCGCAGGTACTGCAGACTGTGCACGACGTGCGTGTTCATGTCCGCGGCCAGGTAGTCGAACTTGGCCGCGAACATCGCATCGTCGCGATAGCGCCGAAACCGTCCCTGTTCGATTGCCGCCAGCAGGCGTTGCGCAAAGCGCCGCTGTACGCGGTGCGCCCCCGGGTCGCGAAAGAACTGCCAGGCATGCTCGAGATCGTGCAGCAGGAAGGCGAACGCGTTCGGTTTGTCGAGCAGCGGCTGCCGCAAACGCGCGTCCTCGGTCACGACCGTCACCGGGCGCGTACCACCGGCCTGCATGCGCAGCACCGCATCGCTATCCGGCACCGTCGCGCACAGCGTGAGCGGCCACTGCGCGCGCAGCCACGCCCCCAACGCCACCACGGCGCGGCGGCGCACGCCACGGAAATCGTAACGCGTGAGGGTATCGGCGAGCCCCGCGGCGTCCGTCCCCGCCGCGAGGCACGTGCTCACATCGGGTCGCGGGTCGCGGCGCGAACGGCGCAGCGCCAGCCGCTCACCATGCAGCGCGGCCTGCCAGTACAGGAAGCAGCGCGCCGCCAGCACGGGGGCGGGCAGCTCGCCGGCGCGGTAGGCCGCGCCGAGCGTCGGAATGCATGCCAGCCAGTGCGGCGCGACCAGCGTCAGGGGCGAGGCGTGCGCCGCGGATGGCGCGGCGCTCACAGCGCGTCGTTGCGAATGGCGCGCATGCGCGCGCTGCAATCGCGCGTAAGCGCCGGATTGGGCTTCGCCGCTAGCCGCTCGATGCTGTGACAGCCGGCGAGGACCAGCGCCAACAGCGCGAGCACCGGCCTCATGGCCTGTCCCGCTGCAGCGACTTGAGCAGCGTGGCCGGTACCTTCTGGTCGATGCACACGAGTGGATCGCCGGCCTTCTGCACGACCTTGATGCGTTCGCGGTACTCGATGCGCACCTTGCGGCGCTCGGCCTCAAGCTCATCCAGCAACCGCAGCTCGCGCTCGCGCTGCTCGGCGAGCGCGCGTTGCGCCGCCTCACGCTCGCTCACGCGACCGTAGTCGTAGGCCCGCCAGTGGGTGAAGACCAGCAGCCCGGCGAGAACCACCGGGGCCGCCAGTACGATGGTGAAGCGCACGTCGCCTCCTGCCGGCACCGGTCCGGGTGCCGTGTCGGCCGACAAGATACCACGCGCCTCGCCCGGGTCAGCGCTGCTCGCCCACCACGGCCTTGCGGCCCTGGGCGGCGCCGCGGTCGATCTCGCGGCTCGCCTGCTTGGCACCCTTGGCCGCGCCCTCACCGGCGGCACGCACGCCGTCGCCGATGCCTTTCAACATGGAATCGAGCCCCTGCATGAAGCTCTTTCCGCTATCCTTGTGCTTGGCATCATCAGCCATGCCGGCAAGCGGCAGGAGCACGCAAACCAAACCCAGGATCAGACGACGCGCCGCGATGGACCGCATGGTGACACCTATAATGATCTGCACGAACGATCCAACTATAGACCAGAGCACCTGGGCGGGCGTGCCTTGTGAGCGGCGGACGATGCCGTCATAATCCCGTCGCCCGCGTGACACCCGCCAAGGACACCACCGTGCACCGACGACGATCCGTCGCGATCGCTGGCAGTATCGCCGCCAGCGCCCTGGCCCTCGTCGCTGTCGTCGTCCTCGCCGATCTCGATCGCGCCACCGAACCGCCCGGGCCTCCGACCCCCGGGGCCGGCCGCCCGAGCACCGCGCCCCTCATTCCGGCCAGCCAGATCCGCGCCCATGGGCGCCCCGAGCAGTTGCGCCTGCAGTCGAGCGTGGCGCTGGTGCGCGACGAGCGCGACGGCGTGCTGCTGGTCGAGACCAACGTCGATGAGCCGCGCCCGATCGCGTCGCTGACCAAGCTCATGATGGCGGTCGCCGTGCTCGATGCCCACCTGCCGCTCGATGAGGCCATCGAGGTGACGCGCGACGACCGCGACCGGTTGAAGGGTTCGCGCTCGCGCCTGCCGTTCGGCGCGGTGCTGACGCGCAAGGAGCTGCTGCACGTGGCGCTCGCCGCCTCCGACAACCGCGCCGCGGCGGCGCTGGCGCGCACCTATCCCGGCGGCACACCGGCCCTGGTGCAGGCCATGAACGCCACGGCCGCCGGGCTCGGCATGACACGCACGCGCTTCACCGACCCGACCGGTCTCGACAAGCACAACGTTTCGACCGCGCGCGACCTGGCGCGCCTCGCCACGCACCTCGCGCACTATCCGCTGGTGCGCGTGCTGTCGACCAGCCCGGAGTTCAGCGTCGTCAACCAGCGCACCGGACAGACGCTCGAGTACTTCAACACCAACCCCTACACGCGCAAGTTCGACTGGCAGTTGACCCTGAGCAAGACTGGCTATATCGCCGAGGCCGGCAACTGCCTGCTCATGAGCGGTGTCATCAACCAGCGGCCCGTGACCCTGGTGCTGCTCAACTCGTGGGGCAAGCTGAGCCGCTACGGCGACAGCAATCGCATCCGCGACTGGCTGCTGCGCACCGAGCGCGCCATCGAACGCAGCAACGGCGCGCTCGCGCGCGCCAGCCTCTAGGCGCGCGGCGTCAGGCGGTAAACGCGCTCGACGAGCTCGGTGAGCCCACGCTCACGCAGCGTGGCGTTCTCGGCCAGCACGTCCTGCTGGTACAGCGGCGTGATCGCGTAGCGCCCGCCATAGAGCTGCTCGATCTCCGGCGCGTGCACGCTGAACGGCGGGCCCGCCATCTGCGCCGGCGGATACTCCACGGTGATCAGCAGAATCCCGGCGTGCGCCGGCAGGATGTCCTGCAGGTGCGCGGCGTAACGTGCGCGCATGTCCGCCGGCAGCGCGATGAGCGAGGCGCGGTCGTACACGCCGGCGACCCCGGCGAGGTGCGTTGCGCGGAGCGCGAAGAAATCCCCGCACAGGATGGTGAGGGCATCGACCTCCCAGCGCTCAAAGACGCCGTCGGGTCGCGCCTGCACCGGCAGCCGGTTCTCGCTGAAGAAATCGCGCACCGCGATCGGACTGATCTCGACACCCAGTACCGCATGGCCCTGCGCCCGCAACCACAGCAGGTCGCGGCTCTTGCCGCACAGCGGCACGAACACGCCGCTGCCGTGCGGCAGCGCGAGTGCGCCCCAGAAATCCTGCAGGTGCGCGTTGATTTCGGCCTGATGAAAGCCGATCTGGTTCTGCTGCCAGCGCTCTAGCCAGAAGGCCGGATCCATCGAAAGACGCGTACCTGCTACGGGAAGTTGTGCGTGGTCGTGACGTCGGCGTTCACCGCCACGGTGGCTGTGCCGGAGAATGTCAGCACGTCGTCCGTGGCCGGATTGTCGAGCGCGGCGTCGCAGGTGTAGGCCGCCGTGTAGCTGCCCGCCTCGAGAAACGCGGCCGTGTAGCGGTAGGCACTGCCGTCGGGTTTCACCGTTGCGGTCGTAATCGGTTCGATTGCGTTGCCATCGATGTCATCGGGCGTTACGCCAGCGCCGGCAAAGACATAGACCGCGGGGGTGCAGCCCGTCGCAACGCGCTCCGCCGCCACCATGCCGGTGATCTTGCCGACCAGCAGGTTGTCAGCGATGCGCAGCGTCGGTCGCAGCAGGTACTCGCCCATGCCAGTGCTGTGCACCGACTTGCGCAGGTCAAAGTCGACGGTAAAGTCGGTGTGGCCGCCGGCGGCCACGGTGAAGCCGCGATTGAGCTTGAGCCCGGTCTGATCGCTGCTCGGAATGGTGAGCTCGTGCGGCGTGCCGGCCACCACGATATAGGAATCGAGCGTGCCGGTGGTGTCGACCGCCAGCCGCATCCACTGGTAGCGACCGGCCGGCAGGGTTTGCCCCGCCAGCAACTCATCGCTCAGGCCGGCGCTGAGCGCCAGCAGGTCGAGCTTGATCGGCTTTGGTTTGACGCACGGCGCGGTGCTGACCACCGTCTTGCTCGCATCCGCCGCGTCCTCGCAGTAATAGAATGTCGTGCGACCGCCCTCGCCCTGCAGCTCGATACTGCTGAATTGCACGTAGACGTGCTGAACCGCCGTGTCGTCGACCGGGGCATCGGTGATGCGCACGGTCAGGGTGCCCGTGCCGCCGCTGTCGCTGGAGCCGCTGCCGCAGGCGCCGAGCGTGGCCGCCACGAGCAAGGTGGAGAGGATTCGCACCGCTGGCGCGTACTGTTGCACTGTCATAGTGCCCCCCTTGGATGTTGCTGCTTGATTGACACGCGATTGTAACGCAGCGCTGCCAGCGGCATCGGCCATCCGTCCGGTCAACGAACACGCTGGCACCGCCGCGCACCCCGCGCATATACTGCCGTGGGGGGAAGCAACACCATGATCACGCTCACCGTCAACGGTGAGAAACATTCGCTTGCACTCGATCCCGACACGCCGCTGCTGTGGGTGTTGCGCGATGCGCTCGGCCTGAAGGGCACCAAGTACGGCTGCGGCGTCGGCTTGTGCGGCATCTGCACGGTGCTGCTCGACGGCGAGCCGAATCACGCCTGCAGGGTGCCGCTGGCGCGCGTCGGCGAGCGTGCGGTCACCACCATCGAAGGCTTGCCGCAGGACCATGGCGTCAAGCAGGCCTGGATCGCCGCCCAGGTCCCGCAGTGCGGCTACTGTCAGCCGGGCCAGATCATGACCGCCACCGCCCTCCTTGCCCGCCACCCGCAACCGGGCAGGGAGCAGATCGACGCCGCCCTCTCCGGCGTGCTCTGCCGCTGCGGCACGTATCCGCGCATTCGCCTGGCGATCGAGCAGGCAGCGCGCGGCGCGTCGATGGCGCCCGCCGCGGCCCGCGCACCGGTGTTGCTGCCGTTTGAGCAGACAGTCGATGCCGTGGCGCTCAACCCGTGGGTAAGGATCCTGCCCGACGGACAGCTGGTCCTCGTCATCGACCGCTCGGAGATGGGCCAGGGTGCCACCACCGCACTTGCGATGCTGCTGGCCGAAGAGCTCGAGATCGACCTGGAGCAGGTGCGCGTGAGCTTCGCGCCCGCCGATCCGGTGTACGACAACCGCCTGTGGGGCGGGCAGTTCACCGGCGGGTCGAGCGGCGTGCGCGGCGAGTGGCAGTGGTTGCGCGAGCAGGGCGCGGCGGCACGCGCGCAGCTGGTGGCGGCGGCCGCGCGCCGCTTCGGCG
>CAZVUN010000159.1:0-5941 GCA_964629975.1 uncultured Acidiferrobacteraceae bacterium | reverse complement strand
GGCGACCGCGCCGGCCGTGAGCGGTCCGGTTCCGCCGCTCCCCGCCGCGCAGGCGCAGACGCCGGCTGCCACGGCAGCCGCGCCCGCCCTCAGCGACGCGCCGCCCCCAACGCAAACCGAAGCGGCGCCGGTCAGCCCGGCCCCGGTCTACCCGGACATCTGGGCCCGCATCCGCGCCGGCTTCTCCATGCCAAAGCTCGACAGCCCGCTCGTCAAGGTGCACGAGCAGTGGTTCGTGAACAACCCCGAATACATGGCGCGCAAGATGGACCGGGCGCGCCTGTACCTGCACTACATCGTCGAGGAGATCGACAAGCGCGGCATGCCGATGGAGCTCGCGCTGCTGCCGGCGATCGAGAGCGCCTACCAGCCGCTCGCACACTCGCGCGCCAAGGCCGTCGGCCTGTGGCAGTTCATCGCCCCGACCGGGCGGCTGTATGGCCTCAAGATGAACTGGTGGTACGACGGACGCCGCGACGTGATGGCCTCGACGCGCGCGGCGCTCGATTATCTCGAGAAGCTCTACAACGAATTCGATGGCGACTGGCACCTGGCGCTGGCCGCGTACAACGCCGGCGAGGGCAAGGTCAGCCGCATGATCGCCTACAACCGCATGCGCAACCAGCCGACCGATTACCAGAGCCTCAAGCTCAAGCGCGAGACCATCAACTACGTGCCGAAGCTGCAGGCCATGGTCAACATCGTGGCCGACCCGGACAAGTACGGCGTCAAGCTCGCCGACATCCCGAACGAACCGTATTTCGCGCGCGTCGAGACCGACGCGCAGATCGACCTCGGCGTGGTGGCCAAGCTCGCCGACATCCCGCTCGATGAGCTGCACAGCATCAATCCCGGCTACCAGCGTTTTGCTACCGATCCGGACGGCCCGCACCACCTGCTGGTGCCGGTGGCCAAGAAGGACGCGCTGATCGAAAGCCTGAGCACGCTACCGAAGGAAGAGCGCATCCAGTACCGCCACCACCTGGTCAATCGCGGGGACAACCTGCACGAGATCGCCAAGCGCTACGGCGTGTCGGTGGAGGCGATCCGCACCGCCAACCGCCTGAGCAGCAACCTGCTGCGCGCCGGCCAGGACCTGCTCATCCCCATCTCGACCCGCACGCTGGCACCGACTCCCGTGGCGGCGGTCAAGCCGGTACCGGTCGCGCAGCGCAGCGACGGGCCACAGCCGCTGATCCACCATGTGCGCCCGGGCGAGACGCTGTCCTCGATCGCGCGCCGCTACGGCGTGCTGGTCAAGCAGCTCGTGCAGTGGAACCTGCTCGACACCGAGGACGTGCTGCGCCTCGGTCAGCGCCTCAAGATCTTCCCGGGCCGTACCTCCGGCCTGTTCGACGCCGCCAGCCCCGCCGGTTAGCCCGGTCCGGGCGCCCCGCCCGGCTGTTCGCCGCCTCCTCCCAGCAGATGGCAGCGCACGCTGTGCGCGGACCCAAGCGCGTAGGACGGCGGATAGTGTGTGCGGCACACGGCCATGGCCTGCGGGCAGCGCGGATGGAAGTGGCAGCCCGATGGCGGATTGGCCGGTGACGGGATATCGCCTTGCAGGCGCAGGACCGGGCGCTGCGCGCCGGGCTCGATGCTCGGCACCGCGGCCAGCAGCGCCTGCGTGTACGGGTGCCGCGGCGCATCCAGCACCGCCTCGACCGGCCCGTGCTCGACGATGCGCCCGAGGTACATCACCGCGACCTCGTGCGCCAGGTACTCGACCACACCGAGGTTGTGGGTGATGAAGAGATAGCTCAGACCGAGCTCGGCCTGCAGATTCTTGAGCAGATTGAGGATCTGTGCCTGCACCGACACGTCGAGCGCGCTGGTCGGCTCGTCGCACACGATCAGCCGCGGGTCGACCGCGAGCGCGCGTGCAATGCAGATGCGCTGGCGCTGGCCACCGGAGAACTCGTGCGGATAGCGCGCCCGCGCGCTCGCCGGCAGGCCGACGTGCGCGAGCAGTTGCTCCACACGCGCCTGGCGCGCCGCAGGATCCAGTTCGGTCAGCGCGCGCATGCCCTCGGCGACGATGTCGCCCACCCGCATGCGCGGGTTGAGCGAGCTGTAGGGGTCCTGGAAGATGATCTGCAGCTGCCTGCGCAGGCGGCGCAGCTCGGCGCCGCGCGTGGCGGTCAGCTCGCGCCCGTCGTAGCGCACGCTGCCGGCGGTGGGCGCGAGCAACTGCAGGATGCCCTTGCCGACGGTGGTCTTGCCGCACCCGGACTCCCCGACCAGCGCAAGGGTGCGGCCGCGTCCCAACCGCAGCGTCACCCCGTCCACCGCCTTGACGTGCCCGACCACGCGCCGGAACACGCCGCGCTGGATCGGGAAGTACACCTTGAGATCATCGACCGCGAGCAGGGTCGCCGTGCTGGCCGCGCTCGGTGCGTCGGGCGCGGCCGCGCTCACCGCCTCCTCGGCCGCTGGCCCCGCCACGCCCGGATCGTACAGGTGACAGCGCACACCCTGCCCGTCGCGCGCGAGCCAGCGCGGCGGCTCGCGCCGGCACAGGTCCCAGGCGCGATCGCAGCGCTCCACGAAGCGGCAACCGGTGAAGGCCTGTGTCAGCGGCGGGACCGTGCCGGCGATGACCTCGAGCGCCGCTCCGCGCCGCAGTCGTCCCGGCAGCGAGCGGAACAGCTTGCGCGCATAGGGATGCTGCGGCGCCGCGAAGAACTGGGCGCGGCTCGCCTGCTCGACCACCTGACCGGCGTACATGACCGCCACCCGGTCGGCCATGTCCGCCACCACGCCCAGGTCATGGGTGATGAGCAGGATCGCCATGCCGGTGTCGCGTTGCAGCTCCTTGAGCAGCATCAGGATCTGCGCCTGGATGGTGACATCGAGCGCCGTGGTCGGCTCATCGGCGATCAGGATGTCGGGCCGCGCGGCCAGTGCCATCGCGATCATGACGCGCTGCTTCATGCCGCCGGAGAGCTGGTGCGGATACTCCTCGCAACGGCGCTGCGGGTCGGCAATGCCCACGGCGCGCAGCAGCTCAATGACCCGGCGGCGCGCCTGCGCGCCCGCCGTGCCGGCCGGCAGCGCCTCGCGGATCTGCTCGCCCACCGACATCACGGGATTGAGCGAACTGTGCGGCTCCTGGAAGATCATGGCCAGGCGCCGGCCGCGCACCGCGCGCAGCGCCCGCTCCGGCAGCGCCAGCAGGTCCTGCCCGTTGAGCCACACCCGCCCGCCGGCAATGCGCGCCGACGGCGGCAACAGCCGGGTGAGCGACAGCGCCGTGACCGACTTGCCGCAACCGGACTCACCCAACAGGGCCAGCGTCTCGCCGCGCGCCAGATCGAAGCTCACGTCATCGACCGCGCGGACCGTCCCCTCCGGCGTGTCGAACCAGGTGCTCAGCCCCTCCACGTACAGCAGCGCACTCATCGACCGCGCAGCCTCGGATCGAAGGCGTCGCGCACCGCATCCGCCACCAGGTTCGCTGCCAGCACCAGCGCGAACATCATGGCGAAGGCCGCGGTCAGGCTCCACCAGACCATCGGATCGCGCGCCATCTCGAGGCGCGCACCGTTGATCATGTTGCCCCAGCTCTCCATGCTCGGGTCGACGCCCACCCCGACATAGGACAACACCGCCTCGGCCAGCACCAGGCCGCTGAAGTCGAGCACCACGGCGATCAGCACGATATGCATGATGTTCGGCAACAGGTGGCGGGTCATGATGCGCGCGTGGCTCACGCCCAGGGCGTGCGCCGCCTGCACGTAGTCGACCTCGCGCAGCTTCAGCGCCTCGCCGCGCAGCAGGCGGCACAACCCGGTCCAGCTGGTGACCCCGAGAATCAGGCACAGGAACAGCAACCGGGTGTCGGCGCGCACCGCGACGTTGTCAAACTGCTCCGGGTGTGTGGCCATGTACACCTGCAGGCTCAGGATGGCGGCGGCGATCAAGAGCACGCCCGGGATCGAGCTCAGGGTCGTGTAGGTGTACTGGATGACGTCGTCGACCCAGCCGCGGAAATAGCCGGCCAGCAGCCCAAACAGCACCGCGAACGGCAGCATCACCAGCGTCGTGAGGCTGCCGATCACCAGCCCGGTGCGCACGCTCTTGAGCGACTTGTAGAACACATCGCGCCCGACCTGGTCGGTACCGAAGATGTGATAGTGCGTCGCGAGATTGTCGACCAGCGCCCAGGCCAACAGCAGCGCGCCGGTCGTCGCCCAGAGCGTGCGCCACGGCAGCACGCTGCGGCCGCGCAGCAGTGCGCCCAGCCGCGCGCGATAGTCGCCGTCGGCGCCACGCCACAGCGCGACGAAGCCGGCCACCAGTACTACCAGCACGCCGGTCGCCTCGAGCACCGCGACCAGCGCGCGTTGCGCGATGTCGGCCCCGGCGCGGGCGGGGTCCGCGAGATGCGCGCCGCCATAGCGCAGCCGCGGGTACTCGCGCGTGCGCCGGCCATCGGGATGTTCGACCGTCTCCTTGCTGTGGGCGTGGGTGGCAAACGGCGCCGAATAGGTCTTCTCCACGCGCGTGCGCACGCGCGTCGCCAGCAGATCGAGCAGGCTCGTCACCTCGGTCGCGTAGCGCGGCGCCGCGCTGCCTGCCTCCGGCAGGCGCACGCGAAAATGCACGGAATCGAGCAGCCCGATGACGACGTAGGCCGCCAGCACCACCGCCGCCGCCATCGCCAGCGGCCGGCGCGCCACCTGCCGCCACGGCCCGCGCAGATGCTCATGCCGCGCGGCGTACGCAGCAAAGCCCGCGCTCACCGCCACGAGCAGGAAGATCAGCGCATCGGTCCACAGCACCACCGGTCGCGCCCAGCCGAGCCAGAACGGCGCGCTCACCGCCGCAACCACCGCGGCGCCGATCAGCCCGCCACCCAGCCACCACCCGATGCGCCGACCCGTGCTCATGCCAGCCGGATGCGCGGGTCGACGAGCGTGTAGCTGATGTCGGTCAGCACCAGCCCGATGATGTACAGCACCGAGCCGAGGAACACCATGGCCCGCACCACCGCGAAGTCCTGCGCGTTGATGGCATCGATGGTGTAGCTGCCGAGGCCGGGGATGCCGAAGAACGACTCCATGATGAGACTGCCGATGAACAGCAGCGGGATCACCACCACCACACCGGTCAGGATCGGGATGAGGGCGTTGCGCAGGACATGGCGATACAGCACCCGCGGTTCCGACAACCCCTTGGCGCGCGCGGTGCGCACGTAGTCCTTGCCGATCTCCTCCAGGAAGAACGTGCGGTACAGGCGCGTGTTGCCGCCGATCGCGCTCACCACCCCGACGATCACCGGCAGGATCACGAACTTCAGTCCGTCGATGCCCTGGTCGTAGCCCGAGATCGGCACCAGGTGCCAGAGCTTGCTGATCAGGAACTGCCCGCCGATCACGTAGAACAGGCTGGAGATGGACATCAGCACCACGCACGCCACCACGCCCCAGGCATCCACGTAGGTCGCGCGGAAGAAGGCGAGCAGCAGGGCGAGCGTGATATACACCAGCACGCCAACCAGAAAGGTCGGCAACGCGATGGCGAGGCTCGGCCACATGCGCGTGCGGATGTCCTGTCCGATGTTGCGTCCGGAATCGGAGCGGCCGAAGTCGAATACGAACAGGCGCACGGAATGGGTGTAGAAGATCGTGTCCGTCAGCCTGGCGACACCGGTGGCGGCGGCGTTGTACACGAGCGGCTTGTCGTAGCCGTGATCTTCCTTCCACTTGGCAATGGCCTCGGGGGTCACGCGCTTGACGCCGAGATGGATGCGCGCCATGTCGTCCGGGGAATTGACGAAGAAGAACAGCGCGAAGGTGATGAGATTGACGCCGATCAGGATCGGCACCGCGTACAGCACCCGGCGGATGATGTAGGCAATCATCGCGCCGCCCGCGTGCCCTCGCCGGCGCGCGCCCGCGCACCCTGCCGGCGCCGGTAGGTCACCATGGCCGGGGCC
>CAZVUN010000158.1:0-5953 GCA_964629975.1 uncultured Acidiferrobacteraceae bacterium | reverse complement strand
GCGCAGCCAGCGGCGGCGGTGCAGGTGGCTTGCGGTCGGCTCGGTCATGGCGCGGCAGCGGGATGGTGTGCGCGCAAGTCTACCCGCTTTGCCCTGCGCTGGGCAGGTTGCCGCATCCATGCAATACTGCGCGCCGATTCCGGGACGCCACCGTTGCCATCGTCGGACAGCGCCACCATTCTCTCGAGTAGCGGGCCGTTCGCGGCGCGCCTCGCCGGTTTCCGGGTACGGCCCGGCCAGCAGGAGCTGGCCGCACGCATCGAAGAGGCCATTACCCACCACGGCGTGTTCATTGCCGAGTCCGGCACCGGCACCGGCAAGACCTTCGCCTACCTGGTGCCGGCGCTGCTCTCTGGCCAGAAGGTGCTGGTGTCGACCGGCACCAAGAACCTGCAGGACCAGCTTTTCCAGCGCGATCTGCCGCTGGTGCGCGAGGCGCTCGGCCGGCCGGTGAGCACGGCGCTGCTCAAGGGGCGCAGCAACTACCTGTGCCTGTATCGCCTCGAGCAAACCCGGCTGCAGGCGCGGCTTGCGAGCAAGCGCGCCGTGGGCGAGCTGGCGCGCATCGCGGCCCATGCGCGCCACACGCGCAGCGGCGACATCGCCGAGATCCGGGACGTGCCGGAGGACTCGGAGCTGTGGCCGCTCGTGACCTCGACCGCCGACAACTGTCTCGGGGCGCGCTGCCCGAGCTTCCAGGAGTGCTTCGTCAAGCGCGCGCGCGAGCAGGCCCTCGCCGCCGACGTGCTCATCGTCAACCATTACCTGTTCTGCGCCGACCTGGTGCTGCGCGAGGAAGGCTTCGGCCAGCTGCTGCCGGGCGTGCAGGCGGTGATCTTCGACGAGGCGCACCAGCTGCCCGAGATCGCCGCCGAGTTCTTCGGCCACACGGTGAGCGGTCATCAGGTGGCGGGTCTGGTGCGCGACGTGCAGCTCGCCGAGACGGCTGAGAGGAGCGGCGTGGCCGACCTGATCGCGCACGCGCACGCGCTCGAGAAGGCCGCGGCCGATCTGCGCCTGGCGTTCGGGGCGGAGCCGCGGCGCGATGCCTGGACCCGGCTCGAGGGACCCGCCGTGTTCCGCGCGCTTGCCGATTTCAAGGAGCGGTTCGCCCTGCTGGGCAATGCCCTGGAGCTTGCCGCCCCGAAGGGCGAGGCGCTGGCGAGCTGCTATCGGCGGGCCGCGGCCCTGCTCGAGCGCCTGTACCTGCTGAGCGAGCGCGTGCCGCCGGAGTATGTCGCCTGGTTCGAGACCAGCGCGCGCTCCTTCAGCCTGCACCTCACGCCGTTATCCGTCGCGACGCTGTTCGGTGCGCAGGTCGCGGGCGGCGACCGGGCCTGGATCTTCACCTCGGCGACGCTCACCATCAATGGCAGCTTCGCGCATTTCCAGCGCGAGCTCGGACTCGCGCACGCCGACACAGCGCGCTGGGACAGCCCGTTCGACTATGGCGGTCAGGCGCTGCTGTACCTGCCCGAGCGCCTGCCCGACCCGATGACGCCGGACTTCACGCGCCAGGTGGTGGAGGCGGCGCTGCCGGTGATCGCGGCGAGCGGCGGGCGCGCGTTCTTTCTGTTTACCTCGCATCGCGCACTCAAGCGCGCGCACGAGTTGCTGGCCGGGCGGCTGGAGTTTCCGCTGCTGGTGCAGGGCACGGCACCGAAGAACGAGCTGCTGACGCGCTTTCGCGCCGCCGGCAATGCCGTGCTGCTCGGCACCGCGAGCTTCTGGGAAGGCGTGGACGTGCGCGGTGAGGCGCTGTCGCTCGTCATCATCGACAAGCTGCCGTTCGCCAGCCCGGACGACCCGGTACTGCAGGCGCGCGCCCGGGCGATCGAGGAGCAGGGCGGCAGCGCCTTTCAGCAGTTGCAGTTGCCGGCTGCGGTGATCGCGCTCAAGCAGGGCGCCGGCCGCCTGATCCGCGACGAGGGCGATCACGGCGTGCTGATGCTGTGCGATCCGCGCCTGCTCACCAAGTCCTACGGCAAGGTGTTCCTCAAGAGCCTCCCGCCGATGCCGCTGACCCGTGCGCTGGCGGATGTGGAGCGCTTCTTTGCCGCGCGGCGTGCGGCGCCGGCCGTGCAGGCCGCCTCATGAGCCGCGCCTCCGCGCCGCCCGCGCTCGAGCTGCGGCGGGTCAGCAAGCACTTTGCCGGGCACGGCGCCGTACAGGACGTGTCGTTGCGCATTGCGCGCGGGGAGTTCTTCTCGCTGCTCGGACCGTCCGGGTGCGGCAAGTCCACGACGCTGCGCCTGATCGCCGGTTTCGAGCAGCCGTCGGCAGGTTCGATCCACCTCGCCGGCGAGGACGTGACGCACACGCCGGTGGCGGCGCGCGACCTCAACCTGGTGTTCCAGAACTACGCGCTGTTCCCGCACCTGACGGTGGCGGACAACGTCGCCTTCGGATTGCGCATGCAGAAGGTGGCGTCCGCCGAGATCACGCGCCGCGTCGCCGAGGCGCTCGCCATGGTGCATCTCACCGGCCTCGAGCGGCGCCTGCCGCGCCAGCTCTCCGGCGGACAGCAGCAGCGCGCGGCGTTGGCGCGCGCGCTCGTGACGCGCCCGGCGCTGTTGCTGCTCGATGAGCCGCTCGGGGCGCTCGACCTCAGACTGCGCCGCGCCATGCAGGCCGAGCTGAAGGGCATCCAGCGCGCGCTCGGGATGACGTTTCTGTACGTGACGCACGACCAGGAAGAGGCGCTCGCCATGTCCGACCGCGTGGCGGTGATGCACGGCGGCCGTGTCCTGCAGGTCGACACGCCCCAGCGGCTGTATGAGCGGCCCGCCAGCCGCTTCGTCGCCGAGTTCATCGGCGAGTCCAACTTCCTCACCGCCACGGCGCTCGATCATGCCGAGGGCACGTTGCGCGTGCTGCTCGGGCGGCGGCGCGTGGAGCTCGCCTGTGCCCGGGCGGTGGCAGCCGGCAGCGCGGTCACATTGACGATCCGCCCGGAAAAGGTGGTGCT
The DNA here is from genome assembly GCA_964629975.1 of uncultured Acidiferrobacteraceae bacterium. Lineage (GTDB taxonomy): Bacteria > Pseudomonadota > Gammaproteobacteria > Acidiferrobacterales > Sulfurifustaceae. The sequence goes on along the minus strand of CAZVUN010000158.1, from coordinate 2,985 downwards.
GCGTCCGGCGAGCAAGCGCGCGCGCGGCCGGTGGCTGCGCGGCGTGGTCACGCAAACGGTGTTCCTCGGCACCGACACGCGCTACCGGGTGCGTGTGCTCGACGGCCCGCAGCTCTTGGTGCAGGAGCAGAATCGCGGCGCGCCGGCGTACGCCGTGGGCGATGCGGTGCGCGTGGACTTGCCGGTCCCGCACCTGCAGGTGCTGGAGGCCGACGGTGACTGAGGCGGTGCGGGCGCGGGACGAGTGCCGTGCGCGCTGGGCGTGGCTCGCACTGGTGCCGGCGGCCGGCTGGTTGACGCTGCTGTTCCTGGTGCCGCTCGCCATCGTCGCGGCCATCAGCCTGATGCAGCCGGGCGCGCCGGTCACCTGGGAGCTCGACGGGTCGAGCTACGCGCGGCTGCTCGATCCGTTACACCTTAATATAATGCTGCGCTCGCTGGGCCTGGCGCTGGCCGCGACCGCGCTGTGCCTGGGGCTCGGTTACCCGCTCGCCTATTACATTGTCCGGCGTCCGCCGGCGATGCGCCGGTTGCTGTATTTCCTGGTATTGCTGCCGCTGTGGGCCAATTCGCTGGTGCTGATCTACGCCTGGATGGTGCTGCTGCGCCCGAACGGTGTCATCGAGCAGCTGCTGCGCACGCTCGGTCTTGCGGGCGAGCAACCGCTCACGCTGCTCTATACCCCGGGCGCGGTGCTGCTCGGGCTGGTCTACTGGTACCTGCCGTTCATGGTCTATCCGCTGTATGCCGCGATCGAGAAGTTCGATTTTCACCTGCTCGATGCCGCCTATGACCTCGGCGCCTCGCGCTGGCAGGCGTTTCGCCGGGTGTTGCTGCCGCTCACGCTGCCGGGTGTGGTGGCCGGCAGCCTGCTGGTGTTCATCGAATCGCTCGGCGCCTTCGTGGTGCCGGAGCTGCTCGGCGGCGCCAAGAGCATGATGCTCGGCAACCTGGTGCAGCAGCGCTTCCTGTCGACGCCGCAGGACTGGCCGCTCGGTGCGGCGCTCGCGCTCGCACTGCTGGCGCTGATCGGCGCGGCCGTGGCGCTGTACCTGCGCTCGCAGGCGAGGCCGGGCGATGCGCGCTGATGCGCATGCCCCACGCTGGCTGCACTGGCACGCGTGGCTGGTGTATGGATTCCTGCTCGCCCCGGTCGCCGTGCTGGTGCTGTTCAGCTTCAGCGCCAGCCGCTTCAGCGCGGTGTGGGGCGGCTTCACGGTCGACTGGTACGTGCGTCTCGCCCGCAACCAGCGCGTGCTCGAGGCGCTCGGCAACTCGCTCGCGGTCGCGACCGGCGCCACCGTGCTCGCCACCGTGCTGGGCACGCTCGGCGCCGTGGCGCTCGCACGCCTGCGCTTTCGCGGGCGCAGCGTGGTCGAAACCCTGATGTACCTGCCGCTGGTGCTGCCGGAGCTGGTGTTCGGCATCGCGCTGCTCATGTTCTTCGTGCTGCTCACGCCGTTGCCGCTCGGGCTCACCACCATCGCGCTGGCGCACTCGGTGGCCGGCACCGGCTACGTGCTGCTGCTGGTGCGCACCCGCCTGCACGGGCTCGACCCGCGTCTGGAAGAGGCGGCACGCGACCTCGGCGCGAGCAGCGCACAGGCGTTCTGGCGCGTGACCCTGCCGCTCATCCTGCCGGGCGTGGTCGGCGGGGCCTTGCTCGCCTTCACGCTGTCATTCGATGATTTCGTGGTGGCATTCTTCGTGACCGGGCCGGGCGCCTCGACGCTGCCGATCGAGATCTACTCCATGGTCAAGCGCGGGGTAACCCCGGAGATCAACGCGCTCGCCACCCTGATCCTGCTGGCATCGGTGGCGGTGATTGCGCTGGCACTGCGGCTGCAACGCAACGATTGAAACCGACGGAGGTGTGAATGATTGCTGTGCGCGCTGTGGTGCGGTGGCTGCTCGCCCTGCTGTGGCTGGTGCCGGCGTTGGCCCAGGCCGCGCCCGATGCGCGGCTCGCCAGGGAGCTGCGCCTGTACAACTGGGACCGCTACATCGATCCGCAGATCCTCAAGGACTTCGAGAGGGAGTTCGGGGTGCGCGTGATCGAGGACAAGTTCGCCAGCAACGAAGACCTGCTCGCCAAGATCCAGACGAGCGGCGGTTACGACGTGATCGTGCCGTCCGACTACACGGTACAGATCATGATCCGGCGCAAGCTGCTGGCACCGCTCGATCACCGCAACCTGCCCAACCTGAGGAATCTGGCCCCGCGTTTTCGCAATCCCGCCTACGACCCGGGCAACAGGTACTCGGTACCTTACCTGTGGGGCACGAGCGGGCTCGGCTACTCGCAGCAGGCCTTCCGGCAGCCGCCGGCGGGCTGGGACGACCTGTTCAATCCCGACAAGCTCAGGCGCCACAAGGGGCGGGTCAGCGTACTGAACGACATGCGCGAGACCATCGGCGCGGCGCTGATCTACTGCGGTTTCTCGCCCAATACCACCGACCCCAGGCAGCTCGAGGCGGCCAAGCAGGTGCTGCTCGCCCAGAAGCCGTTCCTCGCCAAGTACGACAGCGAGGCCTACAAGGAATCGCTCGCCGCCGGCGAGACGCTGCTGGCGCACGGCTGGAGCGGCGAGCTGCTGGCGCGGCGCGACGAGAATCCGGACGTCGCCTTCGTCGTGCCGCGCGAGGGGTCGTTCCTGTTCGTCGACAATCTTGCGGTCCCCAGGAACGCGCGCAGCCAGTACACCGCCGAGGTGTTCATCAACTACCTGCTGCGCCCGGAGGTGGCGGCGAAAAACACCAACACCCTGCGCTACCCGACGCCGAACGAGGCGGCGTGGGCGCTGATCGACCCGAAACTCGAAGGCGCTGCCTACCGCGTGCCCGAGGGCATCACGTTACATTCCATCCGGGACATCGGCGAGGCCGCACGCCTGTACGAGCGCGTGTGGACCGAGGTCAAGGCGCACTAACAGTTTGTTGAAATTCACCCATTTTTCGAGAGCGCCGTGACCCTGGCACATCAGA
>CAZVUN010000157.1:0-5995 GCA_964629975.1 uncultured Acidiferrobacteraceae bacterium | reverse complement strand
GCGGCTCCTTGTCCTCCTGGTTGTCCTTGTTGTAGGCGAGCGGCTGCGCCTTCATGAGGGTGAGCAGCGCCGTGAGATCGCCGTGCACGCGCGCGCTCTTGCCGCGCACCAGCTCGGGCACGTCCGGGTTCTTCTTCTGCGGCATGATCGAGGAGCCGGTGCAGAAGGCGTCCGACAGCTCGATGAAACCGAACTGGCTCGACGACCACAGCACCAGCTCCTCGGAGAAGCGCGACAGGTGCACCATGATGAGCGCGCAGGCCGCGGCGAACTCGATGGCGAAGTCGCGATCGGAGACCGCATCGAGCGAGTTCTCCGCGACCGCATCGAAGCCGAGGAGCTTCGCGGTGTAGGCGCGGTCGATCGGGTAGCTGGTGCCGGCGAGCGCCGCGGCGCCGAGCGGCAGCACGTTGACGCGCGCGCGGCATTCCTGCAGGCGCGCGCTGTCGCGCGCGAGCATCTCGAACCACGCCAGCAGGTGATGGCCGAAGGTCACCGGTTGCGCCACCTGCAGGTGCGTGAAGCCCGGCATGATGGTCTCGGTCTCGGCCTCGGCGAGCGCAAGGATCGCCTCCTGCAGGCGCCGGATCGCCGCGCGCACGGCGTCGATCCCGTCGCGCAGGTACAGGCGCACGTCGGTTGCGACCTGATCGTTGCGCGAGCGGCCGGTGTGCAGCTTCTTGCCAACATCACCGATGCGCGCGATCAGGCGCGCCTCGATGTTCATGTGCACGTCCTCGAGCGCCACGCTCCAGGCGAACTGGCCGCTGTCGATCTCGGCCTCGATCTGCTCGAGGCCCTTGACGATCGCCGCACAGTCGGCTTCCGTGAGCACGCCGACGTGCGCCAGCATTTTCGCGTGTGCGATCGACCCGGCAATGTCATGGCGGTAAAGACGCCGATCGAAATTGACCGAGGCCGTGAAGGCCTCGACAAAGGCATCGGTCGGTTGCGTGAACCGGCCGCCCCAGAGCTTCTCGCCGCTCATGTCAGTGGTGGACCTGTCGTGTTGTGCCGATGCGGCGGCGCCGTGTGCATATTTTGCTGGGCGAAACGCATTCACCGCCCATCCGTACCCGCTGTCCGGCCGTCGGGCGCGGGTTGTGACCCCCGCAGGGCCCGGCTATGTTGTTCTTCGAGAGTTGCCTGATCCGGACTCTCCTTTGTGCACCCCCACCCCGAATTCCGGATCAGGTCTTCAGCCCCCGTCCTTCGACGGGGGTTTTTTTTGTCAACGCGCCACTCAGTATACTGCACCAACCACGCTGACCAACCGGCAAGAAAGGGACCGTGTCTGGGCGCACCCGGCGCTCGCTCGCAGGAACTACTATAAAGGGTAGGGACGCCCCCGTGCGGGAGCTTGCGGACGACGGCCGGGGCGGGCCCGACCCAACGGGCTCCCGGCCCTGTCCGGCGCCACGGTGCGGCTAACCCATAAACCATGGCAACGACCAGCCCTACGGCACAACGCTTTTCCCCGGATTTCGCCTCCTTCGGCATGGCGGTACGCCTGCTGGTGCTGGCGGAGCTGATTGCGATCATCATCACGGTCGGGCGCAACAGCCGGCTCGATGCGCTGGCCTGGCAGGAGTTCAACCTGCTGTCGGCGTTCGCGCTCGCCGTCACCCTGGTGAGCTGGGTGGTGCTGCGCCTCGCGGCGCCGTTGCTCAGGCGCGTGTCGGTCGGCGTCGGCTCGGCGCTGGTGGTGCTGCTGCTGCTGCTGGTCACGGCGGTCGGGGCCGATGCGCTCATCTTCGTGCTGCACGACCTGGGGCTCATTGCCGAGCGCTGGCCGGAGTGGCGCGCCTCGTTCCTGGTGAGGAGCCTCCTCATTGCGCTCATCGTCTCGGGACTCGGGCTGCGCTACCTGGTACTGCAACACCGCGCCGAGGTCGAGAGCCGCTCGCAGCAGGAGGCGCGCATGCAGGCGCTGCAGTCGCGCATCCGGCCGCACTTCCTGTTCAACAGCCTGAACAGCGTGGCCTCGCTCACCCGCTCCGATCCGCCCAAGGCGGAGATGGTGCTGCACGATCTCGCCGATCTGTTCCGCGTGCTGCTCGCCGATGCCCGCAAGCTCGTACCGATCTCGGCGGAGCGCGAGATCTCGCGCCAGTATCTCGAGATCGAGAAGATCCGCCTGGGCGACCGCCTGCAGGTCAAGTGGAACGTCGGCAACATCCCGCGCGCGGCGCAGATCCCGGCGCTCACGCTGCAGCCGCTGTTGGAAAACGCCATCTACCACGGCATCGAGCCGCGCTTCGCCGGCGGCACCATCAAGATCGAGATGTGGGCCGAAGGTGACGTGCTCAATATCCTGATCAGCAATCCGCTGCCGGACGTGAAGAAGCCGAGCCTGTCCAAGGGCAACCAGATCGCGCAGGACAACATCCGCCAGCGCCTCGCCACGCAGTTCGGCGAGCGCGCCAGCATGCAGTCGTTCGAGGAAGGCGGCCAGTACCACGTCAAGGTCAAGATGCCGATCGTGGTGGCCTGACATGGAACCGCTGCTGATCAAGCCGTCGCTGTCGAATCGTGCCGGCCGGCTGCTCGAGGCGCTGCGCGCGCAGCTCGCGCTGCCGACCGATCTCACCGCGCGCGACAGCGACTTCCTGCCCAACTTCTGCCACGGCTGGGTGGTGTTCAACGTCGCGGTGGTGGCGGAGCTGCTCGCGATCCTGATCACCCTGGTGATGCCGCGCGGGCTGGTGTCGCCCGATGCGTGGCAGGACTTCCTGCTGATCTCGCTGCTGGTGCAGTGGGTGGCGCTCGCCGGCACGGCGGTACTGTGCTTTGCGCGCAAGCGCCTCAACCGCCTGCCGAACGTGCGCGCGCTCGGCATGGCCTACCTGCTGCTCTTGTGCACCACCTTTGTCGTGAGCGAGGTCGCGGTGTGGCTCACCTGGGCGCTCGGGCGGGTGAACAGCCCGCGCCCGGTGTGGTATGGCGATTTCCACGTGCTCAACCTCACCATCAGCGCCATCGTCAACGGCCTGCTGTTGCGCTACTTCCTCGCCAAGCACGAGCTCAAGCAGCGCACGCTGTCGGAGGCGAACGCACGCCTGGCGGCGCTCAAGTCGCGCATCCGCCCGCATTTCGTGTTCAACAGCCTCAACATCATCGCCTCGCTCACGCGCTCCGACCCGGCCAAGGCCGAGGCGGCGATCGAGGACATGGCGGAACTTTTCCGCATGATGCTGTCGGAGGACGAAACGCTGGTGCCGGTGCGCAACGAGATCGAGGTCGCCAAGAAATACCTCTCGGTCGAGGCGCTGCGCCTCGACAACCGCTTGCAGGTCGAGTGGGACATCGGTACGTTCCCGCGCACCACCGTGATGCCGGTGCTGACGCTGCAGCCGCTGCTCGAGAACGCCATCCGCCACGGCATCGAGGAGCTGCCGGGCGGCGGGCTGCTGCGCGTGCGGCTCAGCGAGGCGCAGGGGAACATCCACATCGAGGTGCGCGGGCCGCTGCCCAGGACGCGCGGGCGCGGCAAGCCGCCGGCCGAGGCCGCGACCCAGTCGCTCGACAACATCCGCCAGCGCTTCAACAGCCACTACGGCGAGGCAGCGCAGTTCACGGCCAGTGAGGACGATGGCGAGTTTCGCGTGCAAGTGACGCTACCGACGCGGGGAGGGAAACCATGAGAGTACTGATCGTTGACGACGAGAAGCTGGCGCGAGACCGTCTGCGCGAGCTGCTCGGTGACATCGGCGGCTACACCGTCGTGGGCGAGGCCATGAATGGCACCGAGGCGGTGGACAAGGTCTCGGCGCTCAATCCCGACGTCGTGCTGATGGACATCCGCATGCCGGGCATGGACGGGCTGGAGGCGGCCATGCACATGATGGGCATGGACAACCCGCCGAGCGTGATCTTCACCACCGCCTACGACCAGCACGCGCTCGATGCCTTCGAGGTCAACGCCGTCGACTACCTGTTGAAGCCGATCCGCAAGGACCGGCTGGCCAACGCGCTCACCAAGGCGCACAAGCTCACCATGAAGCAGGCGCGCGAGATCCACCAGGCGCGCGCCGAACCGCAGGCGCGCACCCACATCAGCGTGCACCTGCGCGGCAACATCCGCCTGGTGCCGGTATCGGACGTGATGTTCTTCCTCGCCGACAGCAAGTACGTCGTGGTGCGCACCGCCAACGAGGAGCACCTGATCGAGGACTCGCTGGTCAACCTGGAGCAGGAATTCGGCGAGCAGTTCCTGCGCGTGCACCGCAACGCGCTGGTCGCCACCCAGTACATCAAGGGCATCGAGAAGAGCCCGGCCGGCACCTGGCAGGTGACGCTCAAGGGCTCGGACAGGAAACTCGATGTCAGCCGCCGCCACACCGCCTCCGTGCGCCGCTGGGCACGCAATCGTCCGAAGGCCGCCTAGTCGACGCGCGCCGGATCCTTCCGCGGCGCGGCCGCGGCGCGCCCCGGTGCGTTGGGGCAGACCCGGGCGATCGAATCCTCGAGCGCGCTTTCCAGCAGGGCACCGAAGAAGTCACGCGAGCCGAATCCGCGCAACGCCGTGGTGAGCTCCTGCCCGTCCGGCCCGTAGAAACGAAGGTAGGGAGTGAGGCCGACGCCGGCCTGGCGCGCGAAATCGCGGTGTGCCGTGCGCGCCCCGCCGAAATCGACGACCGCGAGAGCGCGGTCGATGTGCACCTTGCGGATCAGCACCCGCGCCTCACGCCGTTGCAGCGGTTCGAGGTACAGCTGCTCGACCTCGTGGCAGTACGGACAGAAGTCCGAGGCGAAGAACACCACGATCGGCGCGCACTGGGCGCGCGCGGCGGCCGCATCGGCGTGCAGATCGCGCGCGAGCGGCAGCAGCTCGGCCGCCGGCGCGCTTGCGCACGCGAGCGCGCCGAGCAAAAACGCCAACCCTCGATTCATATATAATCCGCCCGCACCCGATCCTGCGCGCCGTTCACCCCATGTCCACCCACCGCCTGCGCCTCGGCACCCGCAAGAGCCCGCTCGCCCTGTGGCAGGCCGAGCACGTGCGCACGCGGCTGCAACAGACCCATCCGGGCCTCGCCGTCGAGCTGGTGCGCATCACGACCGAAGGCGACCAGATCCTCGATCGCAGCCTGGCGCGCGTCGGCGGCAAGGGGCTTTTTATCAAAGAGCTCGAGACAGCGCTACACGACGGGCGCATCGATTTCGCCGTGCACTCGCTCAAGGACGTGACCGTCACGCTGCCCGCGGGCATGCACCTGTGCGCCATCCTCGAGCGCGAGGACCCGCGCGACGCCTTCGTCTCCAACCGCTACGCGCGCCTCGCCGAGCTGCCGGCCGGCAGCCGTGTCGGCACCGCCAGCCTGCGTCGCCAGTGCCAGCTGCGCGCGGCCTACCCGCACCTCGAGATCGTCACGCTGCGCGGCAACGTCAACACGCGCCTTGCCAAGCTCGACAGCGGCGAGTTCGACGCCATCGTCCTTGCGTGCGCGGGCCTCAAGCGCCTCGGCTTCGAGGCGCGCATCCGCGCGCCGCTCGAACCGGACGAGAGCCTGCCGGCCGTGGGCCAGGGCGCGGTGTGCATCGAGTCGCGCGCGGACGATGCCCGCACCAACGCCCTGCTCGCGCCGCTCAACCACCCCACGACGCGCACCTGTGTCAGCGCCGAGCGCGCCCTGAACGCGGCACTCGAGGGTGGCTGCCAGGTGCCGATCGGCGGCTACGCGGTGCTGGACGGCGATGAATTGCATGTACGCGGCCTGGTCGGCGACCCCGACGGCAGCCGGGTGATCCGCGGCGAGATCCGCGGGCCGGCCGCCGATGCCGAGCGCCTGGGCCACGCGCTCGCCCACGACCTCCTTGGACGCGGCGCGCGCGCGATCCTCGACAAGGTCTACGGACGTGCCTGAGCAGAGCCGGCCGCTCACCGGGGTGAGCGTGCTGGTGACGCGGCCGGCCGGACAGGCGCAGGGGCTGATCGAGCGGCTGGAGCGCGCCGGCGCGCGCGCCGTGCACCTGCCGGCGCTCAGCATCGCCC
>CAZVUN010000156.1:0-6041 GCA_964629975.1 uncultured Acidiferrobacteraceae bacterium | reverse complement strand
CGGGGGGGGCCACGCCCGCGCCGGCCCGCCCGGCGCGCGCGCGGCGCGCGAGCTGCCGGCCGAGCGCGTGGTGGCGGGAGCCGGCGCTGGTCGCGGTGGTGATGAGATCGCCGAGACCGGCGAGCGCGTGCACGCTGGCCGGATCGCCGCCCAGCGCGCGCACGCCGGTGGCCATCTCGGCCAGTGCCGCCGCGGCGAGATAGCCGCGCACGTTGTCGCCGAGGCCGAGCTCCTCGGCCATGCCGAGCAGCATGGCATAGACGTTCTTGAGCACCGCGCACCACGACAGGCCGATCAGGTCGCCGGCCGGCTGCACATGCAGGGCAGTGCCGGCAAACAGCGCGAGCACGCGATCCGCCGCCGCGGGCGCCGACAAGGCGAGCTGGGCGAAGCCGGGACGACCGGCGCGCAGCTCCTCGGCGATCATCGGGCCGTAGAGCACGCCATAGGTGGCCTCCGGTGCGAGCGCTGCCGCCAGCACCTCGGCCGCGGTCTCGCCGCTGTCGTCGAGCCCCTTGGCGACCGTCAGGCAGATGGCGGTGGCGGGCAGATGCGGGCGCAGGCGCGCGGCGAGCTCGCGATGCGGCGGCGTCGGCACGCACAGCACAATCACCTCGGCCTCGGGCACGAGCGTCTCGAGCGCCGCCACCGTGCGCCCCGGCGCCGGCCGCTGCCAGATGCGCAGCCGTGCGCGCGCTGCGAGCAGCGCCTCCATGGCATGCCCCATCTCGCCATGGCCGAGGATCAGCACCCGCGTGCCGCGCGTCATGCCGGCATCCTAGCAAAGCCACGCCCGCGTGGCGTGCTATGCTCTTCAGCGCGCGCCCGCCCGCTCTTCATGCCTCAGACGCGACACCGCCTTGGCCCACTGCTGCTCGTGGCACTCACGCTCGCCGCGCCGCGCGCCGCGGCGGAGGCGGCCGCGCGCCTGCCGGAGCCGGTGGTGCAGACACTCAAGCGCGTCGGCCTGCCGGCCAAGGGACTGAGTGTCTACGTGCACGAGCTCGGGCGCACCGAGCCGCTGCTCGCCGTCGATGCCGACACCGCGCGCAATCCGGCCTCCGCCATCAAGGTGCTGACCACCCTCGTCGCGCTGGAGGAGCTGGGGCCGGCCTATGCCTGGAAGACCGAGGCGTACGCCACGGCGCCGGTGCGCGACGGGCGGCTTGAGGGCGATCTGTATCTCAAGGGGTATGGCGACCCGTTCCTGGTGGCGGAGCATTTCTGGCGCTTCCTGCGGGAGCTGCGCACCGACGGGCTCGAGGCGATCGAAGGTGATCTGGTGCTCGACACCTCGCACTTCGCGCCCGAGGACGGCGACCCCGGCGAGTTCGATGACCAGCCGACCCGCGCCTACAACGTGCTGCCGTCGGCGCTGCTGCTCAATTTCCAGGCGGTACGCTTCCATCTGATCCCGCAGGCGGCGCGGCTGCGCATCATCGCCGATCCGCACCCCACGCACGTGCGCATCGACAACCGCGTGCAGCTGGTGCGCGATCATTGCCGCGAGGGGGCGCGCCGCATCGGCATGCAGGTGATCGAGTCGGATGCGCAGGTGCGGGTGCTGTTCACCGGCCGCTACGACGCGGGCTGCGGCGAGGTCGAGCTGTTCCGGGTCGTCTCGGCGCCGAGCGCGTTCATTCACGGGGTGTTCCAGGCGCTGTGGACCGAGCAGGGCGGGCGCTTCGCCGGCGGGGTGCGTAGCGGCACCGTCCCGCCCGAGGCGCGCCGCCTGCACGCGGTGTACTCCCCGCCGCTCGCCGACGTGGTGCGCTCGATCAACAAGTTCAGCAACAACGTCATGACGCGCCAGCTGCTGCTCACCCTGGGCGCCGAGCGCCGGGGTCTGCCCGGCACGACCGACAAGGGCATCGAGGTGGTGCGGGGCTGGCTGCGCCGTCACGGGCTCGATTTCCCGGAGCTGCTGTTGGACAACGGTTCGGGCCTGTCGCGCGAGGAGCGCATCTCCGCGCGCCACCTGGGCGCGGTGCTGCTCGCCGGCTATGCCAGCCCGTTCATGCCCGAGTTTCTGTCATCGCTGCCGGTCGCGGCCATGGACGGCACGCTCAAGCGCCGCTTTGGCGGCGGCGCGCTCGCCGGGCGACTGCACCTCAAGACCGGCAGCCTCAACGACGTGCGCACCATGGCCGGCTACCTGCTCGATGCGCACGGCCGGCGCCTCGCCGTGGTCGCGCTGCACAACCATCCGCGTCTCAACACCTTCGCCGCCGAACAGGTGCAAGACGCCCTGCTCAACTGGCTCTACGCCCGCCCGCCCGAGGCGCCCGCGGCGCCCGCGCAGCCCTAGTCGTAGCGCACGCGCGTCTTCTCGTAACGCGCCAGGCGCGGCAGCAGCGCCAGGATCACGGCGGCGGCAATGAGGTAGTACAGGCTGTAGCGCGCGAGCCCCGCGAGATCGCCGTAGAACGCGTAGCCGACCAGGATCGTGACCCCCAGGATCAGCGCCACGTTCGCATAGGCGACCGCGCGCTTGGCCGCGTAGGTGAGCCGAAAGCGTTTGCGGCAGGCCGGGCAGGTGTGCGCGGTCTGGCCGGCGAACAGGGTTCTCCACACCAGCGGCTTGGGTAGCGGTCGGCGGCAGTGGGGGCAGGTGGTCTCGGCCATTGGCTCGGTTCCGCGAAAAGGGGCCGCCATTGTTGGCTATCGCCTCGGCGGGGTCCAGCCCCGGCCCGGCGCCGAAGGGGTGGACAGCCCGGGATGGATCGTCGATGCTTTCTTACACTAAGGAGCTGCACCAAACCCTGGACGCGAGGAGGCACGCCCATGCCGAGCAAGTACGTAACCGCTACCTTCTCCGACGAGGCCACCGACGGCAGCCTGCCGGTGGTCGAGGGCACGTTGGGGCCGGCCGCGGTCGACATCCAGACGCTGTTCGCGCGCCACGGCATTCTTGCCTACGATCCGGGTTTTCGCTCGACCGCCTCGTGCAAGAGCGCGATCACCTTTGTCGACGGCGACAACGGCGTGCTTTTGTACCGCGGTTATCCCATCGAAGAGCTCGCCGAGCATTCCTCCTTTGTCGAGGTTGCCTACCTGCTGATGCACGGGGAGCTGCCGACCAGCGGGCAGCTGCGCAGCTTCCAGACCGAGCTGTTGCACTACAACCTGCTGCACGAACAGGTGATGTCGTTCTACCGCGGCTTTCGCCGCGATGCGCATCCGATGGCGGTCATGGTCGGGGTGGTCGGGGCGCTGTCGGCGTTCTATCACGACGTGATGGACATCCGGAACCCGGGCGATCGCATGCGCGCGGCGATCCGCCTGATCGCCAAGATGCCGATGTTGGCGGCGGCGAGCTACACGTATTCAATCGGGCGGCCGCAGCGCTATCCCAACAACCAGCTCGATTATGCGTCGAATTTCCTGCAAATGATGTTCGGTTTGCCCAGCCAGGAGTACCGCGTCGATCCGGTGCTGGCGCGCGCCTTCGACGTGATCCTGATCCTGCACGCCGATCACGAGCAGAACGCCTCGACCTCGACCGTGCGCCTGGCGGCCTCCTCGGGCGCCAACCCGTTCGCCTGCATCGCCGCGGGCATCGCCAGCCTCTGGGGCCCGGCGCACGGCGGCGCCAACGAGGCGGTGCTCAAGATGCTGCACGAGATCGGCTCGGTCGATAACATCCCCAAGGCGATCGCGCGCGCCAAGGACAAGAACGACCCGTTCCGCCTGATGGGCTTCGGTCACCGCATCTACAAGAACTTCGACCCGCGTTCGCGCGTGATCCAGGCGCAGGCCAAGAAGGTTCTCGCGCATCTCGGCATCGACGATCCGCTGCTCGAGATCGCCATGCGCCTGGAGGAGATCGCGCTCAAGGACGAATACTTCGTCGAGCGCAAGCTTTACCCGAACGTCGATTTCTATTCCGGTATCCTGCTGCGCGCCATGGGCTTCCCGACCAACATGTTCACCGCCGTGTTCGCGCTGGCGCGCACCGCCGGCTGGGTCAGTCACTGGCTTGAGCTGCAGCAGGAAGGCCACGGCATCGATCGCCCGCGCCAGCTGTACGTGGGCAAGACGCGCCGCCCCTACCCGGCGCGCCCCTAGCAGCGCCGCGCGCTACCAGCTGCCCGAGGCGCCACCGCCGCCGGAGCTGCCACCGCCGCCCGAGAACCCGCCCCCCGAGCTTCCGCCCGAGCTGCCCGAGGAGGCGCTGCTGACCGTGAAGCCGCCGATGCGGGCGCGCCCCTTGGTCTTGAGGTCGCGCCTGGCGCGTTCGTACCACGGCTGACGTGACACGATCAGCTTGGCGAACGGAAAGCCCACGACGTAGGTGCCGAACAGGTAGAGCGCGCCTTTGACGCCGAGCACCACGATCGGAAACATCGCCCAGAACGGGATCAGGAAGAAGTACAGGAACCAGCCCGCGCCCGGTGTGACGATGCCGATGAAGGTGAACAGGCCGATGATGCCGAAGATGAAGGCGCCGATCAGGAGGCGCGCCGGCCAGGGCAGGTCGAGACCGCCGAAGAACTCATCGGTGTGCGGCCGCCGCTCGTGCGCCGCGACTGCCGGCGCCGAGTCGGCGCCCGGCGCCGCGCGGCCCTCGAGGGTCGCGATGATCGCGCCGATGCCGTCGCGGATGCCGCGCTCGAAGTTGCCTTCCTTGAAGTGCGGTGTCATCTGGTCGCGGATGATGCGCGCGGCCTGCACGTCGGTGAGCGTGCCCTCCAGGCCGTAGCCGACCTCGATGCGCAGGCGCCGCTCCCTGGGCGCAACCACCACCAGGACGCCGTTGTCCTTGCCCTTCTGTCCGAGCTTCCAGCTGTTGAACACCGCAAGGGCATACTCCTCGATGCTGGCATCGCCGATCGTGGGCACGGTCAGCAGCGCGATCTGGTTGCCGGTGGCGCGCTCGTGCGCGGCCAGCTGTTCGCCGAGGCGCGTGCGCGTCTCGGCGGACAGCAGTTCGGCGTTATCGACGATGCGCCCGGTGAGATAGGGCACGTCGATGGCGGCGGCCGCTGCCGCGAGGCTCACGCCCGCGAGCACGATGGCCAGGGTCCGGGGCGCGCGCATCTCAGGGGGACCGCGGGGTGAGGAGCTCGGCGCCGATCGCGTCCGCCGCCGCAGCGGTGAAACCGGCGGCCTGCAGGCGCGCCGCGGCAGCCTCCAGGCCGGCGGCAAGCGCCGCGCCGGTCTGCCCGGCGCGCAGCAGCGGGGTCATTGCGGCCACGACCGCCGCCCACTCGTGCGGTGCGATGCGCGCCAGGCCGCGGTCGGGCAGCACCACCACGCGCCGCTCGAACTCGCTCACCAGCACGAGCAGGGCGCGGCGCTCGGCGGTGCGCGCGAGGTCGTGCTCGACGAACAGTGCCTGCGCGTACTGGCGCACCTCGGTCTCGGCGCGTGCCGCATCGAGCCACAGGCGCGCAAACGGCGGGAGCAGCACGGTGGCGAGTGCGGCACTCAGGCCGGCGCCGAACACCATGGCCGCGACCGCGAGCACCTCGCCACCGGAAAGCGCGTGCGGCCGCAGCAGCGCGAGCGCCAGCAGCAGCGCGCTGCTCAGGGCCGTGCCGAGCGCAAACGCCTTCCACGGAATCTCCGGATAGCTGTCGGCGCGCGCAATCACGGCCGCCACGATCTCGACGCCGCTGCGCGCCTCGATGGCCTCGGCCTGGGCGCGGATCTGTGCGTGCTCGGCCGCGGTCAGCGTCATGCGGCGCCGTGGCGCTCGGCGTGGCGGCGCGCGGCCGCGCGCCGCTGCTCGTAGGCGGCACGCGCGATCGTGACGTCCTCGAGGAAGTACGGCAGCTCCTCGAGCAGCAGCGCCTGCGGGCCGTCGACCAGGGCCTTGGCCGGGTGGGGATGGAAATCGACCAGCACCATGTTGGCGCCGGCGATCACGCCCTGCGCCGTGACGTGCATCAGGTCGAGGATGCCGTCCGGGGCGCGCTCGCGCGAACCCACCGAGTGCGAGGGGTCGATGCACACCGGCATGCGCGTGAGGCGCTTGACTACGGGCACGTGCGCGAAGTCGACGAAGTTGCGGTGCGGATCGCCCATGTTGGTCTTCA
>CAZVUN010000155.1:1273-6112 GCA_964629975.1 uncultured Acidiferrobacteraceae bacterium | reverse complement strand
GCGCTCAGGCGTTCGCGGGCGGTGGCGGCGCGCTCGCGCCGGCGGCGATGCGCCGCTGCAGGCGGCGCAGCTCCTCGAGCAGCGCCGGCAGGCGGTCGTAGCTCTGCTTGGCGAGCTCGAATTCCAGGCGCGCGGCCACCTCGCTCAGCGGCGCGAAGCCATAGCCGCCACCGACGGCCTTGAGGTCGTGGGCCTTGGCGCGCACGGCATCCCACGCGCCGCTCGCCACGCTGTGCGCCAGATCGTCGAGCAGTTGCGGCAGACGCGTGACGAACTGGGCGACGATGTCGGCGAGCGCCGCATCCTCCTGCAGCAGGGTCGACCCCAGGGGCGATTCCGGCGGCGCCGGTACGCTGCGGGATCGCAGGTAGCGGCTGATCGTGGTCTGGAAGCGCATGCGCTCGATCGGCTTGGTGAGATGGCCGTTGCAGCCGGCGTCGAGCGCGCGCTGGATGTCGCTCTGCATGGCCCCGGCCGTGAGCGCCACGATCGGCCCGCGGTAGCCGTGCGCGCGCAGCGCCCGCGTCGCCTCGAGCCCGTCCATCACCGGCATCTGCATGTCCATGAGGACCAGGTCGAAGTCGCCGGCGAGCGCGCGTTCCACGCCCTCGGCACCGTTGTTCGCGAGCGTCACCGCCGCGCCCAGATTGCGCAGGTAGAGCGACACCAGCCGCTGGTTGTCGGCATTGTCCTCGACCAGCAGCACGTTGCCGCTGACCGTGGCCGGGGCGACCGCCACGCGCGTGGCCTCGTCCGTGCGCGGCGGTGGCGCCTCGAGCAGCGGCACGCCCGCGAGCGCGCCGGTGCTGACCGTGCAGGTGAAGCAGCTGCCGGCACCCGGTGTGCTGCTCGCGCTCAGCATGCCGCCCAGTTTCTCGGCCAGCAGCTTGGACAGGTACAGGCCAAGACCGGTGCCGCCGAAGCGCCGGGTGGTGGAGGTGTCCGCCTGGCTGAACGGCTGGAACAGCCGCGCCAGCGTCTCCGGCGCAATGCCGATGCCGGTGTCGAGCACCTCGACATGCAGGATTTCCGCGGAGGCGCGCAGCGCCACGCGCACCGTCACCTGGCCGCGCTCGGTGAACTTGATCGCGTTGTTCACCAGGTTGAGC
The DNA here is from genome assembly GCA_964629975.1 of uncultured Acidiferrobacteraceae bacterium. GTDB lineage: Bacteria > Pseudomonadota > Gammaproteobacteria > Acidiferrobacterales > Sulfurifustaceae. Next base: position 5,003 of record CAZVUN010000155.1, on the reverse strand, counting down.
AGGATCTGCTTGAGGCGGACCGGGTCGCTGGTGATCGTGGCGGGCAGCGGGAACGCCGGCTCGATGCTGAAGCCGATGCCTTTCTCCTCGGCCTGCAGGCGCGCGAGCGCGGCGATGTCCTCGAGCAGCGCAAACAGCGGCACGCGGATGCGCTCGATCTCGATCCGTTCGGCCTCGATCTTCGACAGGTCCAGGATCTCGTTGATGATGTGCAGCAGGTGGCGGCCGGCGCGGATCACGGTGTTGATGGCCGCGACGCGCTCGGTCATCGACTGGCCGCTGTCGAGCAGCGACTCGGAGAACCCGATGATCGCGGTGAGCGGCGTGCGTATTTCGTGGCTCATGTTGGCGAGGAACGTGCTCTTGGCGCGGTTGGCTGCCTGGGCCGCGCGCGTCTCGAGCAGTGCGTGGCGCGCCTGCTCCTCGGCCTGCTTCTTTTCCGTGATCTCGTGTGCGTAGCAGTGCACCACGTCACGCGCGCTGATCGGCGCGAAGGTCCACAGCCAGGCGCGCCCGGCGTACGTTGCCTCCACGGCGCGGGTACTGATGTTCTCGCGCATGCCGTGTTCCAGGACCTCGCGGAGGTTGACCGGCAGCAGCGCGTGGAACTGATCGAGCGCGAGCCCGAGCTCGGCGAGGGTGCGGTGCCCGTGCGGATTGACGTACTCCAGATCGCCCCCGACCGTGACCGCAAGGACGATGTCCGGGCTTTTCTCCGGGAACGCCGCCAGGCGCTGCAGATCGGCGAGCGCTTCACGGATGGTGATATTCTGCTCGTGCAGCCGGAACGAGGCACGGTTCAGCGCCTGGCCGAGACGCTCGAGCTCCCCGGGGTGCTTGCACACCGGCACCTGGGCGCCCTTGCTGTCATCGATGCGATCGGCGAACTCGGTGTAGCGCTCGATCGAGGTGATCGGGCGGCGCAGGATCGCCAGCAGCAGCACGACGCTAATCACGAGCAGCAGCGCGCCGAGGAGCGAGTGCTTGGTCCAGACGCGCTGCTGCGTGCGCGCGATGTCCTCGAGGCTGTGTGCGATGCGCACCCAGCCGAGCAGCTCGCCCAGGACCACCGGCTGCCACACCTCCAGGTGCGTGTCATCGCGGCGCAGGCTGGCCTCGGCAACGGGCGGCAGCGCCAGCGCCGGCCGCCCGTAGTGCGCGGTGACCACACCCTGCGCGCGCACGACCTCGCTCACGCGTTTGCCGCGCGCATCGAGCATCTGGATCTCGGTCACGCCCGGGAATTCAATGGTGCGCAGCAGCATCTGCTCGAGCGAGGTGTAGTCGCGTGCCAGCAGGTGGTCCGCGCCGGTGGCGGCGAGGTTGCGCGCCAGCACGGCGGCCTGCAGCTCGAGCGACGTCGTGATGTGGGTCACCTCGTCCTGCAAGACGTGATAGGTGAACACCGTCATGGAGCCGCTGAACAGCGCCACGACCAGCAGCGCCAGCAACGTGCTCAGCCGGCGCGGCAGCGGCACGCGCCGTGCGCTCGCGCGCCCGGCGGCGGCCGGCGCGAGACCGGAGACGGCGGGTTCGGCGGCCGACATGGGCGTGCGCTAGTTCCGCCGCCGACCCGCTGAGCGGGGGGTCGGGGCGATCGCGTGGTTGTCAGCGCACAAGCGTGTTCCTCCGTGAAGCGGCAGCGCGCCGGGGCCCGGGTCGGTCCAGGCTGAGGTTCGCAGAATGCGCAGGCGCGCCAACAAACCGGCGCGGCCTGCCGACCAGCAGTCTGTGTGCAGCTTCTGTGCCGGGGCTGGCGCTGCCGCGCGCAGTCGGGGTACGCCCCGGTGCTCGCCAGGCCGGCTGCGGCGCTGCCATGATGCCGCGGTCCTGCCGGCCCGCCCTGCATCGAATCGTCGCCGTTCCATGCTGTCGACCCCTGAAATTTTGGTGCTGTTTGCCCTGGCCATCGCCGCGCTCTACTGGGTTGCGGCACTGCGTGCCAAGGAGCTGGCGCGCGCCGCCGGGCAGCAGGCCTGCGCCCGGGCCGAGGTGCAGCTGCTCGACGACACGGTGGAGCTCACGCGCCTGCGCCTGCGGCGCACCGATCGCGGCGCGCTCGCCTGGCAGCGCGAGTATCGCTTCGAGTTCACGCGCGACGGTGCCACGCGCTACCGCGGGCGGATCGCGATGGCCGGCACGCGCGTGCTGGCCGTCGAGCTCGAGCCGTTCCGGCTTTAGCCTGGCCGGCGGCCGGCGCCGCCTGGCGCAGATGCGCGGTGCGGCGGTTTTCTGGTAGGGTGCTGCGCGCCGGCGCGGCCGGCAGGGAGCGGGGTATGCAGTATCGGCGTCTGGGTGACAGTGACTTGCAGGTGTCGGCGGTGTGCCTTGGCACCATGACCTTCGGCGAGCAGACGGGCGAGGCCGAGGCACACGCTCAGCTCGACCTGGCGTTCGGCGCGGGCGTCAATTTCCTCGACACCGCCGAGCTCTACCCGGTGCCGCCGCGCGCCGAGACCTACGGCCGCACCGAGAGCATCGTCGGCCGCTGGCTGGCGCGCCAGGCACGGGACCGCGTGATCCTCGCCACCAAGGTGGCCGGGCCGGCGCGCAGCCTGGGCTGGATTCGCGGCGGGCCGAGCGCGCTCGATGCGGCGAACATCCGCGCCGCCGTGGAAGGTTCGCTCACGCGCCTGCGCACCGATTACATCGATCTCTACCAACTGCACTGGCCGGCGCGCAACACGCCGATGTTCGGCCAGTACCGCTTCGACGCCGGCAAGGAACGTGAGGCAACCCCGCTGCGCGAGCAGCTCGAGGCGCTGGCGACGCTGGTGCGCGAAGGCAAGGTGCGCCATGTCGGACTGTCGAACGAGCACCCGTGGGGCGTGATGGAGTGCCTGCGCCTGGCGCGCGAGCACGGCCTGCCGCGCGTGGTGTCGGTGCAGAACGCCTACAGCCTCTTGAACCGCACCTTCGAGCTGAGCCTGGCCGAGGTCGCCTTTCGCGAGAACGTATCGCTGCTCGCCTACTCGCCGCTGGCCTTCGGTCACCTCAGCGCAAAGTATCAGGCGGACCCGATCGCCGCCGGGCGCATCACGCGCTTTCCCGCCTTCGGACAGCGCTACACCAAGCCCAACGTGGCACCGGCCGTGGCGGCCTACGCCGAGGTGGCGCACCGCCATGGCCTGACCCCTGTGCAGCTTGCGCTCGGCTTCGTGGCGCAGTCCCCGTACGTGACCAGTACCCTCCTCGGCGCGACCTCGCTCGCCCAACTGCAGGAGGACCTGGCAGCCTGCGCCACGCCGCTGCCGGCGGCGGCGCTACCCGACATCGAGGCCGTGCACCTGCGCTACACGAACCCGGCACCGTAGCGGCGGCACGGCCGCATTCCGCGCTAGAATGGCCGGCGCCGTTGCGCCCGCCCCGATGACGCTGCTCACGCTCTCCGACGTTTCCCTGGCCTACGGCCATCATCCGCTGCTCGCGCACGTCGACTTCCAGATCGCCGCCGGCGAGCGCGTATGCCTGGTCGGACGCAACGGCACCGGCAAATCGACACTGTTTCGCGTGATCACCGGGGTGGCGCAGCCGGACGAGGGTGAGATCTGGCGCAAGGACACGCTGCGCGTCGCGCATCTCGAGCAGGAGGTGCCGCCGGATCGCGACGACACGGTCTACGAGGTCGTGGCCGGCGGTCTGGGCGAACTCGGTGCGCTGCTCGCCGAATACCACAACGTCGCGCATCATGCCGGGGATCACCGCCATTCACCACGGCGGGTGGTACGAA
>CAZVUN010000155.1:0-1263 GCA_964629975.1 uncultured Acidiferrobacteraceae bacterium | reverse complement strand
CCTCGATGCGCTGCAGGCGCGCATCGAGGCGCGTGACGGCTGGAACCTGGGCCAGAAGGTCGAGACCGTCCTGAGCCGCCTCGCGCTGCCGGCCGAGCGGCGCCTGCGCGAGTGCTCCGGCGGGTTGCGCCGCCAGGTGCTGCTGGCGCGCGCCCTGGTGAGTGCGCCGGACCTGCTGCTGCTCGATGAACCGACCAATCACCTCGACATCGCCGCCATCAACTGGCTCGAGGAATACCTGCTTGCGTTCAACGGCGCGCTCATGTTCATCACCCACGACCGCACGTTCCTGCGCCATCTGGCCACGCGCATCGTCGAGCTCGATCGCGGCAGGCTCACGTCCTTTCCCGGCGACTTCGACCGGTACCTGCGCCGCAAGGACGAGCTGCTCGAGGCCGAGGCGCGCGCCGCGGCCAGGTTCGACAGGAAACTGGCGGAGGAGGAGGCCTGGGTCCGTCAGGGGATCAAGGCGCGGCGCACGCGTAACGAGGGACGCGTGCGCGCGCTCGAGGCCATGCGCGCGGCGCGGCGTGCGCGCCTCGAGCTGCCCGGCCAGGCGAGCCTCGGCGTCGACAGCGGCGCCGTCTCCGGCAAGGTGGTCGCCGATCTGCGCGAGGTCGGTTTTCGCTACGGCGAGCAGTGGGTGATTCGCGACCTGTCGACGCGCATCCTGCGCGGCGATCGCATCGGCATCATCGGCCCGAACGGCTGCGGCAAGAGCACGCTGCTGCGGCTGATCCTGGGCGAGCTCGCCCCGACCGTCGGCCGGGTGGTGCTCGGCACGCGCCTGGAGCTCGCCTACTTCGACCAGCACCGGCGCAGTCTCGATCCGGAGAAGAGCGTGCGCGACAACCTGGGCGAGGGGCGCGACTACGTCATGGTGCGCGGGCGCGCCCGCCACGTGATCGGCTATCTCAAGGACTTCCTGTTTCCGCCGGAGCGCATCGACGCCAAGGTCAAGTCGTTGTCCGGCGGCGAGCGCAACCGCCTGCTGCTCGCCAAGATCTTCACCGAGCCGGCCAACCTGCTGGTGCTGGACGAGCCGACCAACGACCTCGATGTCGATACCCTCGAGCTGCTCGAGGAGCTGCTCGCCGAGTACGACGGCACGCTGTTGCTGGTGAGCCACGACCGGGCATTTCTCGACAACGTGGTGACCAGCACGCTGGTGTTCGAGGGGGACGGACGGGTCGGCGAATACGTGGGCGGCTATGAGGACTGGTTGCGCCAGCGGCGCGCGGCGCCGGCGGACCGGCGCGTCCG
>CAZVUN010000154.1:0-6353 GCA_964629975.1 uncultured Acidiferrobacteraceae bacterium | reverse complement strand
GCGCAGCACGGCGCGCCCGAGGCCGCACGCCGGGTGCGGCCGCCGGCCGGCGAGAAGCCCGAGGACATGCTCGGGCGCAAGGCGGTGGTGCGCTGGCGCACCGCTGACTGAGCGACGCGCTTGCCGCGCCGCCGGCACCGGCGATCGGCCGGGCGCGGCGCCTTGCCGGTGGCATCGGCTACGCTTGGCGGTAACCGGCCTTCGTGCCGCCTCCGGGGTCCCTGCCGCGCATGTCAGGCCGCCAATCCGACAGTCCGTCTCCCGCCGTGCCCGCACCGCGCTGCTTCGATCGCGTGGAGGAGATCGAGATCGGGCCGGTCGGTGACGCCACCGGCGAGCAACGCCGCGCGCGCCTGCGGCGCGAGCGCTTGACCACCGCGCGTCGCATCGGCGCGGCGCTCGGGTTGTGGCTGCTGCTCACGCTTGCCTCGCTGCTCGCGCGCTCGGCCTGGCCGACCGACGAGACCCGGCTGCTGGCGCTGGCGTGGGAGATGTGGAGCGCGCGCGAGTTTCTGCTCCCGACGTTGAACGGCGCCGTGATCGCGCAGCCGCCGCTCGTGCCGTGGCTGATGCACGCCGGGTGGCTGGCGTTCGGCGTGAGCGAGTGGTGGGCGCGGCTGGTGCCGGCGCTCGGCGCGCTCGCGAGTCTGCTGCTCACCTGGCGGCTGGCCCTCCTGCTGTGGCCCGGGCAGGCGCAGGTCGCGACGCTTGCGCCGCTCGTGTTGCTCGGCACGTTCGCCTGGAGCGCGATGGGCACCCTGGCCGTGACGTCGCTGTGGCTCGTGGCGAGCGTGCTGTTCGCCGTGTGGGCGCTCGTGTTCATGTGGCGCCGGCGCGATCACCGCGCGTGGCTGCTGCTCCTGCTCGCCACCGCCTCCGGTCTGCTTGCGCACGGCTGGGTGTATACGCTGTTCGTCTATCCGCTGGCGCTGCTCGCACCGCTGTGGGCGCGCGGCGCACGCGCCCCGGTGTGGCGCCACTGGTATGCCGATGTCGGCAACTCGCTGCTGCTCGGCGCCCTGCCCTTCGCCGCCTGGCTCGCGGCCGTCGGCGTGCGTGCCGGCTGGACCAGCGTCTACGAGCTGACGCTGCGCGCCCCGTTGCTGCCGACACTCGATCTGCTGCCGGCTGCGTCCGAGGCGTGGTGGTACGCGGCGTGGTTGCCGCTCGTGTTCCTGCCGTGGTCGCTCTGGCCGATCGTGTGGCTGCGCCACTGGCAGCTCGCGCGCGCGCCGCTCAACGCCGGGCTGCTGCTGTGCCTGGTGTGGGTGGCGAGCGCAGTCGGACTGCTGTCACTGTTGCCGGTCAGGCAGCCGCACTGGTTGCTGCCGCTGCTGCCGGCCGGGGCCATGGTCGTCGCCTTCCTTGCGCTCGATGAGCGCTTGCGCGCTGGCGACGAGCACCGGCTGCTCGCGGGCATGACGCTGCCGCTGGTGCTGCTCGGTGCGCTCACCATGATCGTGCCGAAGCTGCCGCGCGTGGCCTGGGCGCCGCTGTGGCTGTGGGAGGTGTCACCGCTCGTGGGGCTCGGCATCCTGGTGGTGGGCGTGGCATTGGCGTGGCTGCCGGTGCGCGACACCGCCCGGCGCCTCACCGACATCGCCGTGGCCAGCACCGTGTTCGTGGTGCTGGCCGTGCTGGCGGGCGGAGCGCTGCTCGATCGCTCCTGGCGCGTGGAGGCGACCGCCGCGCGTCTCGCCGAGCTGGTCGCCGCCGGACGCCCGGTCGCGCAAGTCGGCGCCTACCACGGCGAATGGCATTTCGCCGCGCGCCTGCGCGCGCCGCTAGCGGTGCTCGAGCCGGCGCGTGTGCCGGCGTGGGCGCGCGCCCATCCGGACGGCGTCGTGCTCGCCTACGGCGATACCTGGCGGGCGACCGCACGCCCCCTGCACGAAGCGCCGCAGGGTGTGCGCACGGTGGCGATATGGGAGGCGGCGGCGATCGCGCCGCGTGGTGCCGAGGACCCGGCTGGTCCATAATTGCGCGCCATGCTGCTGGCGCCCGACATCGATCCCGTTGCCCTGCGGCTGGGCCCCATCGCCATCCACTGGTACGGCCTGATGTACGTGGTCGGTTTCCTCGGCGGCTGGGCGCTCGGCGTGTACCGCGCCCGGCGGCCCGGCTCCGGCTGGCGGCCGGAGGAGATCTCCGATTTCCTGTTCTACATCGCGCTCGGCGTGATCGTGGGCGGGCGCTTGGGTTACGTTCTGTTCTACAACTTCGGCTACTACCTCAGGCACCCGCTCGAGGTCTTTTTCATCTGGACCGGCGGGATGTCGTTCCACGGCGGCCTGATCGGTGTGTGCGTGGCGCTTTGGTTCTACGCGCGCAAGACGCAGCGCCCGTGGCTCGCCGTGACCGACTATCTCGCGCCGCTCGCGCCGGTCGGGCTGCTGCCCGGGCGCATTGGCAATTTCATCAACCAGGAGCTGTGGGGCCGGGTGACGGACGCCCCCTGGGGCATGGTGTTTCGCACCGGCGGGCCGCTGCCGCGCCATCCCTCGCAGCTCTACGAGGCGGCGCTCGAGGGCCTGGCGCTGTTCCTGATTCTCTGGCTCTACGCGCGCGCGCCGCGTCCGCTCGGCGCGGTGTCGGCGATGTTCCTGATCTTCTACGGGCTGTTCCGCTTCCTGGTCGAATTGGTCCGCGAACCCGACGCGCACATCGGCTATCTCGCGTTCAACTGGGTGACCATGGGGCAGGTGCTGTCGCTGCCAATGATCGCGCTCGGCGTGTGGATGCTGTGGTGGGCGCACCGGCGCGCGCCGCCTCCGGCATGAACCGCGCAATCACGCAGATCGCGACCATCTTCCTGGTGGTTGGCCTCGGCATGCTGGCCGCTGCTGCCTACTGGGCGAGCCGCGTGGAGCAGTTCGCGCGCGCCGCCCGCGTTGCGCACGGCACGGTCATCAAGCTCGAACGCTCGCACTCGGGCAGTTCGAGCAGCTACTACCCGATCGTGAAGTACCAAACCGAAGGCGGGGAGGAAATCACGTTTCGCAGCTCCTTCGGCAGCAATCCGCCGAGCCATCGCGTCGGCGAGGCCGTCATCGTGCTGTACGACGGCTCCGATCCGCACGCCGCCCGCATCCGGTCATTCTTCTCGCTGTGGGGCGGGGCGACCATCGTCGGCGCGATCGGTGCGGTGTTCACGCTCGTGGGCGGCGGCCTGCTGTATGCCCGCCGACGCGTTGCCGAGCGCGCGCAGTACCTGCGCCGCCACGGCACGCCGGTGCAGACCGACTACCAGAACGTCCAGATCAACACGCGGCTGCGCGTCAACGGCTGTCATCCGTGGCGCATCGTGACGCAGTGGAAAAATCCGAGCACCGGCGAGCTGCACCTGTTCCGCAGCGAGAACCTGTGGTTCGACCCCACCCCGCACATCGGCGCCCGGCAGATCACCGTGTACCTCGAGCGGCGCGACCCGACGCGTTATTACATGGATGTGTCGGTTCTGCCGACGCTGGCGGCGTGATGCGTGGCGCCGCCTGAACGCCCGATGGTGCGCCCGCGCCTGCATCCGCACGGCGGCATGCGCACGACGTTCCTGCTGCTCGGTCTTGTGTGTGTGGCGTTCGCTGTGATCGGCGTGTTCGTGCCGCTACTGCCGACCACGCCGTTCCTGCTGCTTGCGGCTGCCTGTTTCGCGCGGTCCTCGGAGCGTTTCCATCAGTGGCTGCTCAATCACCCGGTGTTCGGTACCACAGTGCGTGCCTGGGACGAGCATCGTAGTATCCCGCGCAAGGCCAAGTGGGTGGCGATCGTGAGCCTCATCATGACGCTCGGCATTTCGATCGCGCTGTTCATTTCGAACGGCTATGCCCGGCTGGCAGCGGCGCTCGTAGGGTTCGTGGTGTTGGTGTATCTGTACCGCATTCCGACACGTGACTGATCTCGTGCCGGCGGGGCCTCCGACAATGCGCGCCAAGGGCGAGCGGTTCGCCCTTGGCGGAGCGCAACGCGTGTGCGCCGCTACTACTGGCGTGGATATTCGACGATGAATCCTCGCAGTGACACTGGCCCGGCGCACGAGTCCTGCGCATTGCCGCCGTCTCGGTAGAAAGTCACCAAGTTGATGTCACCAAACCCGGTCATTGTCTTGGAATAGGCCGTAACCGGATAAAACAGGATGCTCCCGTCCGACGGCACCGTCACGACTTCGTACGGCACGGTGATGATGGAAAGCGAGCTATTGCTGCCGATGGATTCTCGGTCGAGCACCAGTGCGACACGTGCCGAGGCACCCTCGCAGCCCGCGAACACCGCCGTGACGGTCACGTCGTCAGTGCCGCCGGACTGGTAGTCGGCCGGCTTGCCGAAGGTGGCGCTGGTGGAGTTGGTCGCGGCATCGGGTAGCGTGTAGTGCGCGGACGTCCCAGCGGCAATCGGCACCCACAGGCGGCCGGTCGCCGGGGAGGCAGCCTCGAGCGCCGTGATGCGCGCATGGTTGTCGTCGACCGCGGTCTTGACGGCGTTGAAGTTGGCGTTGACCTGTGCGGCGCTCGCCGGTGATCCGGCGGTAAACGCATTGGGCAGCGTCACCGTTCCAGCGTAAGCGACAGCAAGGCTTGAACCCATGACCAGCACTCCGATGAGCTGGCTGCGCTTGAGTTTGAACTCTGCAAGACGTTTCATGATGTGCCTCCGTAGTTGAAGATTGACTGGTCGTGCTCAGCTCCAGTTGCAGTTGTCCCAGGTGGAACTGTCCCATACGCACGCGCCGCCCGTGCCGGCACTGCTGCTGTCGCCGCCGCCGCTGCTGCACGCCGCGAGTGTGGCCAGCAGCAGGATCAGCAGGCCACGGTGTCGCCAAGTGAGAGTTCGCATAGCCACCTCCGGTAGCGTTCGTGAAACATGGATGGTCCGCGGATGGGTGCAGCGCCGGCACCGCTGCGCTCGGCGCTGCCACGGCGCCAAAGTAGCGGCACCGCGGGCGCGGTGCTGTGAAATCGCGCACACGCAGCGTGTGCGCGAGTTCACATTGCGCGGGGATCCGTCACGCGCGCGGTGCAGCCGGGCATGCGCGGTGTGCGGACGGCGAGAGGGGCAGTGTGTCTACCTGACCCACAGGGTCTTCACGTTGACGAACTCACGGATGCCGTGCCGCGCGAGCTCGCGCCCGTAGCCCGAGCACTTGATGCCGCCGAACGGCAGGCGCGGGTCGCTCTTGACCATGCCGTTGACGAAGCCGAGGCCGGACTGGACGCGGCGCACGAATGCCTCGCCGCGTGCCGTGTCGCGCGTGCACACGGTCGCGCCGAGACCGTAGTGCGTGTCGTTGGCAAGCCGCAGCGCCTCGTCCTCGTCACGTGCGCGCAGCACGACGGCCACGGGGCCGAACAGTTCCTCGCGGTAGGCGCGCATGCCCGGCCGCACCTGATCGAGAAGGGTGGGCGGATAGAAGTAGCCCGGGCCCGCGGACGGTTCGCCACCGAGCAGCACCCTCGCCCCGTGCGCCACCGCATCGCGCACCTGCGCATGCAGTTGCGCGCGCAGGTCCTCGCGCGCCAGCGGCCCGAGGTCCGTGTCCGGCGCCATCGGGTCGCCGAGCTTCAGCGCCTGTGCCTTGTGCGCGAACAGGCGCAGGAACTCATCGGCGATCGGCTCGAGCAGAATGAAGCGCTTGGCCGCAATGCAGCTCTGACCGGCGTTCTGGAAGCGCGCGCTGACACCGAGACTTGCGGCCTGTTCCAGGTCGGCGTCCTCCAGCACCACGAACGGATCCGAGCCGCCGAGCTCAAGCACCGTCTTCTTGAGCGCCGCCCCGGCGGCGGCCGCCACGCGCCGGCCGGCGGCCTCGCTGCCGGTGAGCGTGACCGCGGCGATGCGCGCATCGGCGATCAGCGCCTCGGCCTGCGAAGCGGTTATCAGCAGGGTGCGAAACACATTCGCCGGCACACCCGCGCGCTCAAAGATCTCCTCGATGGCGAGCGCGCACTGCGGGACGTTGGCGGCGTGCTTGAGCACTACGCTGTTGCCGGCCATGAGCGCGGGCGCGGCGGCGCGAAACACCTGCCAGAACGGGAAGTTCCACGGCATGATCGCGAGCAGCGTGCCGAGCGGCGGGTAGCTCACGCAGCTGCGCGTCGCGTCGGTCGCCACGGGCTCCTCGGCCAGCATGGCCGCGGCGTGGGTGGCATAGAACTCGCAGCCCCAGGCGCACTTTTCCACCTCGGCGCGTGCCTCGCGAATGGGTTTGCCCATCTCGCGCGTGATCAGTCGGGCGTACCGTTCCGCGCCCGCGCGCAACGCGCCGGCCACGGCGCGCAGATGACGCGTCCGTTCCTCGAGCGGCGTCGCGCCCGCGGCGCGCGCGGCCGCCGCGACCGGCCCGAGCGCGCGCGCGAGTT
>CAZVUN010000153.1:0-6378 GCA_964629975.1 uncultured Acidiferrobacteraceae bacterium | reverse complement strand
GGGCCGCCGCGCGCGCCTCGCGTGCCGCCAGCGCCGCGCGCCGTGCCGCCCGAAGGCGGGTCACATCGGCACCGTCGAGCTGCTCGGCGGCCGCATCGAGCCGGTGCCGCACCTTGTCGAGGAAGGCCTGTTCGTCGTTCGCTGTCATGACCAGTGTTCCCCCAGTTGCGCGCGCAGCTTGTGCACGGCGCGCGACAGGTGCGTCTTCACTGCCCCCGGGGAGATGCCGAGCGTGCGCGCGGTCTGATCCACGTCGAGCCCCTCCCACACGCGCAGCATCACCACCTGCTGCTGGCGCAATGGCAGTGCGCCGAGCGCCTGCTCGAGCGCCTGCACGGCGCGCTGACCGCCGACTTCGCGCTCCGGCGTCGGGGCGTCGGCGTGCGCGATGTTCTCGAGCGGATCGGGTCCGTCATCCTCCTCGGTGTCGCCTCCCAGCCACAGGCGCCAGCGCCGCCGCACCTTGTTGCGCCGGTACCAGTCGCGGATGCGCGATTGCAGGATGGTGTGAAACAGCGGACCCCATTCCTCGGCGCGCCGCCCGGCGTACTTGCGCACCAGGGCGATCATCGTGTCCTGCACGATGTCGAGCGCCTCGTCGCGGCTGCCGGTCGCCGCGCGCGCCGTTACGAAGGCACGCCGCTCGACACTGGCCAGAAAATGCTCCAGCGCCACGGCCGCCGCGTCGCCGCGCGCGCTGTCGGCCCTAGGGGCGGGGGCGTCTTGTCTCAAGACCAGGGTGACCATCCTCACGCGCGCCTGACGCTACCGGTTGCACAAGCCTTACAACGCACCGCGCGCGGGCGCGTTGACAGGCGCGCAGTTTACGGCCAATCGGGCGGGGCCGCACCGGTCGGGCACCGCGGTCGCGAATGCACCGCCCGGCATGCTTGATCGGCGTCCGCTCGCGCGTATGATGCGCGTCAGCGACGCCCGGCGCGTGGCCCGAGGCGGGCGCGGCGTTGCGACAACGCGGACACAGGGCAACCCAGGAGCAGGCATGAAGCGTCATGTGATGTTGGCGGTGCTCGCCACGGTACTCGCGGCCGGAATCGCGGGCTGTGGCAAGAAGGAAATCGAAGAGCTGCGCGGCAAGGTCGCGGGCCTGGAAAAGGAGCTGGCCGACAGCCGCCTGCGCCTCGAGACCAAGGACAGGGAGCTGCTGGATGCGCAGAACGCGCTCAAGGCCAAGGAAGAGGAAGGTAACCGGCTGCGGGTCGAGCGCGACAAGTGCAAGCAGGATCTGGCGGCACTCAAGAAGAAGACGCCGACCAAGACCAAGAAGAGGTAGTCGCGCCGTGTGCGACGCGCTGCGGCCCCTCACGGGGCCGCAGCCGTTTCGGCCACTTGAATCGCGTGGCGCGACCCCCAACATTCATTCAATCGACCAGCGCCCGGACCACGCATGAACGACGAATCGACAAGGGGGGCAGCAGCGCCCGCCCCGGAGCACCTGCCGGCACGCCAAAGCGATGTGCTGCCCGGGATCCTGAACATCCTGCCGCTCGCCAACCGCCCGTTCTTTCCCGCGCAGATGGTGCCGCTCGTGGTCGAGCGCGACCTGTGGCAGCGCACGGTCGAGGCGGCGATCGAATCCGGCAACAAGATCGTCGGCGTGGTGCTGGTGCGTGGCGAGGACACGCGCAGCGCCGGCCCGGACGATTTCTTCCCCATGGGCACCGCCTGTCGCATCCACAAGGTGGTATCGGTCGACGACAAGCTGCAGGTCTACATCGAGGGACTGCAGCGCTTTCGCATCGAATCCTGGGTGTCGCGCGAGCGCCCGTTCGCGGTGCGCGTGCAGTACTTTCCCGAGACCGGCCACGTCGAGTCCGCGGAACTCAAGGCCTACACGGTCGCGCTCATCAACACCATCAAGGAGCTGTTGCCGCTCAATCCGCTGTACGGCGAAGAGCTCAAGTTCTTCCTCGAACGCTTCGGGCCGGAGGAGCCGGCACGCCTCGCCGACTTCGCCGCGAGCCTCACGACCTCGAGCAAGGAGGAGCTGCAGGCCGTGCTCGAGACCACCGCGCTGCTCAAGCGTCTGGAGAAGGTGCTGGTGCTGCTCAAGAAGGAGGTCGAGGTGGCCTCCGCGCAGATGAGCATCCACAAGCAGGTGCAGGAGAGCATGGAGAAGCGCCAGCGCGAGTTCTTCCTGCGCGAGCAGTTGAAGGCGATCCAGAAGGAGCTGGGCATCGCCAAGGACGACCGCACCGCCGAGGTCGACCGCTTCAAGGAGCGGCTCGCGGACCTCGTCCTGCCGGAGCCGGTGCGCAAGCGCATCGACGAGGAGATGGACAAGTTCGCGGTGCTTGAGACCGGTTCACCGGAGTACGCCGTCACGCGCAACTACCTCGACTGGCTCACGCTGCTGCCGTGGGGCAAGTACTCGCGCGACAACCTCGATCTCGGGCACGCGCGCGCCGTGCTCGATCGCGAGCACGACGGGCTCGAGGACGTCAAGGAGCGCATCATCGAGTTCCTTGCGGTCGGCGCCATGAAAGGCGAGATCGCCGGCTCCATCGTGCTGCTGGTCGGACCGCCCGGCGTCGGCAAGACCTCGATCGGTCGCTCGATCGCCGAGGCGCTCGGGCGCAAGTTCTATCGCTTCTCGCTGGGCGGCATGCGCGATGAGGCCGAGATCAAGGGGCACCGGCGCACCTACATCGGCGCCATGCCCGGCAAGTTCATTCAGGCGATCAAGGACGCGGGCAGCGCCAACCCGGTGATCATGCTCGATGAGATCGACAAGATCGGCGCCTCCTACCAGGGCGACCCGGCCTCGGCGCTGCTCGAGGTGCTCGATCCGGAGCAGAACCGCGACTTCCTCGACCATTATCTGGACGTGCGCTTCGACCTGTCCAAGGTGCTGTTCGTGTGCACCGCCAACCAGCTCGATACCATCCCGGCGCCGCTGCTCGATCGCATGGAGGTGATCCGCCTGTCCGGCTATATCACCGAGGAGAAGCTCGCCATCGCCACGCACCACCTGCTGCCGCGCCAGATCGAGCGCGCGGGCCTGAAGCCCGGGCAGCTGCGCCTCGACAAGGCGGCGCTGCGCGAGGTGATCGAGCGCTATGCGCGCGAGGCCGGGGTGCGCAACCTGGAGAAGCGTCTCGGCCAGATCGTGCGCAAGGCCGTGGTGCGCATCCTGCAAGGCGAGAAGCCGCCGATCCGCGTGGGCGTCAGGGATCTTGAGAAGTTCCTCGGCAAGCCGGTGTTCCGCCCGGAGAAACCGCAGCGCGCGGTCGGGGTCGTGACCGGGCTCGCCTGGACGCCCTTGGGCGGGGCCACGCTCGACGTCGAGGCCACGCGCGTGCACAGCGCGAACCGCGGCTTGAAGCTCACCGGCCAGCTCGGCGATGTCATGAAGGAATCCGCCGAGATCGCCTACAGCTACATCGCCTCGCACCTCAAGGACTACGGCGCCCCGACCGACTACTTCGACAAGGCGTTTGTGCACTTGCACGTGCCGGCCGGGGCGACCCCGAAGGACGGGCCGAGCGCCGGCATCACCATGGCCTCGGCGCTGCTGTCGCTCGCGCGCGGCGCGCAGGTCGCGCGCCCGCTCGCCATGACCGGGGAGCTCACGCTCACCGGCGAGGTGCTGCCGGTCGGCGGCATTCGCGAAAAGGTCATCGCTGCGCGCCGCGTCGGCATCAAGGAGCTGTTGTTGCCGGCGGCCAACCGCGGCGACTTCGAGGAGCTGCCGGCGCATGTGCGCGCCGGCATCACGGCGCATTTCGTCGGCCACTACCGCGAGGTGGCGCGCCTGCTGTTCCCGGCGCGGGGCCGGCGCTGAGGCCGGCTCAGGCGAGCGTCACGGGCGCGCCGGCCTGCTCGGCGGCGAAGCGGGCGAGCTCTTCGAGCAGCTCGCCGCCGCTCTGCGGATTGATCCACTGCGCGCCGCGCCGCGCGTAGTGGTAGCCGCCGGACCTGGCCGCGACCCACAGCTCCTGGGCGGCCGACTGCTTGTTCACGATGATCTTGCTGCCGTTGGCGAATTCAAGCGTCAGCACCTCACCGGCATTCTCGCACTCGATGTCCGCACCGCTCGCCTCGATCGCCTGTTCGATACGGGCCAGCATGGCCTCGGCGGCGCTATGAAAGTCGGCAGTCGTCATGGGTGTCGATCCACGGGCAAGACGGGACGCGATACTAGCCAGTGGCCGCCGCCGGCCACAAGCCACCGGCCGGGTTTGATGCGCCTGCCGCGCAGGCTACACTAGTCAGCTCGACGCCCAAGCCCGCACATGCCGCAGGTCCTTACAGCACTCGCGCTCGCTTTCGCCATCCTGACCGCGGGCTGCGGGAAGAAGGGGCCGCTCTATCTGCCGGATGAGGCCCCGCGCGCGAGCCCGCCGCCCGCGTCCGCCGCGCCACGCTGATCCCATGACCCCCTTCGCCTACCGGGACCGGCAGCTGTACGCCGAGGGCGTGCCGGTCGCCGACATCGTCGCGGCCGTGGGCACGCCGTGCTACGTGTATTCACGCGCCTACCTCGAGGCGCGTTTCCGCGCCTTCGATCAGGCCTTCGGCGCGCGCGCGCACCTGGTGTGCTACGCGGTCAAGGCCAACTCCAACCTGGCGGTGCTCAATGTGCTCGCGCGCCTCGGCGCCGGCTTCGACATCGTCTCGGGCGGTGAGCTCGCGCGCGTGCTGCGCGCCGGCGGCGATCCGGCCAAGGTCGTGTTCTCCGGTGTCGGCAAGACCGAAGCGGAAATGGCGCAGGCGCTCGCGGCCGGCATCGGCTGCTTCAACGTCGAGTCGCAGCCCGAGCTCGAGCTGCTCGACCGGGTGGCCGCGGCCGCCGGGCGGCGCGCCCCGGTGAGCCTGCGCGTCAACCCGGACGTCGATCCGGCCACGCATCCTTATATCTCCACCGGTCTCAAGGAGAGCAAGTTCGGCATCCCGATCGAGCGCGCGGTCGCGGTCTACCAGCGTGCGCAGCATCTGCCGCACATCGCGCTGCGCGGGGTGGCCTGCCACATCGGCTCGCAGCTCACCGACATGCGCCCGTTCATCGATGCGCTCGAGCGCGTGGTCGAGCTCGTGGGCGAGCTGGCCGACGCCGGCATCGAGCTCGCGCAGCTCGACCTCGGCGGGGGGCTGGGCATCAGCTACAACGACGAGCGCCCGCCGGAGCCGGACGACTATGTGCTCGCGCTGCTCGAGGCGCTGCAGGCGCACGGCACGCGCTTGCAGCGCATGCGCCTGCTGATCGAGCCGGGGCGCGCCATCGTCGGCAACGCCGGTCTGCTCGTGACCCGGGTGCTGTACCTCAAGCTCGGCGGGGCGAAGAACTTCGCCATCGTCGACGCCGCCATGAACGACCTGATGCGCCCGGCGCTGTACGACGCCTGGCACGACATCGCCCCGGTGCGGGTCGACGCCCCGCGCGAGGCACGCGTGTACGACGTGGTCGGGCCGGTGTGCGAGAGCGGTGATTTCCTCGGCCATGACCGCAGCCTCGGCATCGAGGCGGGGGATCTGCTGGTGGTGGCCTCGGCCGGCGCCTACGGCGCGGCGATGGCGAGCAACTACAACACCCGCCCGCGCATCCCCGAGGTGATGGTCGACGGTGCGCGCTTCCACGTGGTGCGCCGGCGCGAAACCGTCGAGGAGCTGCTCGCGCCCGAGGCGCTCCTGCCCGATGCGCGCTGACCGGCCGGGCGATGCAGCGCATCCCCGAGCCCGAGCTGATGGACGACGCCGACCAGGCGCGCGCCTACGCGCACGCGGATTTCGCCGCGCCGCACCAGGCGTTCGTGGATCAGTTCCGCGCCCGTTTCCCCGGGCACGTGCCGCGCGCGGTGCTCGATCTCGGTTGCGGCGCGTGCGACGTCACGATCCGGTTTGCGCGCGCCTATCCGGACTGCCGGCTGACCGCGGTCGATGGCTCGGCCGCCATGCTCACTGAGGCGCGGGCGGCGCTTGCGCGCGCCGGCCTCACGACGCGGGTCAGCCTCGCGCAGCGGCGGCTGCCGGACACCGGCGGATTGGCCGGCGGTTTCGACACGGTCATCAGCAACAGCCTGCTGCATCACCTGCACGACCCGCAGGTGCTGTGGCGCAGCATCCGCACGCTCGCGGCCCCGGGGGCGGTGGTATGGGTGATGGACCTGATGCGCCCGCCGTCGCGCGCGCACGCGCAGCAGCTGGTGCGCGCATACGCCGCCCGCGAGCCGGCGCTCCTGCGCCGCGACTTCCTGCACTCGCTGTGCGCCGCCTTTCGGCCGCAGGAGGTGCGCGCCCAGCTGGCGGCGGCCGATCTGGCGTTGTCGGTTGAGGTGGTGAGCGACCGGCACCTGCGGGTGGCGGGTGTGATGCCGGCCTGACGGCGCCGCTCAGGCGCTGCGCCGGCCGCGGGGCCGCGCC
>CAZVUN010000152.1:0-6491 GCA_964629975.1 uncultured Acidiferrobacteraceae bacterium | reverse complement strand
GGTCGAGGCCAAGCCCGAGCCGAAGCCCGAGCCGAAGGCCGAGAACCGGCCGCCGGCCAAGTCCCCGCCGACGGGCGGCACGAAACCCGAGGCAGCGGCGGCTGGCGCGCACACCGAAACCAACGAACGGCCGCTGGCCGCGGCAGCCGCCCGGACGGGCGCAGCGGCCGGCGCCGATGCGCAGGCCGAGACCTCGGTGCGCGTCGACACGCGCCGCCTCGACGACATGATGAACATGGTGGGTGAGCTGGTGCTGGTGCGTAACCGCCTGGCCAACCTGCAGGCCATGATCATGGACGAAAAGGTCGCCAAGGCCGTCGCCGACCTGTCGATGGTCACCTCCGATCTGCAGTCGGTCGTCATGAAGACGCGCATGCAGCCGATCAAGAAGGTGTACGGCAAGTTCCCGCGCGTGGTGCGCGACGTGGCGCGCGCGCTCAACAAGGAAGTGGAGCTGGTCATGCGCGGGGAGGAGACCGAGGTCGACAAGAATCTGGTCGAGATCCTGTACGACCCGCTGGTGCACCTGGTGCGCAATTCGATCGACCACGGCATCGAGTCGCCCGAGAAGCGCATCGCGGCCGGCAAGCCGCGCGCCGGGCGCGTGGAGCTCACCGCCGAGCAGGCCGGCGATCACATCCTGCTGATGGTCGCCGATGACGGCGCCGGCATGGACGCGGACGTGCTGCGGCGCAAGGCGGTGGAGAAGGGCCTGTATGACGAGGAGTCGGCGGCGCGTCTGACCCCGAACGAATGCTACAACCTGATCTTCCTGCCGGGCTTCTCGACCAAATCGGTGATCTCGGACATCTCCGGGCGCGGTGTGGGCATGGACGTGGTGCGCACCAAGATCAGCCAGATCAACGGCACCATCGAGATCGATTCGCAGCGCGGCCACGGCACACGCATGAGCATCAAGGTGCCGCTCACGCTCGCCATCATGCCGACGCTGATGGTGATGCTCGGCGAGCAGATCTTCGCGCTGCCGCTCGCCTCGGTGATCGAGATCCTCGACATGGACCTCAACAAGTCGCACGTGGTCGACGGCCAGGAGATGATCGTGGTGCGCGACAAGACGCTGCCGCTCTTCTACCTGCGCCACTGGCTGGTGCGCGGCGCGGCCAATGATCCGATGCCGCACAACGGCCACGTGGTCATCGCCCAGGCCGGCAGCCAGCGCGTGGGACTCGTGGTCGATCAGCTGGTGGGGCAGGAGGAAGTCGTGATCAAGCCGCTCGGCGCCGGGGTGCACGGCACGCCCGGACTGGCCGGCGCCACCATCACCGGCGACGGGCGCATTGCGCTGATACTCGATCTGCCGGCGCTGGTGCGCCGCTACGCGCGCCGCGAGCAGCGCGACCGGCAGAGCGGGGAGTGGGAGCAGCACGCAAACCGCTGCCGGGAGGTCGCCTGATGGCGGTGCGGGTACTGATCGTCGACGACTCGAGTTTCTTTCGCCGGCGCCTGACCGAGATCTTCAAGGCCGACTCGCACATCGAGGTAGTCGGCAGCGCCGCCAATGGCCAGGAGGGCGTGGAGCGGGCGCTGGCGCTCAAGCCCGACGTCGTCACCATGGACATCGAGATGCCGGTGATGGACGGCATCACCGCGGTGCGCCGCATCATGGCCGCGCATCCGACGCCGGTGATGATGTTCTCGTCGCTCACGACCGAAGGCGCGCAGGCGACGCTCGAGGCGCTCGAGGCCGGCGCCATGGACTTCCTGCCAAAGCGCCTCGAGGACATCGCGCAGAATACCAACGACGCGATCCGCACCCTGTGCCTGCGCGTGCGCATGCTCGGGTTGCGCGGCGCGCGTCAGGTGCCGGCCCGGGCCGAGCCGCCGCCCCGTCCGGCGGGCGTGGCGCGCGCCCGCAGCAACGGCCACAGCTATCGGCTCGTGGCCATCGGCGCCTCGACCGGCGGACCGGTGGCGCTGCAGCAGGTGCTCAAGGCGTTGCCGAAGAATTTTCCGGTTCCGATCCTGCTCATCCAGCACATGCCCGGCACGTTCACCGGCCCGTTCGCCCAGCGCCTCGACCAGGTGTGCGACATCACGGTCAAGGAGGCGGCTGATGGCGATGTGCTCACGCCCGGCACCGCGCTGCTCGCCCCGGGTGGCCGGCAGATGGTGGTCGAGATGCGCGGCGGCACCGCCGTGATACGCATCAAGGACAGCGAACCGAGCCAGCACTACCGGCCGTGCGTGGACACGACCTTCAATTCCGTGGCCCGGCTCTATCCGGCCAACACCCTGGTGCTGGTGCTGACCGGCATGGGCGCCGACGGGCGCGAGGGCGCGCGCCTGCTCAAGCAGGGCGGCTCCACCGTGTGGGCGCAGGACGAGAAGAGTTGTGTCGTGTACGGCATGCCCGCGGCGATCGTCGACGCCGGCCTGGCCGATCAAGTGTTGCCGCTATCGGAGATTGGTCCCGGGCTCGCCCATGAGGTGGCCGGATGGACATCCTAAGCATCGCCGGGCTCGTCCTCGGCTTCGCCGCGATTCTGGTCGGGCAGGCGCTCGAGGGCGGGCACATCGGGTCGCTGTTGCAGGTCACGGCCTTCATGATCGTGATCGGCGGCACCGTCGGGGCGATCATGCTGCACACACCGATGGCGGTGTTCCTGCGCGCGCTCAAGATGGCGCCGTGGGTGTTCCTGCCGCCGAAGCTCGATGCCGCCGGCACCATCCAGAAGATCCTCAACTGGAGCCAGGTGGCGCGCAAGGAAGGACTGCTCGGGCTCGAGGCCACCGCGGAGAGCGAGCGGGATGCCTTCGCCAGGAAGGGTGTGCAGCTGCTGGTCGACGGCACCGAGCCCGAGGCGATCCGCAAGATCCTCGAGGTCGAGATCGGCGCCAAGGAGCATCTCGATCTGGCGGCGGCCAAGACCTTCGAGGGCATGGGGGCCTACAGCCCGACGATCGGGATCATCGGCGCGGTCATGGGGCTCATCCACGTCATGGAGAACCTGTCCGACCCGTCGAAGCTCGGTTCCGGCATCGCCGTGGCATTCGTCGCCACCATCTACGGTGTCGGTGCCGCGAACCTGGTGCTGATCCCGATTGCCAACAAGCTCAAGAGCCACGTGCAGTCGCAGACCCAGTTTCGCGAGATGATCATCGAGGGCCTGGTGTCGATCGCGCAGGGCGAGAACCCGCGTGCCATCGAATCCAAGCTCAAGGGCTACGCCCACTAGCGGGCAGTCATGGCACGCAAGAAACGACATGAAGAGCACGAGAACCTCGAGCGCTGGCTCGTGTCGTACGCCGATTTCATCACGCTGCTGTTCGCGTTCTTCGTGGTGATGTACTCGATCTCGGCCATCAACGAGGGCAAGTTCCGGGTGCTGTCGGAGTCGCTGGTATCGGCGTTTCGCGCCGACACGCGCAGCATGGAGCCGGTGCAGTTCGGCGAGCCGCTGCGCTCGGTCAGTCCGCAGCTGCTGGCATTGCGCCAGATGCCGACGCGCGCCAGCGACGCGGGCGCACCCACGCCGGCCGCGGCCAGCGCGCGCGCGGCGGAGGCGCTCAAGGAGATGTCGGCCGAGATCGAGAAGGCGCTCGCGCCGCTGATCGAGCAGGACCTGGTCAAGGTGCGGCGTTCGCGCCTGTGGATGGAGGTCGAGATCAACACCAGCATCCTGTTTGCGAGCGGCAGCGCGCGCCTGTCGCCGGGCGCGGTCACGACACTCGGCGAGCTCGCCGGCATCCTGGCGCGTCATCCGAACACCATCCATGTCGAGGGTTTCACCGACAACCGCCCGATCAACACGGCCGTGTATCCGTCGAACTGGGAGCTGTCGGCCGCGCGCGCCGCCGCCGTGGTGCAGCTGTTCGCGCAGAACGGCGTCGACCCGCAGCGCCTGGCGGCGGTCGGGTACGGCGAGTTCCATCCGATCGGCGACAACGACACGCCGGAGGGGCGCGCCGCCAATCGGCGCGTGGTGCTGGTCATCATGGCGGGGAGCGGGGCACGCCGTCCCTTCCAGCCGGCGGCGGAGGCGGGCGCGGGGAGTGCCGCGAGCGCAGACGCCGCGCCGGCGCTGGCGCCGATCCCGCAGCCGATCGGCCCCGTGATCCAGCCGATCGTGCCGGCCGCCGCCGCGCAGGGGCGCCCATGAGGATCTGGGCCGTCGCCAACCAGAAGGGCGGCGTGGGCAAGACCACCACGGCGGTGACGCTCGCCGGGCTGCTGGCCGCGCGCGGTCAGGACACCTTGCTGGTCGATCTCGATCCGCACGGCTCGCTCACCGCCTACTTCGGCTACGACCCGGATACGATCGAGGCGAGCGGCTATCTGCTGTTCAAGCAGCCGGGCGCCATCCCGGGGGCGCTGGTCGAGCGGCTCATCTGTCGCACCGCGACCGATCGTCTCTATCTGCTGCCGGCCTCGACCGCGATGGCGACGCTCGATCGCCAGCTTGGCGCGCGCGAAGGCATGGGGCTGGTGGTGGCGCGCGCGCTCGCACCGCTGGCGGCGCGCTTTGCGCATGTGCTGCTCGACTGCCCGCCGACGCTCGGCGTGCTCATGGTCAACGCGCTCGGCGCCTGCGATCGACTGCTGATTCCGGTGCAAACGGAATACCTGGCGGTGAAGGGGCTGGAGCGCATGCTGCATACCCTTGCCATGATCAATCGCACGCGCCGCGAGCCGCTGCCGTACACGATCGTGCCGACCATGTTCGACCGCCGCACGCACGTGTCGCGCGATGTGCTCGAGCAGTTGCGCCAGCAGCATGCCGCGCACCTGTGGGCCGAACCGATACCGGTCGACACGCGACTGCGCGAGGCATCGCACGCGGGCCGGCCGCTCGCGGCGCATTCCGCACGCAGCATGCCGGCCTATGGCGCGCTGCTCGATCACTTGTTGGGACAGGAGCCGCCGGCCGCGCTGCCGGCCATGAGGATCGCATGAGCCAGCCCGCGCCGCTTGCACAACCCGCGTTGATCGAACAGAACCAGGCGCTCGCGTGCTATCTCGAGGCGCTGTTCAGCGACAAGCCGATGTATCTGCCGGTACCGGTCGCGCCGGCGCCGGTGCTCGCGGCCGAGGTGCTGGCGCGCACCGTCGAGCCGCAGGTGGTGGCAGCGCCCGTGGCGGTCGAGACCATCACCGATGCGGTGGTGATCGCGCCGGCGCCGGTCGAGACGCCGAGTGTGACCAGCGCACCGGCCGACGTCGCCGTCACCACGGTCGCGGTCGAGGCGGCGGTCGCGAGCGCGCCGGCCGAGGCGGGCGTGCCGCAATGGGGGCAGGCGCCGTTCCAGAGCCTGCTGCTCAAGGTGCAGGGTCTGACGCTCGCGCTGCCGCTGGTCAAGCTCAACCGCATCCTGCCGTGGCGCGAGCCCACGCACCTGCCGGGCTACGTGCCATGGCTGCTCGGGGTGGTGCGCTATCTCGAGCAGAACGTGCGCGTGGTCGACACCGCCGCGCTGGTCATGCCGGAAATCGTGCAGGCGCAGCGCAGCGCGCCGGCGGCCGATGGCGCGTGCTCGGGCGAGGTGGCGGCGCGCCACATCGTGCTGATCGGCGACGGCCGCTGGGGACTGGTGTGCGACGAGGTGTCGAGCGTGATCACGATCGATCCGGCCAGGGTGCGCTGGCGCAGCTCCCGCGCCAAGCGACCGTGGCTCGCCGGCACCGTGGTCGAGCAGCTGTGCGCGCTGCTCGATGCCGAGCGCCTCGGCCAGTTGCTCGATGAGGGATGTCCGGCGCTGGCAGGCTAGCAGGCGACCGAGCCATTGGATTGGCACGAAATCTGCCTCCTAGTGGGGAGGAACCAAATGGGCGTCGGGTAATTGACGCCGGTAACTGAACGCCGCCGCCGGCACAACCGTTGAGAGAAAGGACCATGAGCGCTGTCGCCAAAGCCAATCAGGACACCATCCGCCGCTGGGTCACGTTCCGCCTGGAAGGCGAGATCTACGGGATCGATGTGCTGCAGGTACAGGAAGTGCTGCGCGTGACGGAGATCGTGCCCGTGCCCGGGGCCGCCGACTTCATCCTCGGCATTATCAACCTGCGCGGCAACGTCGTTACCGTGATCGACACCCGCAAGTGCTTCGGGCTGCCCGCCAAGGAGCCGGACGACGCCTCGCGCATCGTCATCACCGAGTCGGGCAAGAACATCGCCGGCCTGCTGGTCGACAGCGTGGCGGAGGTGGTCAATATCTCCTCCAGCCAGATCGAGGTCGCGCCCGACGTCGGCACCACGGAGAGCGCCAAGTACATCCAGGGCATCTCGCATCACAACAACGAGCTGCTCATCCTGGTCGACGTCAACCGCCTGCTCACCCCGGAAGAGTGGGGCGAGGTGGCCGCGGTCTAGCGCGGCACGCGCGGATGCACGCCGTGGCCGAGGTCGACGAAGTCCGCTCCCCGTCCCCGGTTGCCCCGCTCGACCCGGCGCGCCCGCGGCCAAGACAGGCGCCGAAGCCGGTCGCAGGCCGGCGCCCGGAGCCGGCTTCAGCGAACCCCACACGGGCGCGGG
>CAZVUN010000151.1:0-6536 GCA_964629975.1 uncultured Acidiferrobacteraceae bacterium | reverse complement strand
CCGCGGCATTGCCCCGCGCCAACTGGCCAGGGCCGCCGGCGGCCTGGCGATTGCGGCGAGCGTGGCAGCCGTGGCGCTGCTTGGCCTGCAGACGCTGAACCGGCCAAGTGGTCCGCCGTCCACGCCCGTGGCCAGCAACCCCCCCGCCGCCAGCAGCGCGGTGGTCGCCCCGGCGCCTTCGGTTAGCACCGTGGCGGTGCGGCGGCCGACCGGCACTAGCTGGGAGGCGCTCGCGCCCGACGAGGAGCGTGTCCTCAACGCCTACCTCGTGCAGCACAGCGAGTTTGCCTCTGCCGGGATGCGTGGCATGCTGCCGTCGTACGTGCGCATCGTCGGATACAAAAGCGATCAATGACCTGGTTGTGCTGTCCCCGCGCCTTGCGCGGCGGTGTCGCACCGCTGCTCATGGCCGCGACCCTACCGGCGTTCGGTGCGGACACCGCGCATGGCTGGCTGATGAAGATCAACGAAGCGGCGCGCACGCTCAACTACGACGGCGTGTTCGTGTACGAGCACAATACCCAGCTCGAGACCATGCGCATCGTCCACCGTCAGGAGGGCGGGCGCCGGCAAGAGCGGCTGGTTTCGCTCAACGGCGCGCCACGCGAAATCATCCGTAACGAGCGCGAGGTCATCTGCTACCTGCCTGACGAGAAGTCAGTGCTGGTGGAGCACCGCAAGGCCGACCCGAAGGCCTTTCCGGCATTGCTGCCCGCGCAGTTGCAGGAACTCGAACAGAACTACGAGATCCAGCTGGGCAAGCTCAGCCGGGTCGCGGGACGCAACGCACAGCAACTGCTCATCAAGCCGCGCGACGCGCTGCGCTATGGCTATCAGCTGTGGGCCGACCGCGAGACCGGTTTGCTGCTCAAGGCCGACCTGCTCGACACGCGCGGGCAGCCGATCGAGCAGTTCATGTTCACGCACCTGCGGATCGGCGGGGCCATCCCGGACCGGGCGCTCGAGCCGGAGTCGCCGATGCAGGGGATGGTGTGGCACCGCGAAGAGGTGGCACCCGAGGGCAGCGCACGGCCGGAGGGAACGCCGCGCTGGCAGGCACGCACGCTGCCGAAGGGCTATCGACTGACCACGCACATCGCGCGCCAGCTGCCAATGCGGCGCGTGCCGATCGAGCACTTCGTGTACTCCGACGGGCTCGCGGCGGTTTCGGTATTTGTCGAGAAGTACGACAAGACCACGAGCGGCATGCAGGGACTCAGCAAGATGGGTGCGGTACATGCCTTCAGCGCGCGCGTGGATGGACACAAGGTCACGGTCGTGGGCGAGGTCCCGGCCGAGACCGTGAGCCTGATCGGCAACGCCGTGGCGGCCGTGCGGTGAGGTGCGTGCGTCCAGGGTGGTTGGCGCCCGGCATCGCGTCACTGGCGCTGCTGCTGGCGCCAGCGGCGCCGGCGCGCGAGCTGCCGGAATTCTCGCGCCTGGTACGCAGCCAGGCCGCCGTCGTGGTCAATATCAGCACCACGCAGCAGATCACACGCACCACGTCCGCCCGCCGACCCGACAGCGCGCTGCCGGAGGACCACCCGTTCGGCGACTGGTTGCGCCGCTTCGGCGAGGGCATGCCCGAGATCCTCGACAGTTCCTCGCTCGGCTCCGGGGTGATTATCTCCTCCGACGGCTACATCCTGACATGCGCGCATGTCGTCGAGGACGCCCACGAGATCATCGTGCGGCTCAACGATCGGCGCGAGTTCAGCGCGCGCCTGGTCGGCGCCGACCGGCGCAGCGATCTGGCGCTGCTCAAGATCGAGGCAAGCGGCCTGCCACGCGCGCTGATTGGCGATCCCGCGCGCCTGGCGGTGGGCGACTGGGTGCTGGCGATCGGCTCGCCATT
Organism: uncultured Acidiferrobacteraceae bacterium; assembly: GCA_964629975.1. Taxonomy (GTDB): domain Bacteria; phylum Pseudomonadota; class Gammaproteobacteria; order Acidiferrobacterales; family Sulfurifustaceae. The sequence continues at coordinate 4,681 of CAZVUN010000151.1, read as the reverse complement.
CGGCTTCGACAGTTCGGCGACCGCCGGCATCGTTTCGGCCAAGGGCCGCAGCCTGCCGAGGGAGAACTACGTCAGCTTCCTGCAGACCGACGTCGCCATTAATCCCGGCAACTCGGGCGGTCCGCTGTTCAACCTCAAGGGCGAGGTGATCGGCATCAACTCGCAGATCTACAGCGACACCGGCGGCTACATGGGCGTGTCGTTCGCCATCCCGATCGATCTGGCGATGCGCATCGGCGAGCAGCTGCGCACCGACGGCCGGGTGCGACGCGGCTGGTTGGGGGTGCGCCTGCAGGACGTGACACGCGACCTGGCGCTCGCCTACGGGATGCCCAAGCCCCAGGGCGCGCTCATCGCTGACATGCTGCCCGGCGGGCCGGCGGCACGCTCGGACCTGCGCACCGGCGACATCGTCGTGGAGTACGAGGGGCGTGCCGTGGAGCGCTCGGCCGATCTGGCGCCGCTGGTGGGGCTGACGCCGCCCGGGGCGCGCGCGCGGATACAGGTCTACCGCCGTGGCCAGGGGGCCCAGACGCTGCTCGTCAGCGTTGCCGAGCTGAAGGAAGAATCCGCCGCCAAGGTGCCGGTCAGCACCGGCGCGCGCACGACGTCGAACCTGGGCGGATTGACGCTGGCGGAGATCAACGTGACGCAGCGCCGGCGCCTCGACCTCGACCACGGCGTGGTGGTCGAGGAGGTGGGTGACGGTGGCGCACGGGCCGCCGGGCTGCGGCCGGGCGATGTGCTGCTCGAGGTCGACGGCAAGCGCGTCAGCAGCGTCGCGCAGGCCCAGGCCCTGCTGCTGCAAAGCCCGCGTGAGCGGCCGGTGGTGCTGCGTATTCAGCGCGGCGCGACCGCGTCCTACGTGGCCATGCGCCTGGATGGCTGAGGCGCGCTGCCCGCCGCCCGGCAAATGCGGTATCCTTACGCCTCACCGACACCCATCCACACCGGGCGAGCGGCCCGTCGGAGCGAAGGCGCCTACGGCGCCTTTTTTGTATCTCCGGCGGTGCGCGCCCCCGGAGTGATCATCCCGAGCATGAGCGGCTGGAACCAAGAGCTGATCCGCAACTTCTCCATCATCGCCCACATCGACCACGGCAAGTCGACCCTCGCCGACCGGTTCATCCAGGCGTGCGGGGCGCTGGAGGCGCGCGAGATGCAGGCGCAGGTGCTCGACTCGATGGACCTCGAGCGCGAGCGTGGCATCACCATCAAGGCGCAGAGCGTGGCGCTCGACTACAGGGCGCGCGACGGGCGCGTCTACCGTCTCAACATGATCGACACGCCGGGCCACGTCGATTTCTCCTACGAGGTATCGCGTTCGCTCACGGCGTGCGAGGGTGCGCTGCTCGTGGTCGATGCCTCGCAGGGCGTGCAGGCACAGACCGTCGCCAACTGCTACACCGCCTCCGAGCTCAACCTCGAAATCCTGCCGGTGCTCAACAAGATCGACCTGCCGGCGGCCGATCCGGAGCGCGTGATCGGCGAGATCGAGGATATCGTCGGCATTCCGGCCGGCGACGCGATCCGCGCCAGCGCCAAGACCGGCCTCGGCATCGTGGATATCCTCGAGGCGATCGTCGCGCGCATCCCGCCGCCCAAGGGCGACCCGGCGGCACCGTTGCAGGCGCTGATCATCGATTCGTGGTTCGACAACTACCTGGGCACCGTGTCGCTGGTGCGGGTCATGGCCGGCACGCTCAGGCCCAAGGAAAAGATCCGTCTCATGGCCACCGGGCGCGATTACCAGGTCGAGCAGATCGGTGTGTTCACGCCCAAGCGCCGCCCGGTGGAAGAGCTGTCGGTCGGTGAGGTCGGCTACGTGATCGCCGGGATCAAGGACATTCGCAGCGCCCGTGTCGGCGACACCATCACCCACGCCAATCGCCCGGCCGAGCGGGCACTGCCCGGCTTCAAGGAGATCAAGCCGCGCGTGTTTGCCGGGCTCTATCCGGTCGACTCGGCCGACTACGAGGCGTTTCGCGACGCGCTCGGCAAGCTGCAACTCAACGACGCCTCGCTGCACTACGAGCCGGAGACCTCGCAGGCGCTCGGCTTCGGTTTCCGCTGCGGCTTCCTCGGCATGCTGCACATGGAGATCATCCAGGAGCGCCTCGAGCGCGAGTACCACCTCGCCCTCATCACCACCGCACCGACCGTGGTCTACGAGGTCGTCACCACCAAGGGCGAGGTGCTGCAGGTCGAAAACCCGGCGAAGCTGCCCGCCCCGTCGCTGATCGAACAGTTCCGCGAGCCGATCATCCGCGCGACCATCCTCGTGCCGCAGCAGTACGTCGGCGACGTCATCGGCCTGTGCGTCGAGAAGCGCGGCATCCAGAAGAACATGGTCTACCACGGCCGCCAGGCGATGCTCAGCTACGAGCTGCCGCTCAACGAGGTGGTGCTCGATTTCTTCGACCGCTTGAAGTCCGTCAGCCGCGGCTACGCGTCGCTCGACTATGACTTCTTGGAGTTCCGCCCGGCCGATCTGGTGAAGCTTGACGTGCTGATCAACGGCGATAAAGTGGACGCGCTTTCGATCATCGTGCACCGCGAGCAGGCGCAGTACCGCGGGCGCGAGCTGGCGGCGAAGCTGCGCGAGCTGATCCCGCGCCAGATGTTCGACGTCGCCATCCAGGCCGCCATTGGGTCGAAGGTCATTGCGCGCGAGACCGTCAAGGCGCTGCGCAAGAACGTCACCGCCAAGTGCTACGGCGGTGACATCACGCGCAAGCGCAAGCTCCTGGAGCGCCAGAAGGAAGGCAAGAAGCGCATGAAGCAGCTCGGTACCGTCGAGATCCCGCAGGAGGCGTTCCTCGCCGTGCTGCGCGTCGATCACAAATAGCCATGGACTTTTCGCTCGTCCTGTTCCTGCTGGTGTGCGCCACGGGCCTGATCTGGGCGCTCGATCACCTGATCTGGGCGCCGCGCCGGCGGCGCGCCGCGCAGGCCGCCAAGGAGCCGCTGTACGTCGAGTATGCGCGCGCCTTCTTTCCGGTGATCCTGATCGTGTTCCTGCTGCGCTCCTTCCTGGTCGAGCCGTTCCGGATTCCCTCGGGCTCGATGCTGCCGAGTCTCTACATCGGCGACTTCATCCTGGTCAACAAGTTCGCCTACGGCATTCGCCTGCCGGTCGTGAACCGCAAAATAATCGACATTGCCAATCCGCGGCGCGGCGACGTGGTGGTGTTCCGCTTCCCGCACGACCCCTCGATCAACTACATCAAGCGGGTCATTGGCGTGCCCGGCGACCGTGTTGTATATAAGGGAAAGGTGCTGTACATCAACGGCCAACCCATGGAGCAGAGCAATGAACGCCCGTACAACGCCGCAGCCTTCGGCGAGCTGTACGGCGAGGTGTGGCGCGCCACCGAGAGCCTCAATGGCATCAGGCACGACATCCTCAAGATGGACCGCCCCGACCCGGAGGGCGCGGAGCGCGTGGTCCCGGCGGGGCACTATTTCGTGATGGGCGACAATCGCGACCAGAGCAACGACAGCCGCTTCTGGGGATTCGTGCCCGATGAGAACCTGGTCGGCCGGGCGTTCCTGATCTGGTTCAGCTGGGATCTTGCCGACCGCGGTGACAAGTGGTTCTGGCAGCGCATCCTGTGGGAACGAATCGGCAGCACCATCCAGTAGGGAAACCAAGGAGACCCAATGGTTACCAAGCACACGCAGCGCGGCATGACGTTCTGGAGCCTGTTGTTCGTGCTCGCCGTTATCGCCACGGTCGTATTCCTGACGCTCAAGCTGTTCCCGGCGTACCTGGGCGACTTCAAGGTCAAGGCCGCGCTCGACAGCCTGGCCAGGCAGCCGGACGTCGCATCGATGGGCAAGGCCGAGATCATCAACGGCCTCGACAAGCGCTTTGACATCGATGACATCAAGCATGTCGATCTCAAGAAGGACCTGAGCATCGAACAGCGTGGCCGCAACCGCGTGATCCGCATCCAGTACGAGGCGGTGATCCCGTTGGTGTACAACGTGTCGGTGTTGCTCGAATTCGACCATAGCCGCGAGGTGGCCGGGAGTGGACAACAGTAAGGCGCACGCCGCGCTCGCGCGCCGCCTGAACTACAGTTTCCACGATCCTTCACTGCTCGATCGCGCCCTCACGCACCGCAGCAAGAGCGCCAGGAACTACGAACGCCTCGAGTTCCTCGGCGACAGCGTTCTCAATCTGACGATCTCCGCCGCGCTGTACGATCGCTTCCCGGAGCTGTCCGAGGGCGAGCTGACGCGCCTGCGCGCCAGCCTGGTCAAGCAGCAGACGCTGGCCGCGCTGGCCCGCGGCCTCGACCTCGGCCCGCACCTGGAGCTCGGCGGTGGCGAGCTCAAGAGCGGTGGCTACGACCGCGATTCGATCCTGGCCGATACCCTCGAGGCCGTGTTTGGCGCGATCTACCGCGACGGCGGGGTGGCGGCCGCCACGCGCGTCATCCTGGCGCTCTACGACGAAACGCTCGCGCGCCTCGACGCGCGCGCCATTCCCAAGGACCCCAAGACCGAGCTGCAGGAGTTGCTGCAAAAGCGCGGCCTGCCGACCCCGAGCTATCGCGTCCTCGACGTGGCCGGCGAGGCGCACAGTCAGCAGTTTGTCGTGGAATGCCAGGTCAGCGGCCTGGCCGGCGCCACGCGCGGCGAGGGCGCCAGCCGCCGTGCGGCCGAGCAGGCC
>CAZVUN010000150.1:0-6639 GCA_964629975.1 uncultured Acidiferrobacteraceae bacterium | reverse complement strand
GGCCGAGACCGTTGCGCCGGCGCCGGCACGCGCGCCCGTACCGGACGCGGCGCGCGAGCTGAGCAGCGAGCGTGTCGCGACCGATGAGGCGCGTGCGCAACGCGCGCCGCGCGCGCTGGCGAAGGTCGCGGCGGATGTGCTCGCCGTGTCAGTAAGTGGGGCGGCCGGCGCGTATCAGATGGCCGTGACGATTCGCAGCCCCGACGCGGGCTGCCAGCAGTACGCCGACTGGTGGGAGGTGGTGAGCGAGGATGGCCGCCTGCTGTACCGGCGCGTGCTGTTGCACAGCCACCGCGACGAGCAACCGTTCACGCGCAGCGGCGGGCCGGTGCCGGTTGCGCCGGACACCGTGGTGTGGGTACGTGCCCACATGCACCCGGCGGGCTATGGCGGACAGGCGCTGCGCGGCTCGGTGCAGGGCGGTTTTCAGCCCGCCGTGCCGGCGGCCGGATTCGCGGCCGCGCTGGCGGGGCAGGGACCGCGCCCCGCGGGCTGCGACTTCTAGGCGGCCGGCGCGCGCCTCAGGCGTCGGTGCCGACGCGCTCGGCCCAGGACATCGCCTCCATCTGCGCGCGCGAGATGTCGGCGAGCGTGAGCTTGAGCGGCTGAGCCAGGGTCTCGATCCGCGGAACGTCGAGATCCTCGCAGGCACGCGCAATGGCCAGAAAGGGCGCGTAGGCACCGCGCCCCTCGAGCAGCGCCAGACGCACCGGTTCTGGCAGGTTGAGGCTCTTCAGCGCCTCGGTCAACGGCAGGCCGAGCAGCGTATCGAGCATCGAGAACATGCCGGTGATGAACAGCATGTCGTGCTCGGCCGCCGGCAGCCGGTGTTTGCCGAGCAGCTCGATCAGACGGGCGCGCGTCAGTGCCGTGCGGAACAGCGCCTGGGGTGCCGCCACGTGCGTCGCCCCGGACAGCAGCAGCAGCGTGAGCCAGCGCGCGAGCTTGGCGTGCCCGAGCACGATCAAGGCGTGACGGATGGTCGTCACCTTGCTCACCAGCCCGAAGCCGACCGAGTTGATGTAACGCAGCAGGTTGAACGACAGCGCCACGTCCTGCTTGAACTCGAGCTCGATGGGCTCGGGCCGGGCCTGGCTCAGCACCAGGTTGAACAGCGACAGGATGCGCTGGCTCTGCGGATCGACGCGCCTCATCGACAGCACTTCCGGACGCGCGAAGAAGTAGCCCTGAAAGTAGTGGATGCCGAGCTGGCGGCAGGCATTGAACTCGGCGAGCGTCTCGACCTTTTCGGCGATGGTGTGCAGCTTGTAGCGCGCGACGTGCTTGAGCTGGCGCGCCGTCTCCTCGAGGCCGAGCGCGCGGATGTCGAACTTCACGTAGGTCGCGAGCGCGAGCAGCGGCTCGAACTGCGGCCGGTACACGAAATCATCGAGCGCCAGCGCATAGCCCTGCTTGACCAGCGCCTCGCAGCGCTCGACCAGCGCGGCGGTCGGCTCGACGTGCTCGAGGACCTCGAGTATCACGCGATCGCCGGGCAGCAGCTCGAGCACCTCGCTCTCGAGCAGCTCGGCCGAGACGTTGATGAACGCCTTCTTCTCGCCCAGCACGCGCTCGACGCCGAGGTTGTTGAAGGTGTTGATCAGCAGACGGCTGGTCGCGATCAGGTTGTCGGTGATGCGCGCGCCGCTGGCGTCGGCCGCGTCGCGGAACAGCAGCTCGTAGGCATAGAGCGACTGGTCGGCGGCCAGAATCGGCTGGCGACCGACGAACAGCTGGCTGTCGGCGTCCGGCGCGGCGGGCGCCGGCGTGCGTGTGCGGATCGCCGCCTCGCGGCGCTCGTTCTTGCTGCTAAGCCATGCCGGTATCACGCTGGGAATCCCCGCGGCGGACGGGACGCCGTGTATTAGACAGGGCTGATGGTGCAGGAACCGTGCCACGGGACGGATCGCCGCCGGCGCGCCGAGCGGTCCTTTCCGGCAGCGGGGCGCCGGGTGGCGGGGCGGTGCGCCCGCGGCGCGCCGGGTGTCCGTCACGGGCCGCCGGTTTCGTGGCACGGGCCGCGGCCGGCTAGGGCGCGTACAGGGCGCTGATCTTGGCGGCGCAGATGAAGTCGTTGCGGGACAGGCCGTTGATCGAGTGCGTGCGCAGGTGCACCCGGCAGCGGTTGTAGCTGACCTCGAGGTCGGGGTGATGGTCCTCGCGGTGCGCGATCCAGGCGAGCGCATTCACAAACGCCAGGGTCTCGTAGTAGTCGGCGAAGTCGAACGTGCGGCTGATGGCATCGGCCGCGGTGTTGGTGGTCCAGCCCGGCACCTGCGCGAGCAGCGCGTCGCGTTCGCTGCCGGAAAGCGGCACGCTGCCGCTCGGCAGGGGATGACAGTGCTGTTCGACGAGCCGCATGCCTAGAAGCGGTAGTAGCTGTCGTTGAGGTACTTCACGATATCGTTGAGCTCGTCCTTGCTGAGCCCCTTCTTCAATTGGGTGTTGCACAGCTGCACCCGGGCGCTCAGCCCCTCGACCGTGCGCACCGTGCGGTTGGCGCGCGTGTACACCGAACTGTCATGGCAGTGGCTGCACTGCGCCGCGTGCAGCGTCTTGCCCTTGGCGGCATCACCCAGCAGCAGGGCGCCGGCCTGCGCGCCAGGGTGGACGGCGAGCAGCAGTGCGGCGAACAGCGGTTTCATCGGCATCGGAATGTCCTCCCAAGCGGGCTCACGCCGGGCGCGCCAGCTGCGCGATGCGCACGGCTGCCGGCGGATGGGAATCGTAGAACGCCGAGTGCAGCGGATCGGGCGTGAGGGTGGTGGCATTGTCCTTGTAGAGCTTCACCAGGGCATTGGCGAGACTGCGCCCGCTGGTTTGGGCGGCGGCGAACTGGTCGGCCTCGAACTCGTGGCGGCGCGATGCCCAGGCGAGCAGCGGGTGCACGAAGAACGTGAACACCGGACCGACCAGCATGAACAGCAGCAGCGCCGCGTGCGCGGAGGGCGTCTGCATGCCGAGCCCGGCGTAGAACCACGGCGCATCGATCAGCCAGCCGAGCAGCGCCAGGGCGGCGAAGCTCATGAGCGCCAGCAACAGCATGCGCTTGACCACGTGGCGGCGCTTGAAGTGGCCGAGCTCGTGCGCCAGCACCGCCTCGACCTCCGGCGCGCTCAGGCTCTTGAGCAGCGAGTCGAAGAACACGATGCGCTTGCTGCGCCCGAGACCGGTGAAGTAGGCGTTGCCATGTGCGGTGCGGCGCGAGCTGTCGATCACGAAGATGCCCTTGCTGCGAAAGCCGGTGCGTCGCAGCAATGCCTGGATGCGCGAGCGCAACGGCCCGGGGCGCAGCGGCGTGAACTTGTTGAACAGCGGCGCGATCAGCGTCGGATAGGCCCACACCAGGAACAGGCTGAAGCCGATCCACGCCAGCCACACCGTCAGCCACCAGGCGCGGCCCATGCTCTGCATCAGCCACAGCACGGCGAGCGCGAGCGGGGCGCCGAGCACGAGCAGCAGCAGTGCCGACTTGAGCTGGTCGAGCACGAACAGGCCGGGGCGGGTGCGGTTGAAGCCGAAACGCGCCTCGATCACGAACGTGCGATAGACCGTGAGCGGCAGCTCGAGCGCGCCGATCAGCAGCCACGCGCTCAGCAGGAACAGGGTACCGGTGGCGAGCGGACCGAAGCCGAGGCCGCGCCAGAAGCCGTCGAGCGCATCGAGCCACCCGCCCAGCGTCCAGCCGAGCAGCAGCGCGGCGCCGATCATGGCCTCGATGCGAGCGAAGCGCGTCTTGGCGATGGTGTAGTCGGCGGCGCGGCGGTGGGCGCGCAGCGGAATGCGGCGGCGGAACGCGGCCGGCACCGCGGCGCGATGGGCGATGACGTGGCGCAGCTGCCGGCTGGCGAGCCACAGCTCGGCCAGCAACATCAGGCCAAGGGCCGCAAGGAACAGGTAGCTGAAGCTATTCATCGCGAGGCGGTGCTATGATGCGTGCCGTTGCGACCGCGATTTTCCTCTGGAGTTCTCCCATGCCGCAAGCCCCGACTGCCGCCAGTGATGGCGGTGCGCTGATCTGGATAGACCTCGAGATGACAGGGTTAAACCCCGACACCGATCGCATCATCGAGATTGCCACGATCGTGACCGATGGCCAGCTCAACGTGATCGCCGAGGGCCCGGTGCTCGCCGTGCAGCAGCCCGAGGCGGTGCTGGCGGCGATGGACGAGTGGAATCAGCGCACCCACAAGGCGAGTGGCCTGCTCGAGCGCGTGCGCGCCTCGCAGCTGCGCGAGGCTGACGCCGAGCGCCAGACGCTTGAGTTCCTGCAGCGTCACGTGCCGAAGAACAAGTCCCCGATGTGCGGCAACAGCATCTGCCAGGACCGGCGCTTCCTCGCGCGCCACATGCCCGCGCTCGAGGCGTGGTTTCACTATCGCAACCTCGACGTCAGCACCCTCAAGGAGCTGGCGTACCGCTGGAAGCCGGCGATCGCCAACGGCTTCAGCAAGCGCAACACCCACCAGGCGCTCGACGACGTGCGCGAGTCGATCGAGGAGCTGCGCTACTACCGCGAGCACTTCATCGCGAAGTAGCACCCGCGCTGGCGCCGTGGCGCGCCAGCGCCCATTGCACGTGCTCGCGCACCAGCGCGCTCGGGTCGTCGGCGCGTGCGCGCAGGGCCGCCACCACCGCGGCGCTGCGCGGGGCGTTGCAGAGCGCGACCGCGATGTTGCGCAGCCAGCGCGCGTGACCGAGGCGGCGCAGCGCCGAGCCCTCGGTGCGGCGCAGGAACTCGGCCTCGCTCCAGCCGAACAGCGCGACCAGCGTCGCGGCGTCCAGGCCATGACGCGGCGCGAAGTCCGGCTCGGGCGAGGGGCGGGCGAAGCGGTTCCACGGACACACCAGCTGGCAGTCGTCGCAGCCGTAGATGCGGTTGCCAATGAGCGCGCGCAGCGCCTCGGGGATGCTGCCGTGCAGCTCGATGGTGAGGTAGGAGATGCAGCGGCGCGCATCGAGCTGATAGGGCGCAATGATCGCGCGCGTCGGACAGGCATCGAGGCAAGCGTGGCAGGTGCCGCAGTGATCGGCGGCGGGTGCATCGAGCGGCAGGGGCAGATCGGTGTAGATCTCCCCGAGAAAGAACCACGACCCGCTGTCGCGATCGATGAGGTTGGTATGCTTGCCGATCCAGCCGAGGCCGGCCTTCTGCGCGAGCGGCTTCTCCAGCACCGGGGCGCTGTCGGTGAACACGCGATAGGCGAAACCGCCGACCGCGCCGTCGATGCGCGTGGCGAGCCGCTGCAGGCGCGCGCGCAGCACCTTGTGGTAGTCGCGCCCGAGCGCGTAGCGCGACACGTAGCCCACGGTCGGATCGGCCAGCACGCGTGCGGGGTCGGTCGCGGTGGGCCAGTAGTCGAGGCGCGCGCTGATGACGCGCACGGTGCCGGGCACGAGCGCGGCCGGCCGGCTGCGGCGCGTGCCGTGGCGCGCCATGTAGTGCATCTCGCCGTGGTAACCGGCGTCGAGCCAGGCGAGCAGGCGCGCCTGCGCGGCGCCGAGGTCGGTGTCGGTGATGCCGATCGACTGGAACCCGAGCTCCGCACCCCAGCGCTTGATGTCGCCGGCGAGCGTCGCCAGATCGATGCCGCGCGCGGGGCTTGCGCTTCGTGCCGTGGTCATGCGCCACTATCATATAGCCAACGACCGAAGGTGGGCCGCATGCCGCTACCCCGTTGTCTGTACAGCGCCGCGCAGGTGCGCGAGCTCGACCGGCGTGCCAGCGCCGCGGCCGGCCTGCCCGCCGGGGCGCTCATGCAGCGTGCCGGAGCGGCGGCCTGGCGCGTGCTGCGCGCGCGCTATCCGCGGGCGCGCCGTGTGGCGGTGGTGTGCGGCCCGGGCAACAATGGCGGGGATGGCTACGTGCTGGCGCGCCTGGCGCACAGCGCCGGGCTCGCGGTGCACGTGCTCGCGCTCGGTGATCCGGCGCGGCTCCCGGAGGATGCCCGGACCGCATACGCGGCATGCAGCGCCGCGCAGGTCGAGGTGCGCGCCTTCGCGTCCGCGCCGCTCGCCGGCTGCGATGCGATTGTCGACGCACTGCTTGGCACCGGCCTTGAGCGCCCCGTGAGCGGGGAGTTCGCCGCCGCCATCGCGGCCATCAACGCGGCGCGTGTGCCGGTGCTGGCGATCGATATTGCCTCGGGGCTGCACGCCGACAGCGGCCGGGTGCTGGGCGCGGCGGTGAAGGCCGATGCCACCGTCAGTTTCATCGGGCTCAAGCTCGGGCTGTTCACCGGCGCCGGGCGCGAGCACAGCGGCGCCATCCTGTTCGACGATCTCGGCGTGCCGGCGGAGGTGTACCGCGACGTGCCGGCGCTGGCCGAGCGGCTCGAGGAGGCGGCGCTGGCGTCGCTGTTGCCGCGGCGCGCGCGCGATGCGCACAAGGGCGCCAGCGGACACGTGCTCGTCATCGGCGGGGGGCGCGGCATGCCGGGTGCGGCGCGCATGGCGGGCGAGGCCGCCTGCCGGGCCGGGGCGGGGCGGGTGACCGTGGCGACCCATCCGGCGCACGGCGGGCAGCCGGTCACCCCGATCCAGGCTCCGAGCGATCCCGAAGCCGGCTTCGTCAACGACGACGCCGTCCGGACCTACCGGAAGGGCATGATCCTGCTTCAGACCCGCCGCTATCCCGAC
>CAZVUN010000149.1:0-6782 GCA_964629975.1 uncultured Acidiferrobacteraceae bacterium | reverse complement strand
GCCTAGCCGCGCGCGGCGGCGATTGCCGCGGCGGCAGCTCTTGCCGCCCCCCCACCGCCCGCGGTTGCCGCCGGCACGGCCGGCAGCGGCCAAAACACCGCCTTTTTCTCGCAGGAAAGCGCGCATCGGGCACGTGGCATGCCGATTGCTGGTAGCGCTGCACGCAACAGGCAACGGAGCATGTCCATGGCGCTGACCCTCGACACGGCACTCGGTATCTACCCGCAGGCACTCGCCCTGCGGGCGCGGCGCGCCGAGGTGCTCGCTGCCAACCTGGCCAATGCCGATACCCCCGGCTACAAGGCGCGCGATCTCGACTTTCGTCGCGTGCTGGCCGGCACCGCCGAGGCGGCGCTCAACCTGCGGACCACCGCGCCGGGGCACCTCGGCGCGCCAGCCGCTTCGCCCGGGGGCGCCGAGCTGCTGTACCGCCACCCGCTGCAGGCCTCGATCGACGGCAACACCGTCGACACCCAGATCGAGTATGCCGAGTTCGCGCGCAACAGCCTGCAGTACCAGGCGAGCCTTACGTTTCTCAACAACCGCATCAAGGGCCTGATGACGGCCATCCGCGGGGAGTGATAAGCCATGCCACTGTTCAGCATCTTTGACGTCGCCGGCTCGGGCATGAGCGCCCAGTCGCTGCGCCTCAACCTCACCTCCAGCAACCTGGCCAATGCCGAGAGCGCGAGCTCCAGCACCAGCCAGACCTATCGGGCGCGCCACCCGGTGTTTCGCGCCATGCTCGATGCGCAAAGCCGCCAGGCCACCGGCGTGCGCGTGCTTGGCGTGGTCGAGAGCAAGGCCCCGCTGCGCACCCAGTACGCGCCGGACCATCCGCTCGCCGACGCCCAGGGCTACATTCACCTGCCGAACGTCAACGTGGTCGAGGAGATGGCCAACATGATCTCGGCCTCGCGTTCCTATCAGAGCAACCTGGAAGTGCTCAACACCAGCAAGCAGCTGATGATGCGCACGCTCACGCTCGGGCAGTAGGCGCTAAGCGAAGGACAACCGCATGAAACCGATCGACAACAATCCGTTCAAGCTCGACGCGCTCGGGCTCGCGACCGACGCGGCGACCCGCCAGCCGGTCAAATCCCTCGGCCAGGAGCAGTTCCTCGAGCTCATGGTGGCGCAGCTCAAGAACCAGGACCCGATGAAACCGATGCAGAACGGCGAGTTCCTCGGCCAGCTCGCGCAGTTCGGCACGGTCAACGGCATCCAGGAGCTGCAGAAGTCCTTCGCCGGCCTGTCGGCCTCGCTGCAGTCGAACCAGGCGCTCCTGGCCTCGAGCCTGGTGGGACGCTCGGTGCTGGTGCCGTCCGCGCAGGCGGTGCTTGCCGACGGCGGCGCGGTCAGCGGTGTCGTCGACCTGCCGGTTGCGAGCGCCCATGTCGCGGTCGGCATCTACACCGAGACCGGCCAGCTGCTGCGGCGCATCGATCTCGGCGCGCAGGCCGCCGGTCAGGCGCGCTTCACCTGGGACGGCCGCACGGAGGCCGGGCAGCCGCTGGCGCCGGGGCGCTACCGCCTCCGGGCCGAGAGTGTGGACGGCGGCGTGACCACGGCGCGCGACACGCTGGTCTCGACCAGGGTCGACAGCGTGTCGCTCGGCGGCACGCAGGGCTTGATGCTCAACCTCGCGGGCCTCGGCAGCGTGCCGCTCGCGCAAGTCAGGCAAATCGGTTAATCGCACTGCCACACCGGCAGGCACAGCGCAGGAGAGACGAACATGTCATTCAACACGGCAATCAGCGGGCTGAACGCTGCCACCACCGATCTCAACGTCATCAGCAACAACATCGCCAACGCCAGCACCACCGGCTTCAAGAGCTCGCGCGCGGAGTTCGCCGATGTCTTCCCGGCATCGAACCTCGGCACCAGCGCCAATTCCGTGGGTCGCGGCGTGCAGGTCGCCGCCGTCAACCAGGAATTCACGCAGGGCAACATCAACTTCACCGACAACAACCTCGACCTCGCCATCAGCGGGCGCGGTTTCTTCATCCTGAGCGACGGCGGCACGCGCGTGTTCTCGCGCGCCGGCGCCTTCCAGGTCGACCGTGACGGCTACGTGATCAACAGCCAGAACCAGCGGCTGCAGGTGTACCAGGCCGATGCCACCGGCAACATCACCGGCGCCCTCGGGGACCTCTATCTCGACCCCTCGGACATCGCGCCGAGCGCCACCACCGGGGTCAACGCCGGGCTCAACGTCGACGCCAACAGCGCGGTGATTGCCGGCGCGATCAACCCGAACGACGCGACCAGCTACAACAATTCGACGGCGCTCACGGTGTACGATTCGCTCGGCAACGCACACAACGCCACGCTCTACTTCCAGAAATCCGCGGCCAACACCTGGAACGTGGAGCTGTACGTTGACGGCAACCAGGCGAGCTTCGCGGGCGGCAGCAATGTACTGACCTTTCAGAGCAACGGTGCGCTTAATACGGCCGGCAACACCAGCACCACCTTCACCATCACGGCGGCGCAGCTCGGCAACGGGGCGGCCGGCATGACGGTGGCCGTGGATTTCAACTCGGCGACGCCGGTGACCCAGTACGGTTCACCGTTCAGCGTGAACAACCTGACGCAGGACGGCTTCAGCACGGGCCGCCTGCGCGGGGTCGACATCAGCGACACCGGCGTGGTGCTGGCGCGTTACACGAACGGCCAGAGCCGCACGCTGGCGCAGGTGGCACTCGCCAACTTCAACAACCCGACCGGGTTGCGGCAGCTGGGCGATACGTCCTGGGCGGAGAGCTTCGAGTCGGGTGCCGCCCTGATCGGTGCACCGGCGACGGCGAGCCTCGGGCTCGTGCAGTCGGGGGCGCTCGAGGAATCGAATGTCAACCTCACCGAGCAGCTGGTGGCGATGATCACGGCGCAGCGCAACTTCCAGGCGAACGCGCAGGTCATCTCGGTGGAGGACGCGATCACCCAGTCGATCATCAACATGCGCTAGGCACGGGTAGGGTAACGACATGGATCGCATGCTGTATGTCGCGATGACCGGGGCCAAGCAGACGCTCATCGCGCAGGCGGCCAACGCCCACAACCTGGCGAATGTCTCGACCGCCGGGTTCCGGGCGGATCTCGCGGCATTTCGCGCCATGCCGGTGTTCGGGCATGGCCACCCGACGCGCGTGTTCGCCATGGCCGAGCGGCCTGGCACCGATTTCAGCGCCGGCGCGGTCAGCGCCACCGGGCGCGAGCTCGACGTGGCCGTCAAGGGCGAGGGCTGGATCGCGGTGCAGGCGCGCGACGGGCGCGAGGCGTACACGCGCGCCGGCGACCTGCGCATCACGCCGAACGGCCAGCTGCTCACCGGCGCCGGGCTGCCGGTGCTCGGCAACGGCGGGCCGATCACGCTGCCGCAATACGAGAAGCTCGAGATCGGTGCCGACGGTTCGATCTCGATCCGCGCCAGCGGCCAGCAGGCCGCGGCGCTCACCACCGTCGACCGCATCAAGCTGGTCAACCCGCCGCACGCGGAGCTGCGCAAGGGCGAAGACGGCTTGATGCGCCTGCGCAGCGGCGCCGAGGCGCAAGCCGATGCCGGCGTGCAGCTCGTGAGCGGCAGCCTCGAGGGCAGCAACGTCAACGCCGTGGACGCGCTCGTCAACATGCTGACGCTGCAGCGCCAGTTCGAGATGCAGGTCAAGATGATGCGCACCACGGAAGAAACCGATACCGCCGCCGCCCAGATGATGCGGCTGTACTAGTTGGCACACGAATTGATAAGGAGAGCGACATGAATCAGGCAATGTGGATCGCGAAGAGCGGCCTCGAGGCGCAGCAGACGCGCATGGCGGTGATCACCAACAACATCGCCAACGTCAACACCACCGGCTTCAAGCGCGACCGCGCGATCTTCGAGGATCTCCTGTACCAGAACGTGCGCCAAGTCGGTGCCAACTCCTCGCAGGACACGCAGCTGCCCTCCGGGCTGATGCTCGGCACCGGCGTGCACACGGTGGCGACCGAGAAGCTCCACACCCAGGGCAACCTGGTGCAGACCGGCAACTCGCTCGATCTGGCGATCAACGGCCGGGGCTTCTTCCAGATCCAGATGCCGGACGGCACCACCGCCTACACGCGCGACGGGTCGTTCCAGATCAACCAGGACGGGCTGCTGGTGACCTCCACCGGCTATCAGGTGTCGCCAAGCATCACCATCCCGCAGGGCGCGCAGAGCGTGACGGTGAGCCCCGACGGTGTGGTCACGGTGCTGCAGTCGGGTTCGAGCGCGCCGACCCAGGTCGGTTCGCTGCAGCTCGCGGACTTCATCAACCCGGCCGGCCTGCAGCCGATCGGCAAGAACCTGTTCCTCGAGTCGGCGGCCAGCGGCTCGCCGCAGGTCGGCACGCCGGGCAACTCCGGCGTCGGCACCCTGGCACAGGGCGCGGTCGAGAGCTCCAACGTCAATGTGGTCGAGGAGCTGGTGGCGATGATTGAAACGCAGCGGGCGTACGAAATGAACTCCAAGTCGATCTCGACCGTGGGTTCGATGCTGCAGTATCTCAACAACAACGTGTAGGCATGAGGCAAGCAATGCGCAGCAGAACGGCACTCTGGTGGATCCCCCTGGCGGCGCTCGGCATGAGCGCCGGCTGCGCGACCAAGCCCACGCGCGATCCGGCCTATGCCGCCGTGCCGCCCAAGCCGGTGGTCCTGACGGCGGCCAACCCCGGCGGGATCTACCAGAGCGCCGGCGCCTATCAGCCGGCGCCGCCGCTCAGCCTGTTCGAGGATCAGCGCGCGCGCCGCGTGGGCGATGTGCTGACCATCCGCCTGGTGGAGCGCACCAACGCAAGCAAGCAGGCCTCGACCAGCACCAAGAAGGACAGCTCCGTCGACATCCCCAACCCGACGCTGTTCGGCGTGACGCCGCGCGCCCACTACCGGGGCAAGGACTACACGCTCGAGACCAGCATCGAGGCGAACCGCGAGTTCGGCGGCAAGGGCGACAGCAGCCAGAGCAATTCCTTGAGCGGCAACATCACCGTGACCGTGGCCGAGGTGCTGTCCAACGGCAACCTGGTGGTGCGTGGGGAGAAGACGCTGTCGCTCAACCAGGGTCACGAGTTCGTGCGCGTCGCCGGCATCGTGCGCCCGATCGACATCGCCCCCGACAACTCGGTGCTGTCGACACAGATCGCCGACGCGCAGATCAGCTACGGCGGCGAGGGCGTGCTCGATGAGAGCAATACCAAGGGCTGGCTGGCGCGCTTCTTCGATGGCGGCTGGTTCCCGTTCTGAGTGAGGATGCACCGCAACGCACCCTCTCCCGCCGGGAGAGGCATGGGATGAGGGCGAGACAGCGATGAGCACAACGAATGTTATCACCCGGGCACTGCTCGCGGCTGCACTGCTGGTGGCACCGGCATGGGCGAGCGCCGAGCGCATCAAGGACATCGCCTCGGTCGCCGGCGTGCGCACCAACCAGCTGATCGGCTACGGCCTGGTGGTCGGACTCGACGGCACCGGCGACCAGACCACGCAGGCGCCGTTCACGGTGCAGAGCCTGAAGAACATGCTCGCCCAGTTCGGCATCGTGCTGCCGCCCGGCACCAACCCGCAGCTGAAGAACGTCGCGGCCGTCTCGGTGCATGCCGAGCTGCCGGCGTTCGCCAAGCCCGGGCAGACCATCGATGTCACGGTCTCGGCCATCGGCAACGCCAAGAGCCTGCGCGGCGGATCGCTGCTGCTCACGCCGCTGAAGGCCGCCGACGGGCAGCTCTATGCGGTGGCACAGGGCAACCTCGTGGTCGGGGGGTTCGGGGCCGAGGCCAAGGACGGGTCGCGCATCACGGTCAACGTGCCGAGCGTCGGGCGCATCCCGAGCGGCGCCACCATCGAGCGCCCGGCGCCAAGCAGCTTCGGCACCGCCGAGGCGCTGGTATTCAATCTGCACACGCCGGATTTCACCACGGCGGAACGCGTCTCCGCCGCCATCAACAAGGCGATCGGCGAGGGTGCGGCCACGCCGCTCGATCCGGCCTCCATCCAGGTGCGGGCGCCGGCCGATCCCGGGCAGCGCGTCGCGTACCTGTCGATGATCGAGAACCTGACGTTGCAGCCCGGCGAGGCGCCCTCGCGCGTGATCATCAACTCGCGCACCGGCACGGTCGTGATCGGCGCCTCCGTGCGCGTCATGCCCGCGGCGGTCTCGCACGGCAGTCTCACCGTCACGATCACCGAGCGCCAGAGCGCGAGCCAGCCGCCGGCGCTGTCGGGCGGGCAGACCGTGGTGACCGAGCGTTCCGACATCGAGATCAAAGAAGAGGGCCGCAAGATGTTCCTGTTCGACCCCGGCGTCACGCTCGACGAGATCGTGCAGGCCGTCAACCGCGTGGGCGCCGCGCCCGGCGACCTGGTGGCCATCCTGCAGGCCTTGCGGACCGCCGGGGCGCTGCGCGCCGAGCTGATCGTGATCTAGCCATGGCCGTCACGCCCGACATCGGCACCGACCTGGCGGGGCTCACCGCGCTACGGGGCGCGGCCAAGGCCGATCCGAAGTCGGCGGAGACATTGCGCCGCGTCGCCAACCAGTTCGAGGCACTGTTCACGCAGATGCTGCTCAAGAGCATGCGTGAGGCGAGCTTCGGCAACGAGCTGTTCGACAGCGACGAGAACAACCTGTACCGCGACATGTACGACCAGCAGATCTCCCTGCTGCTTGCGAAGCACAAGGGGCTCGGCATCGCCGACATGCTCGTGCGCCAGCTCGGCGGCGCGGCCGCGCCGGGCGCGACCGGCGCCGCCCTGCCCAGCGC
>CAZVUN010000148.1:0-6835 GCA_964629975.1 uncultured Acidiferrobacteraceae bacterium | reverse complement strand
AAGGTCTTGCGGCAGTTGTTGATCTCCATGAGGATGCCGGCCGGGTCCTTGAGGTCGAACATCGGGTTGCCGAACATCTCCCAATAGGTGTTGCGCGGGTGCGGATCGTCGGTGTATTCGACGCTGACCGCCCAGCCGTTGTTGAGGGCGTACTTGATCTGCGCGGTGATCTGCGCATCGGTCAGGTCCGGCAGGAACGAGAACTGGCCCTGCGTCAGACGGTTGCCTGGATTGGTCATCATGGTGCTGTCTCCTCATTAACCGCTTGTGAAAACATGAACATGGTCTTGAACCGCCAGAACGCCAAGCGCGCCAAGGAAACAAGAAACATGAAATGCAGATACATTCGTCTCCTGCCTTTGTCTTTCTTGGCGTCCTTGGCGCCTTGGCGGTTGACCGTCCTTGCAAATCACGCGCTGGCCGTGGCCGTGGGCACGAAGTCCGCGGTGTCGGTCGACTCGTAGTTGAAGGTGATGTCCTTCCACGTGTCGAGCGCAGCCTTGAGCGGCGCGCAGGTCTTGGCGGCATGCTCCAGGATCTGCGGGCCTTCCTTGAGGTAGTCGCGCCCCTCATTGCGCGCCTGGATCATGGCCTCGAGCGCCACGCGGTTGGCGGTCGCGCCCGCCTGGATGCCCATCGGGTGGCCGATGGTGCCGCCGCCGAACTGCAGCACCACGTCCTCGCCCAAGTAGTGGATCAGCTGGTGCATCTGGCCGGCGTGGATGCCACCGGAGGCGACCGGCATGACCTTCTTGAGCGAGGCCCAGTCCTGATCGAAGAACAGTCCGTGCTCGAGACTCATCTTGGTGTGCGGCTCGCGCAACGTGTCATAGAAGCCCTTGATCATGAGCGGGTCGCCCTCGAGCTTGCCGACCACGGTGCCGGCGTGGATGTGGTCCACACCCGCCATGCGCATCCACTTGCAGATCACGCGGAAGTTCATGCCGTGATTCTTCTGGCGCGAGTAGGTCGAGTTGCCGGCGCGGTGCAGGTGCAGGATCATGTCGTTTTTGCGCGCCCACTTGGCCATGGTCTGGATGGCGGTGTAGCCGATCACGAGATCGATCATGATGATCACGCTGCCCAGGCGCTTCGCGAACTCGGCGCGTTCGATCATCTCGTCCATGGTGGCGGCAGTGACGTTCAGATAATGCCCCTTCACCTCGCCGGTCGCCGCCGAGGCCTTGTTCACGGCTTCCATGCAGTACAGGAAGCGGTCGCGCCAGTGCATGAAAGGCTGCGAGTTGATGTTCTCGTCGTCCTTCACGAAGTCGAGGCCGCCCTTGAGCGCCTCGTACACCACGCGCCCGTAGTTGCGACCGGACAGACCGAGCTTCGGCTTCGTCGTCGCACCGAGCAACGGACGGCCGAACTTGTCGAGGCGCTCGCGCTCCACGACGATGCCGGTGGCCGGCCCCTGGAAGGTCTTGAGGTACGCGACCGGGATGCGCATGTCCTCCAGGCGCAGTGCCTTCACCGCCTTGAACCCGAACACGTTGCCGATGATCGAGGCGGTCAGGTTGGCGATCGAGCCCTCCTCGAACAGATCCAGGTCATAGGCGATGTAGGCGAAGTACTGGGCGTCGGTCTTGGTGCCCGCGCCGGTGTTCGGCACCGGATCGACGCGGTAGGCCTTGGCGCGGTACAGCTCGCAGGCCGTGAGCCGATCGGTCCAGACCACGGTCCAGGTGGCGGTGGACGATTCGCCGGCAACCGCCGCGGCGGCCTCTTCCGGTTCCACGCCAGCCTGCGGCGTGATGCGAAACAGCGCGATGATGTCGGTGTCCTTCGGTTTGTAGTCGGGCTCCCAGTAGCCCATTTTCTTGTAGGGGATAACGCCAGATTTGTAGCGCTGCTTGGCGTCTGTGATGGTCTCGGTCTTGCCCATGCCTGCCTCCAGAGTTGTTAATGAATACGTTGCGCACCGACGTCGCTGGTGTCCGCACCAGCATGCTTGGCCTTACGTTCTTTAGGGGCGCTCGATCAGTACGTCGCGCAATGCTGCCGCCGCGCATCTATCAATAACAGTCAATGTTTTCGATACTATCGATAGAGCAACGTCTATCCATCGCCAGAGGCAGACATGCGGCACAGCACCCTGCGACAACTCGAAGTGTTCGAGGCCATTGCCCGGCTGGGCAGCTTCACGCGCGCCGCCGAAGAGTTGTTTCTCACCCAGCCGACGGTATCGATGCAGATCAAGAAGCTCACCGACGCCGTGGGCCTGCCGCTGTTCGAGCAGGTTGGCAAGAAGGTGTTCCTGACCGACGCCGGGCGCGAGCTGCACAAGACCTGCCGCGAGATCTTCAAGCACTTCTCGCACTTCGAGATGGCGGTCGCCGATCTCAAGGGTTTGAAACAGGGCACGCTGCGACTCGCGGTGGTCACCACCGCCAAGTATTTCGCGCCGCGCCTGCTCGGGCCGTTTTGCCAGCAATACCCGGGCATCCAGGTGTCGCTCAAGGTGTCGAACCGCGAGCGCGTGCTGGAAAGACTGGCGGACAACCAGGACGATCTCTACATCCTCGGCCAGCCACCCGAAGAGCTCGACACCGTGGCCGAAGCGTTCCTCGACAACCCGCTCGTGGTGCTGGCACCGGCCAACCATCCGCTCGCCGGCAAGAAGAAGATTGCGCTCGCGCGCCTGGCGGAAGAACCGTTTCTGCTGCGCGAACCCGGCTCCGGCACGCGCAAGGCGACGGAACGGCTGTTTGCGAACCATGGGCTCGCGATCAAGGTACGCATGGAGCTCGGCAGCAATGAGGCGATCAAGCAGGCGATCGTCGGGGGCCTGGGTGTTTCGGTGCTGTCGCGCCATACGCTGGCGCTCGATGCGCCGATGGGACAACTCGCGATCCTGGACGTCGAGGGATTTCCGATCGAGCGCCAATGGTACGTGGCCTATCCCGCCGGCAAGCAGTTGTCGATCGTGGCGCGCACGTTTCTGGAATACCTCAAACAGGCCCCGAAACTCGCGGGCGACATTCCCTGCCAGCACGCCGAGACCGGAGAATGTCCGCTCCTGCCGCAGCGACCGGCGCGGCGCCGGGCCCGGGTGCCCTGACCTCTCCCCGCCCTGCTGCGCAGGCGCCGTGGTTGCCGCCTACGGGGGCCGTGCTCGCGGCACGCGTGGCGTAGCGCCCGGCCTGCGGGTCGCAGCCGTGCAGCTCGCCGCGCTCGAGGTCGACGTACCAGCCATGCCGCCGCAGGCGCCCGGCATCCACCGCCGCGCGCAGGAACGGAAGACTCCTCAGGTGACCGAGCGACACCCGCACCGCCTGCTGCTCGCAGCAGAGCGCGCGTGCTTCGGCATCGACCGCGCCGGGACCGCCGGCAGGCTGGGGGCCAGTCGCATCCAATCGCCGACCCTCTTGTGTGCGGTCGCTGCTGTCCTCCGGTCTTGGTGGCGCGAGAGTACGGGCAGGTCGCCCCGGACGCCAGCCGCGGCGGATGCGGGACACAGAGCGAGGGCGCTGCCTTCGCGGGGGCGCGCGCGGTTGCTAAGATGTTGCCGTTGCCACGCGCCTAAAGGACGCCATGCCCCGGACCCGCCCGCCGCTTGCCGAGCCACGCCGCGCGCTTCTCAGCCGCTGCCTGTGCGTTCTCGCCGCCGTGCTGCTCGCCGCCCCGGCCTGGGCCAGCGAAGCGAAGGGCCGATTTTTCGGCGCCAAGCCAACCGAGTACCCGTCGTGGTTCAAGGAGGGCTTCCTCGATCTCAAGGACGACCTCGCCGAGGCGCGCGCCGCCGGCAAACGCCTCATTCTCGTCTTCACCCAGGATGGTTGCCCCTACTGCAATCTGCTGGTCGAGCGCAACTTCTCGCAGAAGGACATCGTGGAGCTGATGCAGCGACGCTTCGACACCCTCGCCATCAACCTCTGGGGCGACCGCGAGGTCACCGACCTCGACGGCCGGGTGCTCACGGAGAAGACCTTCGCCGCCGCGCTCAAGGTCCAGTTCACGCCGACCCTGCTGTTCTTCGACGAGGACGGCAAGGTCGTCCTGCGCCTGAACGGCTACCTGCCGCCGGCGCGCTTCAAGCGCGCCCTCGAGTACGTGGCCGGGCGCCGCGAACGGGAGCTTGCCTTCCGGGACTTCCTGGCGCAGCACGAACCGCCCGCCGCCCGCGGTGAACTGCACGCGCAGGATTTCTTCCGGCCTCCGCCCTACGACCTGCGGGGCCTCAAGAGACCAATCGCCGTGTTCTTCGAGCAGAAGGACTGCCCGGCCTGCGATGCCCTGCACGAGAAGGTGCTCGCCGACGCCGAGACCCGGGAGGAGGCGAAGAAGCTGCACGCCATCCAGCTCGACCTGTGGGCCGATACGCCGGTCATCACCCCCGCGGGCCAGCGCACCACGGCGCGCGCCTGGGCGCGCGCGCTCGATGTGAAGTACGCGCCGACCATCGTGCTGCTCGAGGAAAACGGCCGGGAGATCATCCGCGCCGAGGCCTTCTTCAAGGTGTTCCACACCCAGGGCCTGCTCGCCTACGCAGCGAGCGGCGCCTACCGCTCCCAACCGAGCTTCCAGCGTTACCTCTCCGCCCGCGCCGAAGCCCTGCGCGAGCAGGGCAAGGACGTGGACATCTGGCGCTTCGCGGACGAGGCGCCGGGGGAGCGCTGAGATCGCGGCCGTCGGTTCACGGGGCTGGCGGCGCCGTACGCGCCGGCCTCGCCATCTGGGGTGCTTGCGACTCTCCGACTACTGCGGGTCTTGCGTCGGCGGCCTGGCCGTGGCCCGGTCAGCGCGTGAGGCCCGCGTACAGCATCGGCAGACGCTCGGGCAGGCGGTTGACGTGATCAACCACCATGAAGCCTTTGGGACCAAAGATGCGGGAGACGTAGTCGTCGGCCTTGGGGTCGAGCGTGAGGCAGAAGGTGCGCACGCCGCGGGTGGCAAGCTCCTCGACCGCCTTCTTGGTGTCGTGGCGCAGGTACTGCGGATCGCGCACGTCGATGTCGGCCGGCTCGCCATCGGTCACGAGCAGGATCAGTTTCTTCTGCTCCGGTTGCTTCCACAGGAACGTGGCGGCGTGGCGCAGCGCCGCGCCCATGCGCGTCGACAGCCCGCCCTGCATGCCGGCGAGCCTGGCCTTGACCGCATCGTTGTAGTCGTCCTTGAAGTCCTTGAAGCGGTAGTACTCGACGTCGTGGCGGCCGTCCGAGGCGAAGCCGTGGATCGCGAACGGATCGCCCACGCGATCGATTGCCCACGAGAGCAGCGAGGTCGCCTCGCGCGCGAGCGCAATCACCGGTTTGTCCGAGTCGCCGAGTTTCTCGTTGGTGGATTCCGACAGGTCGAGCAGCACCAGTACCGCGAGATCGCGCACCTTTCTTTCAATGCGGATGTTGATGCGCGGGTCCGGCATCCGGCCCATGCGGATGTCGATCAGGGCGCAGATCGCGGCGTTCAAATCGATCTCTTCGCCGTCTTCCTGGCGGCGCAGGCGCTGCACGCCCTCCGGCTGCATGGCATCGATGATGTGGCGCAGGCGCGCGGCGACCGGCTTGTGCTCGGTGAGAATCCGGTCGATCTCCTGGGGATCGCCCTTCTTCTGGCGTTTTTCCAGCACCGTCACCCAGTTGGGCCGGTGCAGCTGCACGCTGTAATCCCATTCCGGGTAGTGGTACGGCTCGGAGACCGGCTCCTTGCCTTCGAGCTCGTTGATCGTGCAGCCTTCCTGGTCGAGGTAGAACGGCGTGTCGAGCACCCAGATCTCCTGGGCGTCGTCGCCGGCCAGTTCATTGTCCACTTCGTTTACCATGTCCATGACCGAGACGTACTTGCGCACCTGCTTCGGCGCCGGGACGTACTCGGCCTCGTGCCAGGCGATTTCGTCACTCGCCCAGCAGTAGCGGTTATCGTCGCGGTAGGGAATCGCCATCGACTCCAGCGTCCGCAGGCTCGGAACGCCGCCGCGCTCGCCGAGCTTGTTATAGAGCGTCACGCCGAGATCCCAGGACAGCCGGTTGTCCTGCGCTCGCCTCGCGAACTCCTCGCGAAACGCCGCGACCGTCTCGACGATCAGGCCATCGTCGTCTTTGTAACCCTCGTCGAGCAGGGCATAGGCCAGGCGCTCGAGCAGTCCCACGACCGGCTCGGTCGGGCAGCTCACCTCCCGCACCCTGGCGTGAAACGCGGACCACATCTGTTTCATGCCCGGGAACTCGCGCACTGCCAGCGCCTCGACGCGCGCATCCTCGAAGAGTCCGATCAGGAACATCTGCGCCGGATTCAACTGCTCCATGGACAGCGGCCGGGTGGTGTACACCAGATGGGCGGCGGCGTGGGCGGCGGCGGCCCGGTAGAGGTCCTTGCCAGGCAGCCCCGCATAGTCGTCGTAGGCATCCGGCAGATGGATCACGCGACTCTCGATGAACGGCTTGTAGCCCTCGCGCGTCTCGTAGTCGCCCGAGGTCGGGCGCAGGAAGAAGTCCCGGCCCCAGAAGGCGCGCAGATAGAAATTGAGCTTGCGCTGGTTGTCGATGAACAGCGTGCCTCGGCGCTCCTTCTGGAGCATCGCCTGCGAGTCGGCGCTCTTGAGATCGAAGTACTGAAGCTGCGCCGGGAAATCACGCTGATGCGCCTGCGCGCCCCACAGCGCCCAGCGGCGCAGGCCCCCGAGCGTGAGCTTGGCAAACAGCTCGTCGAGGTGCGAGAGCATCGGCCGCAAGCCGCGCGGCACCTTGGCCGAGAGCTGGTGGATCAGGCCGAGATAGCCGCGCAGCAGTTCGGCGTCGCCCAGTCGGTTGGCCGCGGTCGGCAGGGTAGCGAACATCAACTGGATGACCTCGCCGCTCACCATCGACGAAAGTTTCATGGCCGCGACGATCGC
>CAZVUN010000147.1:0-6943 GCA_964629975.1 uncultured Acidiferrobacteraceae bacterium | reverse complement strand
CTGGGCCAGCGCGGCGGCGATCGGGCGGCGAAACTGTTGTGGCCAGCCGCGCGCCAGCCGCAGGCGGCCCGGTTCTACGCGCCTGGCCGTGCGCGCAAGCGCTTCCTGTACGTGCGTCTCCTCCACGGCGGCGGACGCGAAGGGGTGTCGGAGTCTGTCTATCCAGCTCATTCAAGAATCGCTATGCAGCAGTCGGCAGGCCGTGGGCCGCTGGCGCGCATCTCAAGACTGGCCCCGATCGGACGTTTGCAAGGGGCGCGCGCGAAGGGTGCTGTCGGCTCCTGAATCACCAGGGAGATTATGAACCACGGCCTCTTCGTGGCGGTCTCCTTAGCTGGCAAGAATCTGGTACAGCTTGTACGCCGTCATCACCACGATCAGCACGCCGAAGCCCTGCTTCAAGCGCTTGCCCGGCACATAGAGACTCGTGATGCG
Organism: uncultured Acidiferrobacteraceae bacterium; assembly: GCA_964629975.1. GTDB lineage: Bacteria > Pseudomonadota > Gammaproteobacteria > Acidiferrobacterales > Sulfurifustaceae. The sequence goes on along the minus strand of CAZVUN010000147.1, from coordinate 6,508 downwards.
CGCGCCGAAGAACGAGCCCGCCGCGCCCACGACGAGCAAGATCGCGGCCAGGGTGAGATCGACCCTGGCCGTGGCGATATGCGGAATGAGCGCGGAAAACGAGGGCGGTGTCACCGCGAGCGCGTTGACCGCGGCGGCACGCCTGGGCTCGAAGCCGACCAGGATCAGTGTCGGCATCAACAGAAAGCCCGGCCCCACCCCGAGCATGCCGGCGGCCACCGAGCTCGGCACGGCGAGCAACAGCGCCAGCTTCAGATTGGGCTCGGCGTTATAGGTGGTGCCGGGCTTCTCCGGCAAAAACATGCGCCAGGCAAGGAAGGCCACCGCGGCGAAGTAGAACGCCCACAGCCAGCGCGCATCGACGATCTGCGCGAGCCAGGACCCGAGCGGCGCGAACACGGTGGTGACAATCGCCAGCAGGATCGCCGGCCGCCACGCCACCAGCCCACTCTTGGCGAAGCCGAACAACGAAAACAGCGCGGTGATGCCGTTGAGGAACAGCGACAGCGGCTGCACCTCGTGCACCAGATCGTGCATGAAGAAACCGAGGAACGGCACCGCCGCGAAGGCCACACCCAGCCCCAGCATGCCCGAGGCGATGGACAGGACGGCCAGGCCCGCGGCCATGATAAGGGTATCGTTCATATCGGTCGCTCGATCAAAACACGCGACTGCCGACCCGTAAAGAGTCACCGTCTCGCAGCGCGCAGAGGCCGTAGGCTTAGGCGACCATGACCGGCACATTCCTGCACAGGCGTTCGCGAACCAAGGCCGATGCGCGCACCGCACCTGTGCTCGCCGGGGCAGGGGCTCGCACTCGCGGTGGGCGTGCTCATGCTCAAGCCGCGCCTTGCGATCCTCGATGAACCGACCGCCGGCACGCTCTATCTCGTCTTCGGCGAATGGCACGAAGGGCTGATCCTTTCGGCTTCGTGCCGGTGACGCTCGGCCTCACGCTCTGTCAGGAGGGCAAGACCGAACGGGCGATCGAGGCGCTGTGCGCGCCGAATGCCACACTCTGGATCGTGCCGGCCGTGACGCTGGGATTTCTGGCGCTTTCGCTTTGTCGCCGGTTCTTGCCGGCGTATTCCGCTTCGCGTCACTGTCGCTCGCGGAACTGGCCAGCGCCTTCGGCCCTGGGCCTGGCCAGCGTGGCCTGGTTCCAGATACTCAAATTGCACCGGTCGGGGGAAGGCGTCGCGAGCCGGCACGCGATCAATACCGGAACAGGCGGCGTGGAATCCACCAAAGAAAGAAAACCATCCCGAACAGCTCCACCAGCGACTGCACGACGATGACCACGGCCGCGACTTCCCAGCCCGCCGGCAGGGCCAACGCGAACGGCAGCACCACGAAGGAATTGCGCGTGCCGAGGCTGAAGGCGAGCGTGCGACCCTGATCGGTCGGCAGCCGCAAGCCGCGCGCCAGTGCCCAGGCGATCAGGCCGGCGAGCTGGAGAAACATCATGAACAGCGGCACCACCACCGGCAGCAGCACCCGTGCGCCGGTCACCGCGCCCACCTGCGCCCCGGCGATGAGGAAGACCACCCCCGCCAGCAGCGGCACCGGCCACCACACCAGCCGTTCGCGCCAGAGGCCGCGCCCCGGTTTGGCCTCGATCCAGCGCTCGGACAGCGCGGCCAGCAGTAGCGGCGTGAGCACCAGTGCAATGGCGGGCCAGAGGTGCTCCGGCGGCATGACCGCGGCAAGCTCGGCGCTCGCCATCCACCACAGATAGACCGGCAGCAACAGCAGTTGCAGCAACAGATTGAGCGGCGTCACTGCGATGGCGCGCGGCACGTGGCCGCCGCCGAGCGCGCTGATGCTGATGAACCAGTCGGTGCACGGCACCAGCAACACCAGCAGCACGCCGAGGCGCAGCGCGGGCCCCGGCGGCAACATCTGCACCAGCGCCCAGGCCAGCAACGGCAACAGCACGAAATTGCCGATCAAGACGGCCGTGACGAAGCGATGATCGCGGAAGGCATCGCGCAGATGCAGCAGCGGCACCTGCACGAACGTGGCGTACAGGAGCGCCCGAGCGCCGGCCACAGCATGGTCTCGAAGGCCGGGGCGAGTGACGGTGCGGCGCTACCGGCCGCGAGCCCCGCGCCAATGGCCGCGAGATAGGTCCAGACCTGGTGGCGTTCGGGCGTCAGGCGGTTCATGTCACGCTTTCTATCTATGCAAGCCGCTGTCCCGGGCGCGGGGGGCTGTTAGTATGTTCGATTTCTACGCCATTTCATTCCGCATCTGAGCACAGCGCGATGGGCGACATCGACATGGGGCACTTCAGATCATATCTGCTCGCGGCACGCGAGCAGCTGCTTGCCCTGCAAGGCACGCGCAAGGCCTCCGCCGCAACCGTCACGCTCGCCCAGTCCAGCATCGGGCGGCTGTCGCGCATGGATGCGCTGCAACCGCAGGCCGTGGCGCAGACGGGACAGGAGCGCGCGGCGCGGGAACTGCTGCGCATCGAGGCGGCATTGCGCCGCTGCGCGGCCGGCAGCTATGGCTATTGCTCGACGGCGATGAGCCCATTGACCCGCGCCGGCGGGAACTCGATTCGGCCATGACCCTGGGCGTGCGCTGTGCCACCAGGCCCGGCGGATGATAGGCAATGACGCACATAAGCCGGCGGCGTTCATGACCCCTGCGATCGAAACCCGCGCGCTCACCAAGCTCTACCGTACCAGCCGCGGTGAGGCAGCGCTGCGCGCGGTGGACGGCATCGACTTCACGGTGCGGCCGGGCGAGGTGTTTGGCTTTCTCGGCCCCAACGGCGCCGGTAAGAGCACGACGATTCGCATGCTGACCGGATTGGCGAAACCGACCTCGGGCAGCGCGCACGTGCTCGGGCTCGATCTGGCGCGCGAGACCCCCCGCATCAAGAAACGTATCGGCGTGGTGCCGGAGACGTCCAATCTCTACGACGAGCTCACGGCCCGCGACAACCTGGTCTTCTCCATGGCGCTGTACGGCGTGCCGCGCCTGCAACGCGCGCCGCGCGCGCTCGCGTTGCTCGAGCGCTTCCGCCTCGCGGAGAAGCGCGATGCGCGCTTCAATCAGCTCTCGCGCGGCATGAAACGCGCGGTCACCATCGCGGCGGCGCTGGCGCACAAGCCGCAGCTCGTGTTCCTCGACGAGCCGACGCTCGGGCTGGACGTGGCAAGCGCGCGCAATTTACGCACGCTCATCGCCGGGCTGCGCGACGAGGGCGTCACGGTGTTCCTCACCACGCACTACATGGAAGAGGCCGAGCAGTTGTGCGATCGCGTGGCGATCCTGGTGCGCGGGCGCATCGTGGCGCTCGACAGCGTGGACGGCCTGCGCCGCCGCGCCGGCGGCGGCCGGGGTATTGAGGTTACGGTGGCCGATGCCGCGGGTCACCGCCAGCACTGGCGGCTCAACGACGATACGGACGCGGCGCTGCGCGCGGCCATCGCACGGGCGGACGCGCAACGGCTGCGCATCGTTGCAGTCGAGACCCGGCGCCTGTCGTTCGAGGACGTGTTCGTGCAGCTCACCGGGCTTGGCGCCGAGACCCTGCACCATGAAAAGGTCGAACGGGAGGCACGCGATGTTGGCGGATGATCTGCGCGGCATGTACCACATCGCGCGCAAGGACCTGCGCGCCTATTACCTGAAGCCACCCAACCTGAGCTGGGGCGTGCTGTTTCCGTTTGCCTTCGTGCTGGCCTTCACGTTGCGCAACCCGGGCGAGGTGTCCGCGCTGGTGCCGGGGCTGCTCGGCCTCACGCTGCTGTTTGCCACGAGCTCCATGGAGGCCATCGTCATCGTGTTCGAACGGCGCACCGGGGCGCTCGAGCGGCTGCTGCTCGCGCCCATCCGCCTGCCCGCGCTGCTCGCCGCCAAGATGCTGGGCGGCGTGGCGTTCGGCCTGACGGTGACCGCGATCGTGCTGGCGGTGGCGCTGGCCGTGTTCGGCGCGACCGCGATCAACTGGGCCGTACTGATCGCGACGCTCGTGTCGTCCGCCGTGGCCTTCGCCGCGCTCGGCGCGTTCGTGTCGGTGGCGGTGCGCGAGGTGTTCGAGGCGCAGACGCTCGCCAACTTCATCCGTTTCCCGATGATGTTCCTGGGTGGGGTGTTTGTGCCGGTGGAGGCGATGCCCGAAGCGCTGCAATGGGTGGCGCGGGCGCTGCCGCTCACGTATTCGGTCGAGGCGATCCGCCACGCGTTCGCCGATGCACCGTTCGCAACGGCGGCGCTCGATCTTTTTGCGCTGCTCGCCTTCGCCGCCGCTCTGTTTGTGCTGTCGGTTCGAATTCTGGCGCGGCGGCTCGTTTGACGGGCGTCAAGGCACAGCAGCGCGGTCTGGAATACCGTACGACGCCAACCGGTCCGGCGGACTGGAGAGGACCAGCAGCAGCATTCGCCCCCCTCCGGCGGAGCGGAAAGGACGGAAGCATCTTCCCGGTGTTTCCGAAAATTCAACGCCTGTACTAAAGGACACCCATCATGCACAAGATACTGTCCACGTTACTGACGACGGCCGTCGTGGCCGGACTGACCATTGCGGCCGCACAGGCCGCGCCCCGCGGTCCTTGGAACGCCGAACCGGGCAACACCTGGGGCTGGCAGCTCATGACCCCGCAGGAGCGCACCGAGCACCAGAACAAGATGCGCAGCTTCAAGACGTACGAGGAGTGCAAGGCCTACATGGAAGAGCATCACAAGCAGATGGAGGCCCGGGCCAAGGAAAAGGGCGCGACCCTGCCGCCCTGGAAGCCCGGCATGTACGGCTGTGACAACATGAAGGCGCGCGGCTATTTCCAGTGATCCGTCATGGGCGGCCCGGCGCTTACCGGGCCGTCTTTCCTTCCCGTGCGCAGACGCATGTGAACGCCGACTTGACTGCAGGCCCGCGGCACGTCGTTCCTCACACCTGCCGCGGCTTTCTGCGGCGGGCGCTGCTCACGCATTTCCTATGAGCGCGTTCCACCGATGCTCCCGCATTTCATGGCACAGGATCAGATTGCCGGCCGGCATGCGCCTGGCTCTTGCGCTCTTCGTCCTGTCGGTGGTCATGGGATGTCAAACCCTTGGTTCGGGCAGCGTGCCGCGCGACCGCCTCGGGTACGCCGGCGCGATTGCCGAATCGTGGAAGGAGCTGATGCTGCTCAACATCGTCAAGCAGCGCTATCTGGACATGCCGGTGTATCTGGATGTGTCCTCGGTCATCAGCTCGTACTCGCTCGCGACTGATGTGAGCATCGGCGCGACCGTTTTTCCGCGCGCCTCGGACAGCAACAGCGCGAGCCTCGGCGCATCCGGCAGTTACACGGAATCGCCGACGATTTCCTACGCACCGCTGACGGGCGAGCGGCTGGTCAATAGCCTGCTGCGGCCGATCCCGCCGGAGACGGTCTTTGCCATGATCAGCGGCGGCCGGCGAACCGACTTTCTGCTGCGGGCAACGGTCAGGTCGATCAATGGGATCTACAGCGCCTCGACGATGTCTCCGGGCGCACGGCGCGAGGATCCGCGCTTTGCCCGCCTCATCGAGGCGATCGGGCGCATCGAGCAGTCGGGTGCTTTTGGTCTGCGCATAGAGAAGCGCACCGACCAGGCCGTTACCTTCATCGTCCTTCAGCGCGAAGTGGACCCCGACGCAGACGCCGACATCCGGCTGGTGAAGGAACTCCTTGGATTAGACGCGAAGCGCGACGAGTTCCGGCTCGTGTTCGGTTCCGGCCGCCGCCCTGACGAGATCGCCATGACTACGCGCTCCATCCAGCAGGTGCTGGGCGAGCTGGCGACCGGCGTGGAGGTGCCCGAGCAGGACCTCGCCGAAGGGCGCGCCACGGCGCGTGGCCGCGCGCCGGTCGAGGGTGTCACTGCGCTCATGCGCATCCGCTCCGGCAACGAGCGGCCGGCCGACGGCTTCGCCGCGGTGCAGTACCGCAATCGCTGGTTCTGGGTCGATGATCGTGATCTCAATTCAAAGCGCATGTTCGTGTTCCTCATGATGTTCATGTCGCTCGCCGAGTCGGGGACGTTGCCGCAGGCGCCGCTGCTTACGATCCCGGTGCGCGGCTAAGCGCACGCCCGCGACCGCCGCGCCCGGCAGCGTGCAGAGGCCGTAGGCTTACGCGACCATGACCGGCACATTCCTGCACAGGCGTTCGCGAACCAAGGCCGATGCGCGCACCGCACCTTTGCTTGCGGGGCAGGAGCTCACGCTCGCGGTGGGTGTGCTCATGCTCGAGCCGCGCCTTGCGATCCTCGATGAATCACCACATGGCTGCACCGGTCATCGTGTATCACCGGCCGCTACCGCCAACAAGCAATGGGCGGAACCGGTTTTCCTCACCCCGCGCAGCAGGACAACTGCTTCACGTCGCGGGTGAAGGTCTGTGCGGCGAGCTTGAGCCCTTCGACCATGGTGAGATAAGGGAAGAGCTGATCGGCAAGCTCGGCCACGGTCATGCGCGCGCGCCGTTTCTCGGGTGGCCAGTCCTGCACCATGAGCAGGGGGTATTCG
>CAZVUN010000146.1:0-6975 GCA_964629975.1 uncultured Acidiferrobacteraceae bacterium | reverse complement strand
CAGGGCGCCAAGCCCGGCGAGGGCGGGCAGCTGCCCGGCGGCAAGGTCTATCCGTGGATCGCGCGCGTGCGCCACTCCACGCCCGGTGTCGGCCTGATCTCGCCGCCGCCGCATCATGACATCTATTCGATCGAGGACCTGGCGCAGCTCATCTACGATCTGAAGAACGCCAACCGCGAGGCGCGCATCCACGTCAAGCTCGTGGCCGAGGTCGGCGTCGGCACGGTCGCGGCCGGTGTGGCCAAGGCCCACGCCGATGTGGTGCTGATCTCCGGGCACGATGGCGGCACGGGCGCCAGCCCGCTCACCTCGATAAAGCACGGCGGTGCGCCGTGGGAGCTGGGGCTGGCCGAGACGCAGCAGGTGCTGGTGATGAACAAGCTGCGCGACCGCATCGTCGTGCAGGTCGACGGCCAGATGAAGACCGGGCGCGATGTGGTGATCGCCGCGCTCATGGGCGCCGAGGAGTTCGGCTTCTCGACCGCGCCGCTCGTGGTCATGGGCTGCGTCATGATGCGCGTGTGCCACCTCAACACCTGCCCGGTGGGCATCGCCACGCAGGACCCGGAGCTGCGCCGGCGCTTCGCCGGCAAGCCCGAGCACGTGATCAATTTCTTCCGCTTCGTGGCCGAGGAGGTGCGCGAGCTCATGGCGAGCCTGGGCTTCCGGCGCATGGAGGACATGATCGGGCGGCTCGATCTGCTCGACATGAAGAAGGCGGTCGATCACTGGAAGGCGCGCGGCCTCGACTTCTCGCGCGTGCTGGCGCTGCCGCCGGTCGGCCCGGAGGTGGCGCGCCGCTGCACGCGCGCGCAGGATCACGGGCTCGACAGCTCGCTCGACATGACCACCCTCCTGCCGCTCGCGCGCGAGGCGCTCGAGGCCGGCAAGCCGGTCACGGCGATCCTCCCGATCCGCAACGTACATCGCACGGTCGGCACGATCCTCGGTCACGAGGTGACCAAGCGCTATGGCGCCGCGGGTCTGCCCGAGGACACGGTGCGGATCCATTTCAACGGCTCGGCCGGCCAGAGTTTCGGCGCCTTCCTTCCGAAGGGCGTGAGCTTCACGCTCGAGGGCGATGCCAACGACTACATCGGCAAGGGCCTGTCGGGCGGCAAGATCATTGTGTATCCGCCGCGCCAGGCGACATTCGTGGCCGAGGACAATATCGTGATCGGCAACGTCGCGCTCTACGGCGCGACCAGCGGCGAGGCCTATTTCCGCGGCATCGCCGGCGAGCGCTTCTGTGTGCGCAACAGCGGCGCCACCGCCGTGGTCGAAGGCGTCGGTGACCACGGCTGCGAGTACATGACCGGCGGGCGTGTGCTGGTCATCGGCCGCACCGGGCGCAACTTCGCCGCCGGCATGTCCGGCGGTGTCGCCTACATCCTCGATGCCGCGGGCGAGTTCCGCGCGCGCTGCAACCTCGCGATGGTGGAGCTCGAAACCCTGTCGGACAGCGAGGACGTCGAGGTCGTCAAGGAACTGCTCAAGCGCCATGCGCGCTACACCGCCAGCCGCGTGGCGCAGGGCCTGCTCGATGACTGGAAGGCGGTGCAAGGCCGTTTCGTCAAGGTCATGCCCAAGGACTACAAGCATGTCCTCAGCGTCATCCGCACCGCGCGCCAGAAGGGCGTCCCCGAGGACCAGGCCGTAATGGAGGCCGTGCATGGGTAAGGCCACCGGCTTCCTCGAGTTCAAGCGCGCCAAGCAGCCCTACCGTCCGGTCGCCGAGCGTGTGCGCGACTGGCGCCAGGTTATGGCGCCGATGCCGGAAGACGAACTCAAGACCCAGGGGGCGCGCTGCATGGACTGCGGCATCCCGTTCTGCCATCAGGGCTGCCCGCTCGGCAACCTGATCCCGGACTGGAACGATCTCGTCTACCGCGGACACTGGGACGAAGCGATCGAGCGGCTGCACGCCACCAACAATTTTCCGGAATTCACCGGCACGCTCTGCCCGGCGCCGTGCGAAGGGGCGTGCGTGCTCGGCATCAATTCCGATCCGGTCATGATCAAGGCGGTCGAGCTCGGGATCATCGATCACGCCTTCGCGCAGGGCTGGGTCAAGCCGCTGCCACCGTCGGTCGAGACCGGCAAAGGTGTGGCCATCGTCGGCTCCGGCCCGGCGGGGCTGGCGGCCGCGCAGCAGCTGCGGCGCGTGGGGCACGCGGTCACGGTGTTCGAGCGCGACGACCGCATCGGCGGACTGCTGCGTTATGGCATTCCGGAGTTCAAGATGGAAAAGCATGTGCTCGACCGGCGCCTCGCGCAGATGGCCGCCGAGGGCGTGGTGTTCCGCACCGGGGTGCACGTCGGCGTCAATTACGCGCCGGCGGACTTGCGGCGTGAATTCGATGCCGTGCTGCTCACCGGCGGCGCGTGCGAGCCGCGCAACCTCACGGTCCCGGGCCGCGAGCTGCGCGGCGTGCATTTCGCCATGGAGTATCTCACCCAGGCCAATCGCCGCTGCCAGGGCGACGCCATCCCGCCCGAGCAGGAGATCAGTGCCAAGGGCCGTCACGTGATCATCATCGGCGGCGGCGACACCGGTGCCGATTGCCTCGGCACGGCGCACCGCCAGGGCGCGGCCTCGGTGCATCAGCTCGAGATCATGCCGCGCCCGCCGCTCACCCGCGCCCCCAACAACCCGTGGCCGCAGTATCCGTTCATCTACCGTGTCGCCTCGGCCCACGAGGAAGGTGGCGAGCGTCTGTATGCGGTGTCGACCAAGCGCTTCCTCGGCGATGCCGACGGGCGCGTCAAGACCATCGAGCTGGTCAAGGTCGAGCCGGTGCAAGAGGGCGGGCGCACCGTATTTCGCGAGCTGCCGGGCAGCGAATTCCGGCTGCCGTGCGACCTGGCGCTGCTCGCCATGGGTTTTGTCGGCCCGCAAAAGGCCGGCCTGCTCGAGGCGCTCGGCGTCAAGCTCACCGAGCGCGGCAACGTGTGGCGCGATGAGAACTGGATGACCAGTGTGCCGGGGGTATTCACCGCCGGCGACATGCAGCGTGGCCAGTCGCTCATCGTGTGGGCGATCGCCGAGGGCCGCTCGTGCGCACGCGCGGTCGATCGCTACCTGATGGGCGACTCCCAGCTGCCAGCGCCCCTGTGACTGCCGCCCGCCGCGCGCCCAACCGCGACGTGATGGCGTTGTCCGCACTGGCACAGCCGCAGCGGAACCTGCCATGGTTGCACTGAAAAACGATCGTCTGCTGCGTGCCTTGCTGCGCGAACCGGTCGATGTCACGCCGGTGTGGATCATGCGCCAGGCCGGGCGCTATCTGCCGGAGTATCGCGCCACACGCGAGCGCGCCGGGGATTTCCCGACGCTCTGTTCGACCCCGGAGCTCGCGTGCGAGGTGACGTTGCAGCCGCTGCGCCGCTACGCGCTCGACGCCGCCATCCTGTTTTCCGACATCCTGACGGTGCCAGACGCGATGGGTCTCGGTCTGTACTTCACCGAGGGCGAGGGCCCGCATTTCCGCAAGGCGGTGCGCACGCGCGCGGACATCGACGCCCTCGGCGTTCCGGACCCGGAGGTCGAGCTGCGCTACGTCATGGATGCGGTGCGGCTGATTCGGCGCGAGCTCGCGGGCGCGGTCCCGCTCATCGGTTTCTCCGGCAGCCCGTGGACGCTGGCGACCTACATGGTCGAGGGCGGCGGCAGCAAGGAGTTCGCGCGCATCAAGCGCATGCTGTTCGACGAGCCGCCGCTGCTGCATCGGCTGCTCGAGGTGCTGACGCGCGCGGTGACGGAGTATCTCAATGCCCAGATCGCCGCGGGTGCGCAGGCGGTCATGCTGTTCGACACCTGGGGCGGTGCGCTCACGCCGCGCGACTATCGGGAGTTTTCCCTGGCCTACATGCAGCGCATCGTCGCCGCCGTCACGCGCGAGGCGCACGGCCGGCGCGTGCCGCTCATCCTGTTCACCAAGAACGGCGGCCAGTGGCTCGAGGCGCAGGCCGCCACCGGTTGTGATGCGCTCGGTGTCGACTGGACGACCGATCTGGCCGATGCGCGCGCCCGCGTCGGGCAGCGCGTGGCGCTGCAGGGCAACATGGACCCGGCGGTGCTGTACGCCTCGCCCGCGCGCATTCGCGCCGAAGTGGCGAGCGTGCTCGCGAGCTTCGGCACCGGCTCCGGACACGTCTTCAACCTCGGCCACGGCATCCATCCGCAAGTCGATCCGGAGCGGGTGGGGGTGCTGGTCGAGGCGGTGCACGAGCTCAGCCGGCCCTATCATCCCTAGCGCGCCCGTGCCGCACCCGTGTCCGACGCCCGCTGTCCGTTCGAGAAGCCGATCCTGAGCGCACAGTGCGGATGCGAGAACGCCACGCGCAACGTCGTGGCCGAGCGCATGCTGGTCGGCTGCCGCTCCGCCATCGCGCACAACAACTGTCAGTTCCTGCTGGAGGTACTGAAGGAACGCTCGCGCTTTGCCCTCAAGATCACGGATCCGTGGCAGAGCCTGCCGTTCGGCAAGCAGATGCGCGTGATGGTCGGTGGCCTGCAGGGCCTCAAGCGCGTCCTGCACCCCGAGGATGCAGCTGGCCCGCAGAACATTCACGCCCTGGTGAGCGAGGCGCAGGCGCGCTTCGGCGCGCTCGAGGCGCTGCCATTTGAGGAGATCGTGCGCGCAGTCACGGCCTTCCAGAGCAAGCGCCGCAGGCGCCCGTGACGGCGCGCCACGATCACACCCAAGGCATTAGCGCGAGAAGTTCAGCCCGAAGCTGTGCATTCGTTTGTAAGCCATTGACGGCGAGAGCAGCGCGCGCAGACCGACAAGCACGAGTTGTCGTTTCGCGGTGCGCGGTATAGATTGATCTTTCAAGGGGAGAGTTTCGTCTTGCGGCGTAGTGGCTGGAGCCCGTAGCAGCGCCCGCAATCCGGTTTACCGTGTCGATCAAGAGCGCGCTGCCCATGCCTGCGCATGGGCAGCGGCAGGGAGTTTGTGCGTCGTCATGCAGAACGGAGCGGAGTCGGAAGGCGTACAAATCCTGGGCGGCGTGTTGAAGCTGCTCGAGGAACTGAAGAAAACCGCGGTCGGCACGGTCATCTTCGATCAGGTCACGCAGCTGGCCGAGGAGCATCGGCAGGTGCAGACGCGCCTTGATCGCGCCTACACCACATTGCTGCACCTGCTGCTCGAGGCGTATGCGCGCAATCCCGTCCCCGAGACCGTCACCCGGATCAATGCCGAACTGATCGGTCTGCGCCAAGCCGCCTGGCCCGATGTCCAGGGCGCTGCGCCGGCGGAAGTCCCTGGTGGCGCCTGCGCGCTGGCCCCCGCCGCGGCGGCACCTGTGGCACCCGAACGCCCGAGCGAGGCCCCCGCCGCGGCGGCGCCGGGTCCCACGAGCCCGGTGGCGCCGGCGCCCGTCGAAGCCGAGGCGGCCGCCGAACCGCCCGGCGAGGCAGCCATGCCAGCGCTCGAGCGGCGCGTGCATTCCGCCTATCGTCTGCATCTCGATCGCAAACGCGACGAGATTGAGAAGCTGCAAGAGCAGCTGGCGGTGAGCGTTGCCGAGGCGATCGCGCAGAACCGCGAGTTCGGCGCGCTCTTGCAGATAGAGCTCGGCGCGCTCCAGCAGGCCGAGACGCATACCGAGATCGAACACCTCAAGCAGATCCTGGTCGGCGGCATCGAGGAGCTGATCCAGGGCCAGCGTGCCCTCGATGGCAAGCTGCACCGCACCGGAGACTATCTGAAGCTGGTGAAGTCCGATGCCCAGCACCTGCGCGACGAACTGCACAAGGTGCGGCTGCTGTCGTTGACCGACGAGTTCACCGGTCTGTCCAACCGGCGCGCGTTCATGCGCCGGCTGCAGGACGAGATCGGCCGCGCCCAGCGCTACGGCAGCTCGCTCGTCCTGGCGCTGCTCGACCTGGATGAGTTCAAGGCGATCAACGATGCCTACGGCCATACCGCCGGCGACGAGGTGCTGCGCTGCTACGCCCAGCACGTGCTCTCGATCCTGCGCCACCACGACATGGTGGCGCGCTATGGCGGTGAGGAGTTCGCCGTGCTGCTGCCCAATACCGACCGCGACGGCGCCCTGGCAGCGATCGACAAGGTGCGCAGCCGGGCTGCCGAGCTGCGCTGCGAATACGCCGGCAAGTCCCTGCCGGTGCCAACCTTCTCCGCCGGCCTGACGGTGTACGTCCCTGGGGAGGCACCCAAGGACCTGATCGACCGCGCCGACCGCGCCCTGTACCGCGCCAAGAACCTCGGGCGCAACCGCACCGAAATCGAGCCCCCGCCTACCACGCTTGCCACCGCGGCCGAGGTCAACGACCAGCACCCCTAGCCGCAGGCCGAAAAACGCCAACCGGGGCGTTTCTCAGCCATCCCGTACAGGCAGCCCGCGTCGGCGCGGGGCACGTCCACGCCTCGCTCCGAAGGTCAGATACCGGTCGGTTTGAGCCCCGGGGCGGCACGTCCCTGTAGCGCGGGAAGTTCGTTTTTCAACGAACGGCCGGCGCCCCCGGCGCGCCGGCGCACCTTCGTCTACAGTTTCAGGTGCCGATGTAGTCACCTGAGCGGAGACGTTTTTTTGGCGTCCAATCAACCCACCATCATCGACCCGGGTCTGCTGACCACGATTCGCCGCCATCTGGACGGTTTGCGCCGCAGTCCGGACGGCGCAGCACTGTACGCCCTGATCGAGCGTGGGCTGCGGCGTTTTGCCGGTCCGGACGGGCGCATCGAGCTGGCGTTCGTGACGTTTCTCAACTCGATCCTCGACAAGTTTGCCAAGGATTCGGTGAACGATCCGGCTACCCGGGTCAAGGCGCGCCTGATACAGCAGCGCCTGATGCTGCATCTGCCACCGTCGGGGCCGGTGACGGCTGCGGCGCCGATTCCCGACGCCGCGGCCTCGGCACCGCCCCCCGCGGCGGCAGCGCCCGAGGCCGTCCCGCCACCCGACGCTGGTGCCCCGAGCGCCGCGCCGAGCGCGCCCTCGGCC
>CAZVUN010000145.1:0-7165 GCA_964629975.1 uncultured Acidiferrobacteraceae bacterium | reverse complement strand
CATACACCACCCACAGCACCGCCACGAGGCAGAAGATGGTGAATACCTGCATCAGTACCGACAGCATGTTCTTGCTGCGCACCATGCCGCCGTAGAAGAGCGCCAGCCCCGGGATGGTCATGAGGATCACCAGGATGGTCGACACCATCATCCAGGTGGTGTCGCCCTTGTCCGGCGTGGGCGCCGGTGCCGCCTGCGCAGCCGCGGCAGCGGCCTCGGCCGCCGGCTTGGCCGCCTCGTCGGCGGCGAAGCCCATGGCGGGGGCCAGCACCAGCAGCAGCGCCGCGAGTGCGCCGAGGTAACGCTTGTTGAGGATTGTTGCAAACATGTTCGGTCTCCAGTTCACAGTGCGTCCTTACCGGTTTCGCCGGTACGGATGCGGACGACCTGCGCGAGGTCGGTAACGAAGATCTTGCCGTCGCCGATCTTGTCGGTGCGCGCGGCCTTGGTGATGGCCTCGATGACGCGGTCGAGCATGGCGTCGTCGATGGCGACCTCGATCTTCACCTTCGGCAGAAAGTCGACCACGTACTCCGCACCGCGATACAGCTCGGTGTGGCCCTTCTGCCGGCCGAAGCCCTTGACTTCGGTCACGGTCACACCCTTCACGCCGACCTCGGCGAGCGCATCGCGCACGTCGTCGAGCTTGAAGGGCTTGATGATTGCAGTAACGAATTTCATTGCTGGTCTCCTGGTATCCGGCGCTGGCCATGCTGCAGGCTGGGGCCGTAGGCAAGTGTGACAACGTCCACCGGTAACCTCCCACTGACTCGTTCGGGGGGGCGCGCTGAACCCGCTCGAGCATCGGGCGCAGTGCTTGTTGCTCGCACTTGCCCGCCGCCGGCGATGCGACGCGCCGTTTGTTTCTCTCTCCTTGCGGTGCAGCCGTACGGGTTGCCGCCGCCTGGGTCGTACTTGGCGGATCCCCGGCCCGCGCGACTGCGGGCCAGTGATCGGGCGCCTCGTGTGCCTTACAGATCAAACGGGTACTTCACGCTCAGCACCACCGTATCCTCGAGATCCTGGTCGAGACGATCCTTGCCGCCGAGGATGTAGGTAATGCCCATCTCGGCACCGGTCTTGCCGATCGGATGCGTCAGGGTCAGATCAAGGTGGCGGAAATCCGAATCGGTGAGCGTCACCTTGCAGCCGCTGGCCAGACCGAAGCCCTTGCACAGCTTGTCGCTGTCCTTGTCCTCGTACAGGTAGTAACCGAGCGTGCCCGAGAACTTGAAGCCGGCCGGCAGGTCGGTGGCATAGGCGAGCGTCCAGTACATGTCGCCCTGGTTGCCCCAGAAGCCGTCCGTGGCGAGGTACTTGACGCCGAGCGTGACGGGTCCGAAGCCAAGCGTCGCGAACGGCTCGGTCAGGTTCGAGTCATCGACATTGATGTAGTAGTACTGGGTCAGGCCGATGCTGTAGGTCATGGGACCGGCCTTGCCCGAGAACCCGCCGTAGAAGTCGTTCTCGAAGCCGTTGCTGCCGTAGACGCCGGTGTCCTTGTCGTAGGAGTAACCGAGGTTCGAGCCCCAGTAACCGAGGAACCAGCCGGCGTCCGAGGTCCAGTCGAACCCGCCCTGCACGGCGGTATTGTTGTTCTCCGGCGCCGTGCATGCGCCGTAGGTGGGCGTGGTGCGGTTGGCGTCATCGCAGCTGCCGGTGTTGCCGCGCAGGACGTACTTCGAGAACACGCCGATGTTGCCGCTGACCGCGGCGCTTGCCACGGACGGGACGATCGCCGCGACAGCCATGGCAGCCGCAGCTACTGTGGCGCGTAGTGCTGTGGGGAAGTGCTTGCTCATTTCTTTGTCTCCTGTGACTGCTCGTGTTGGTCGTAACAATCGCTGACTCCCTGAAGGTTCCGCAGCGGCCGCCCTGGAAGAGGCTGGGGTCCTTCCCACGCTGCGCCAGCGCGCCCAGCCATTGTTGGGGCTGGCAACCTATCCGGTGGTCTACCGTCGTCCGTGATCCGGATCGCATCGTGCAAATGCACTCCGCATGCCAGCTACTATTTCTATGTAGATACAGCTGGTTAGGCGCCTCGTGCGGCTTGGCAGCGGGCTCTCCGCACCAAGCTGGAACGCTGTATCGATGAGTGCGCACGGCGGTGGTGCGCGAGGCACGCGCTGTTGGGTACCGTTGCGCCGAGTCACCTTGCGCTGTTAGATAGGCGCAGCTAACCACCACCGTGAGGGTCATCGTGTTGGGTCGCATCATCGACCAGATCATGCAAGACACTGCCAAGCTGATGCCGCAAGGCCTGACGCAGGAAATGAGGCACAACCTGCGTGCCGCGCTTCAGTCGGTGTTCGATCGTCTTGATCTGGTCACGCGCGAGGAACTGGAGGTGCAGGAGCAGGTGCTCGCGCGTACGCGTGCCCGCCTCGAGGAGCTGGAACGGCGCCTCAGCGAACTCGAAGCGACGCGCGCTGCTAAGTAGGCCACGCGCGCCAGGGAAGGCATGTCACTCGCCGTCGTTCACAGCCGTGCCCAGGTCGGCATCGATGCCCCGCCGGTCAGCGTCGAGGTGCACATCGGCAACGGCCTGCCGAGCCTGTCGATCGTCGGTCTGCCCGAGACCGAGGTGAAGGAAAGCAAGGACCGGGTGCGCGCGGCGCTGCTCAATGCGCGCTTCGAATTTCCCGCGCGCCGTATCACCATCAACCTGGCCCCGGCCGATCTGCCCAAGGAGGGCGGGCGCTTCGACCTGCCGATCGCGCTTGGCATCCTCGCCGCCTCCGGCCAGATCCGCACACAGCAGCTCGCCGCGCTCGAATTCGTCGGCGAGCTCGGGCTGACCGGGGAGCTGCGCGCCATCCGCGGCGCGCTCGCCGTCGCGCTGAGTGCGCGGCGCGCACAACGCGCCGTGGTGCTGCCGGCCGCCAACGCCGATGAGGCCGCGCTGGTGCGCGGTGCCACGGTCCTGCCGGCAGGACACCTGCTCGAGATCACCGCGCACCTCAACGGCGCGGGCGCCCTGGTCGCGCGTGCGGCCGTCGCCGACGTCGCCGAACCGGGCGAGGGTGCCGATCTCAGCGAGGTGCGTGGCCAGGCACACGCCAAGCGCGCGCTCGAGATCGCCGCCGCCGGCGGTCACAGCCTGCTGTTCATCGGGCCGCCGGGCGCCGGCAAGAGCATGCTGGCCAGTCGCCTGCCGGGCATCCTGCCGCCCATGTCGGAAGAGGAGGCGCTCGAGAGCTGTGCGCTGCAATCACTCAATGGCGGGTTCGCGGTGGCGCGCTGGCGCCAGCGCCCGTATCGCGCCCCGCACCATACCGCTTCCGCCGTGGCGCTGGTCGGCGGCGGCAGCCATCCGCGCCCGGGCGAGATCTCGCTCGCCCACCACGGCGTGCTGTTCCTCGACGAGCTGCCGGAGTTCGACCGGCACGTGCTCGAGGTGCTGCGCGAGCCGCTCGAGACCGGTGCGGTGGTGATCTCGCGCGCGGCGCGCCACGCCGAATTTCCCGCGCGCTTTCAGTTGATCGCCGCGATGAACCCCTGCCCCTGCGGCTACCTGGGCGACGCCTCGGGCCGGTGCCACTGCTCCGAGGAACGTGTGCGCGCCTATCGCGCGCGCCTGTCCGGGCCGCTGCTCGATCGCATCGACATGCACGTGGAGGTGCCGCCGGTGCCGCGCGCGCTGCTGCTCGAGGCCGGCACGCCGCCGTCCGAAACCTCGGCGCAGGTGCGGGCGCGCGTGCAGGCGGCGCGCCAGCGCGCCCTGGCGCGCAGCGGCTGCGCCAATCACCGGCTCAGCAACCAACAAATCGAGTCGGCCTGCGCGCTCGACGCCGCCAGTCGCGGCCTGCTCGAGCAGGCGGTCGAGCGCCTGGGCCTCAGCACGCGTGCCTATCACCGTGTGCTCAAGGTGGCGCGCACCATCGCGGATCTCGCCGGCGCCGAGCGCGTGGACGCGGCGCACGTCGCGGAGGCGATCCAGTATCGGCGCCTCGACCGCGCCCCGCTCACGGCGGCGCTGCCGTAGCCGCAAAAACAAAGGGGGGCGGCCTGGCGGCCGCCCCCCTGTGTCTCAAAGCAACGGGGAAGCGCTTACTTGCCCTTGCCGACCATGTAGTCGACCGCCGCCTTGACGTCGGCATCCGACAGGTTGGCGAAGCCACCCTTCGGCGGCATCACGCCCTTCTTGCCCTGAAAGCCCTTGATGGCGTGCTCGTAGAGCTTGTCGTTACCCTGCGCGATGCGATCCTTCCAGCTGGCCTTGTCGCCCAGCTTCGGGGCGCCGGCCACGCCAGCGACGTGGCAGGCCGCGCAACCCTGCTTGTAGACCGACTCGCCCTTGTTGGCCTGGGCATGGGCGGCGGGAATGAGTGCATCCATCACCGCGTTGCTGCCGGCGACGGTCACTTCACCGACCGGCTTGATGCGCTCGACCACCGCCTTGGCGTCGGCCTGCGCGGCGGCCGGATGCTTGGCCTTGCCGCCAACGACCTGCGCGATGACGAAAATCACGACGGCCAGCGCGACCAGCGCGGCGATCATGGCCGAAAAGTACTTTACAAACTCACGATCAGACACGGTTATTCCCCAATTGCAGAAGATTTGACAGATGAGATTCGTCCCCGAACGGGACCCCGAGAGCGAAGCGGCATTAGTATAGCCTAATTTACCCGCCGCCGGACAAGCGCCGGCGTGGACGGCGCCGGTGCGGATCGCTATTCTTGCCAGCCCCGCGCCCTTAGCTCAGCTGGATAGAGCGTCAGCCTCCGGAGCTGAAGGTCAGAGGTTCGAATCCTCTAGGGCGCGCCATGCTTGCCGTCCCTGGCGAGGCATTCGCACCTTCGCCACGCCCCGGCCCGACCTTCCGTGGTCGGGCGCTCGCCGGCGCGCCCTATCCGCACCCCTGCTTTTTTTGCGGATATCGTCAGCTTCGCCGCTTGGCCTGAGTCACGTGGATGGCACGGCCATGCACCGACAGCGCCGCTTCGTGCAGCGCCTCCGACAGGGTCGGATGCGCGAACATGGTAAGCGCAATGTCCTCGGCCGCGGCGCCGAATTCCATGGCCAGCACGGCCGTGGCAATCAGCTCCGAGGCATGCGGGCCGATGACATGTACGCCGAGCACGCGGTCGCTGGCCGCATCGGCGAGAACCTTGATGAAGCCGCTGGCCTCGCCCATGGCCTTGGCGCGCCCGTTGGCCGCGAACGGGAAGCTGCCGGCGCGGTAGGCGGTGCCGAGGCTCTTGAGGGCCTGCTCGCTCTGGCCGACCCAGGCGATCTCGGGCAGCGTGTAGATCACCGACGGGATGGCGCCGTAGTTGACGCGCCCGGGCCGGCCGGCGATGACCTCCGCCACCATGATGCCTTCCTCCGAACCCTTGTGCGCCAGCATCGGACCGCGCACCACGTCGCCGACCGCGTACACCGCCGGCAGATTGGTGCGGCACTGTTCATCGACGTGGATGAAGCCCCACTCATCGAGCAGCAGCCCGGTCTCGGGGGCGAACAGGCCATGGGTGTTGGGGCGGCGCCCCACGGCAACGATGAGCCGGTCGAAGGTCTGCTGGTGCTGGCCGCTCTTGTCCTGATAATCGACCACCACCTGCCGGTCCGCGACCCGCGTCGCCGTGACGCGCGCGCCAAGCCGGATGTCGAGCCCCTGGGCGGTGAACTGCTTGAGCGCCTCCTTGGCGACCTGCTCATCGGCGAAGGCGAGGAATCTTTCCTGCGCCTCGAGCAGCACCACCTCGGCGCCGAGGCGCCGCCATACGCTGCCCAGCTCGAGCCCGATGACGCCGGCGCCGATGATGCCGAGACGTCGTGGCACGGCGTCGAATGCGAGTGCACCCGTGGAGTCGACGATGACGTCGTCCTGCAGTGGCGCCGCCGCAAGCGTCACCGGCTGCGAGCCGGTGGCGAGCACGATGTGCTCGGCGCGCAGCGTGCGGGTCGTGCCGTCTCGCCCGCCGACCTCCACCTGGTGATTGGCGAGCAGCCTGCCGGTGCCGAACACCGCGCTTACGCCGTTGGCCTTGAACAGCGCCGCCACCCCGCGCGTGAGATCGCGCACCACCTTGTCCTTGTGCGCCATCATGCCGGGCAGATCGAGCGCCAGCGCATCGGCGCGCACACCGAAGTGCGCGCCGTGATCGCGCACGCGCGCGAACACCTCGGAGGCCTCGAGCAGCGCCTTCGATGGAATGCAGCCCACGTTGAGGCAGGTGCCGCCCAGCGACGCCTCGCCCGCCGGACCCTGCCAGTTGTCGACACACGCGACCTTGAGGCCGAGCTGCGCGCAGCGAATGGCACAGACATAGCCGGCCGGCCCCGCGCCGATCACTACCACATCGAACTCTTCCGCCATGGGTTGTCCTTGAGTGTCGGGGCGCGGCTACACGCCGAGCACCATGCGCGCTGGGTCTTCCAGCATGTCCTTGATGGTCACCAGGAACTGCACCGCCTCGCGTCCGTCGACGATGCGGTGATCGTAGGTGAGCGCCAGGTACATCATCGGTCGCACCACGACCTGGCCGTTCTCCGCGACCGGACGATCTTCGATCTTGTGCATGCCGAGGATGGCGCTCTGCGGCGGATTGAGGATCGGCGTCGACAGCAGTGAGCCGAACACGCCGCCGTTGGTGATGCTGAAGGTGCCACCGGTGATCTCCTCGAGCGTGAGCTTGCCGTCCTTGGCCTTCTGGCCGAATTCCCGGATGCGCGCCTCGATCGCGGCCATGTCCATCTGGTCGGCGTCGCGCAGGATCGGCACCACCAGCCCGCGCGGGCTGCTCACCGCGATACCGACGTCGAAGAAGCCGTGGTAGACGATGTCGTGCCCGTCGATCGAGGCGTTGACCTCGGGAAAGCGTTTCAAGGCCTCGACGCACGCCTTGACGAAGAACGACATGAAGCCGAGGCGCACGCCGTACTGCTTCTCGAAGCGCTCGCGGTAGCGCTCGCGCAGCTCCATCACCGGCGCCATGTTGACCTCGTTGAAGGTCGTGAGCATGGCGGCGGTGCGCTGCGCCTCGACCAGGCGCTCGGCGATGCGCGCGCGCAGGCGCGTCATCGGCACCCGCTTCTCGGGCCGGCCCGCGGCGGCGGGCGGCGCGGCGCTGGCCGGCGGTGCCGGCGGTGGCGATTCGGGGGCGGGCGGCCTGGCTCAACTGCTCTTGGAGGCGGCTCCTGTCTGCTTGAGATTGGTCGG
>CAZVUN010000144.1:0-7181 GCA_964629975.1 uncultured Acidiferrobacteraceae bacterium | reverse complement strand
GCGGTCGGCGGCGTACTCGTCTTCCTTGTCGAGCCCGCGCGTGTAGATTTCGGTGCCGGCGCTGACCAGCTTGGAATAGCCCTCTTTGCCCTTGCTCTTGGCGTACTCGTTCAGCACGTCACCGGCCAGCCCGGTAACGGCGCCCTTGCGCATGGTCTCGAGCGCGTGGCGTGCCACCACGTGGCTGATCTCGTGGGCCAGGATGCCGGCGAGCTCGGATTCGTCGCGGCAATGCATCAACAGGCCGCGCGTGACGAACACGTAGCCACCGGGCGTGGCGAAGGCGTTGACCATGGCGTCATCGAGCACGCCGAAGCGCCACGGCAGATCCGGCCGGTCGGTATGCATGGCGAGCCACAGGCCGATCTGGTTGACGTAGCGCTGCAGCGCCGCGTCGTTCACCAGCGGCGCTGCGCCGGTAATGTTGGCGGCAATGCCCTTGCCGAGCTCGATCTCCTTGTTTTCCGACACCGGCTTGAGCTGCTGCAGCTTCTCGCCCATGCTCTTGAGCGTGTCGGGGTTGATCTTGCTCCAGTCGAACGCCGACGACGGGGCAGCCACGCCTGCCCCGACAACGGCCAAGACCCAAATGAATTTGCGCATGGTGACGGTCCTCAGGCTCGCTGCTCAGTCGGCAACGGCCGCCGGCAGGAAATCGACGTTCTTTTCCTTGAGCCCGCCGGCCGCCGCATGGGCGCGCGCGCCCTCCTTGCTGGCGCGGTAGCTCTCCATGGCCCGCACGGCCTGCACGTTCGGCTTGGCGTTCCTCAGCGCCTCGGCATCGAAGCCGCGGATGCCGGTGGTGGCGACGATGCCGGTCGTACCGGAGCGGCCGGTCTGGCCCACGTTCCACAGCGCACCGAGACCCTCGGCGCCGGACGCCTTCTTCTCCGGTCCTTCGCCGATGCGCACCTGGTGCAGTCGCACCCAGCCGGTGACGGTGCTGCCCTTGATGCGCAGCCACGCGCCGCGACGCTCGAGAATCGTGACCGTGGCGTTCTGCGCCACGTCACCGGCCGCGGTCGCGTCGCGATACGGGGCGGACATGACGGTAGTCGCCTGGCGCATGGTGCCCACTTCGGCCGCGAGCGCCGCTGCCGCGAGCATCGCAAGCACCCCCCCGAGCGCCCCGCGCCACCTAGCTCCACTTCGGTTCATACAGGTGTACCTGTTCGGTCCGGCCCTTCAGTTTAACAAAACCGTGGTCGACAAACTCGAGCGGCTCGCGACAGGCGTTCTTGGTGGCGGCCGACACCAGGATGCGCGCCCGCCCCTTGGTCTCGCCCTCGATGCGGCTGGCCGTGTTTACCGTGTCACCGATGACGGTGTAATCCTGGCGATGCACCGGGGAGCCGATGAAGCCCACGACGGCCTCGCCGCTGTTGATGCCGATGCCGATGTCGAAATGCTCCCCGGCCGGCCCGAGCTCGGCGCGAAAGCGCGCGAGCGTGTCCTGCATGTCGCGCGCCGCGGCGAGCGCGCGGCAGGCGTGATCGGGCTGCTCGGTGGGCGCGCCCCAGAACGCCATGATGGCATCGCCGATGTACTTGTCGAGCGTGCCCTGATGGCGAAAGATCACCTCGACCTGCAGCGTGAAGTAGCGGTTCAGGATATCGACCACCTCCTGCGGCGACTTCTGCTCCGAGAGCGTCGTGAAGCCGCGGATATCGGAGAACAGCACCGTGATCTCGCGGCGCTGGCCGGACAGGCTCGCCGTGGTCTCGCCTTGATCGACCAGATCGCTGACCACGCGCGGATCGAGGAAGCGCGCGAACAGCTGCGTGACGCGCTGGCGATTGCGCCGCTCGAGCAGATAGGCGCGGAGCGCGGCGAGCACGTAGTAAAGCCACCCACCGAGCACGATGCTCGCCATCACCGGCACGGCCAGGCGCTGGTAGACCAGCGCGGCCCAGCTGCCGGCGCCGAGCACGAACGTGGCAGCAATCGTCACCGCGCCGATGGCGAGCACGCTCACGCCGCGGGCAAAGAGCGTGGCCAGCACCGCGAGCACCGCCGCGGTGAGCAGCGGTCCGACCCAGGCCGGCGCCGGGACCAGGCGCTCGCCGTTCTTGAGGTTGTCGATGGCGGTTGCGACCACCTCCGGGCCGGGGAACTTCGCGTCCATCGGCGTGACGCGCAGATCGAGCAGCGCGGCGGCGGTGCTGCCGACAATGACGATCTTGTTGCGGAACTCACCGGCGGGGCGCGTCGGGTGGCGGCGCTCGAGATCGTGGAAGATGTCGTGGAAACTCACGCGCCGGTAGGACAGCGCCGGCCCGTGCCACACGAGTGGCAAGGACGCGGCATCGGCCGGCAGCGGGTAGCCGAGGCCGGCCGCCACCCGTGCCGGTAACGACGGAATCCGCCAGCCGGCCGCTTCGATATAGAGCGGATAACGGCGAATGACGCCATCGGCGTCCGGGTACACATCGATGGTACCGAGGCGCCCGGTGGCGACCAGTCCGGGCAGCGGCAGCAGCAAGGCCGCACGCGCATCGGGCGCGGCCTGGGGGGAAGCCGGCTGCGCGCCCGGAAGTTGCGCGAGCGGATACCCGGCGCGGTCAGCCTCGGGCGTGGCCGGCAGGCGCACCATCGGAAAGTACACGTTCGGCAGCCGGCGGGCGGCGTCGATGAGCAGCAGGTCGTCGGCGACGTGGTCCTTGTGCGGGTCGACGAACAGGATATCGAACACCACTGCGGCCGGCCCCTGGCGTGCCAGCCCCTCGAGCAGCGTGGCGAACACCGCGCGCGACCAGGGGTAGCGTCCGTACTCGCTCGCCATGGCCTCGAGCGCCGGCTCGTCGATGTCGATCAAGACGATGTCCGGATCGGGCGGCAGGCGCGCGGCCAGGCTGCGCAGGTTGAAGTCGAGCAGCTTGTTGTCGAGCCAGTTGCTCAGGCCGAAGCCCACGGTCGCGACCAGCGCCAGAAGCCACACCGCGCCGGCCAGGAGGAACGGCGAAGCGCGGTGATTCGGGGGCAGCTGCATGTCTCAAGGTTAACCGAGCGCGCCGTGGCGTCAACGGCACGCACCGCTATAATGCCGGCGCGCATGACCCGGACCCCGCCATCGCCCGATGCTGCCGGCATCCAGTTCTATCGGCCGCGTCTCGGGCGCAGCGCCTGGCGGCTGCGCTATGCGGGCAGTTGGCTCATGGTGCTGGTGCTTGCCGTGAGCGCCTGGGTGCCGCTTGCGCTCACGCGCCCGCTTGGCGCGGCCCTCGGCCTGCTGATGATGGCCGCCAACCGCAAGCGTCGCCAGATCGCGCGCATCAACTTGCAGCTGTGCTTTCCGCACATGAGCGCGCGCCAGCGCGCGCGCATCCTGCGCCGGCACTTCATCGCGAGCGGTCAGGCGGCGCTCGACCTGGGGCTGCTGGTGTTCGGCGCCAAGCGCCGCATCCTGCGCCTCGGGCGCATCCGCGGGCTCGAGCCGTATCGCGAGCTGGTGCGGCACGGGCGCAACGTGATCCTGCTGGTGCCGCACATGGTCGGCATGAATTTCGCCGGCCCGATCCTGGCGCGCGTGCGCCCGACCTTCTCGATGATGAAGCTGCAGCGCAATCCGGTGGTCAACTGGGTCCTGAACCGCGCGCGCCTGCGCTTCGGCGGCGGCCTGCTCGCGCGCGAGCAGGGCCTGCGCCCCGTGATCCGCGGGCTGCGCGCCGGGCTGGCGTTCTACTACCTGCCGGATGAGGACTTCGGCCCGAAACAGTCGGTGTTCGCGCCGTTCTTCGGCATCCCGACCGCCACACTGCCAACGCTCGGGCGCATGGCGCAGATGGCCGATGCCGTGGTCGTACCGTGCTTCGTGCGGGTGCTGACGCACGCGCGCGGTTACGAGGTGGTGCTCAAGCCGCCGCTCGCAGGGTTTCCGAGCGGCGAGCGTCTGGCCGATGCGGCCGCCATGAATGCCGCCATGGAACAGGGCATTCGCGAGATGCCGGAGCAATACATGTGGACGCTCAAGCTCTTCAAGACCCGCCCGGGCGAGGCGCCGGCACCCTATCCGCAGCGGGCAAAGCGCGCGCGTGGCCGGCGCTGAACCGGTGAGCTGGCGCGACTTTCTCGCGCCGCGCTACTGGCCGACGTGGCTGGGGGTGGCGCTGCTGCGCGGCTTGTCGCTGCTGCCGCTGCCGCCGCTGGCCGCGCTCGGTGCCGCGCTCGGCATGCTGTTCTATGCGCTGCATGGCGGGCGCCGGCGCGTGGTGCGGACCAACATCGCGCGCTGCTTCCCGCACCTGAGCGCGCGCGAACAGGCGCGCCTGGTGCGCGCCCAGTATTACGGCGCCGGCCAGGCGCTGTTCGATCTCGGTATCGCCTGGTGGGCGTCGCTCGCGCGCCTCAAGCGCCTCACGCGCTTTCGCGGCCGCGAACACTACGACGCGGCGCTCGCCGCGGGACGCAATGTCATCCTGATCGCGCCGCACTTCTTCGCTCTGGAGGTGGGCGGGATTCGCCTGGCGGCGGAGCGACCGATGGTGTCGGTGTTCCGTCATCCGGACAACGCCCTGATCGCGCATCTGATGCAGCGCGCGCGCCGCCGCTTCGGCGGCTTGCTGGTCGAGCACAACAAGCCGTTCACGGCACTGGTGCGGCAGGTGGCGAAGGGCAGGCCGCTTTACTACCTGCCGGATCAGGATGCCGGCCGGCGCAATGCGGTGTTCGCACCGTTCTTCGGCATCCCGGCCGCGACCTTCGCGGTGCTGCCGCGCCTGGCGGCGATGACCCAGGCCGTGGTGATGGTGTGCTTCACGCGCCAGCTGCCGCGCGGCGGCGGTTACGAGATCATCTTCCGTGCACCGCTCGACGGTTTCCCGAGCGGTGATGTGCTCGCGGATACCACGCGCGTCAACCGCGAGATCGAGGCCTGCGTGCGCGAGGTGCCGGCCCAGTACTTCTGGCTGCACAAGCGCTTCAAGACGCGTCCCGCGGGCGAGCCCCCGTTCTACCGGTGAGCCACGCGCCTAGCGCTGCAGGCGTTTGAGGAACACGCGCATCTCCTTGGCGGCCTGCACATCGCCCCTGTCCTCGGCGACGCGAATGCCCTCTTCATAGGTGCGTATCGCCTGCGCCGTGTCGCCCGAGGCAGCCAGGGCCTGGCCGAGCAGTTTGTAGGCGGCGGAGTAGCGCGGGTCATGCGCGAGCGCCTGGCGCAGGTGCTCGATGGCCGCGGCGAACTCTTCGCGCTTGAGATACTCGGCGCCCAGGCTGTAGCGCAGCAGTGCATTGTCCTGACCGCGCGCCAGCATGGCCACGAGGTTGTCGATCAGGGCCACGGCGCGCTACTCCTTGCCCGGCTTGGGGGTGAGACCGAGCTGCTTGAGTTTGCGATACAGATTGGTGCGCTCCATCTCGGAGATGCGCGCAACCTCGGCCACGTTGCCGCCGGTCTTGTGCAGGTGATACTCGAAGTACGCCTTCTCGAACTGATCGCGCGCGCTGCGCAGCGGCTGCTCGAACAGCGGCGGCGGAATCTCCGCCTGCACCGCGCCCGGCGCCTGCGCACCGAGCGCCTCTTCGACCTCGGCGGCACTGACCTCGGGGCCGCGATTGAGAATCAACAGGCGCTGCACCACGTTCTTGAGCTCGCGGATGTTGCCCGGCCACGCGTAGTTGCGCAGCACGTTGAGCGCGCCGGTCGTGAACTTGCGGTACGGCAGGTGCTCGTGGTCGGCCATCCAGTCGAGATAGAAGGCCACCAGCTCCGGCACGTCCTCGCGGTGCGCACTGAGCGGCGGGATGGTGATCGGCACGACGTTCAGCCGGTAGTACAGGTCCTCGCGAAACGCCCCGGCCGTGACCGCCTGCGCCAGGTCGCGGCTGCTGGTGGCGACCACGCGCACGTTGACGCTCACCGGCTCGCGCCCGCCGACGCGCAGGAAGCGCATCTTCTCGAGCGCGCGCAGCAGCTGCGTCTGCGCGGTGGCATCCAGATCGCCGACCTCGTTGAGCACGAGCGTGCCGCCGTGCGCCTCTTCCAGCGCCCCGGGCACCGGCGCGCCATCCTGTTCGGCGCCGAACAGCTGGGTCGCCACGTTCGGCGCCGGGATCGCGCCGAGGCTCACCTCGATGAGCGGCTGCGCACGGCGCGCGCTGTGGCTGTGGAGGTAGCGCGCGGCCACCGCCTTGCCGCTGCCCGGCTCGCCGCTGATCAGCACCCAGGAGTCGGTGGCGGCGACGCGCTCGATCGTCTCGCGCAGCTCGCGCATCAGTGCGCTCTTGCCGGTGAGGAAGGCGGCCGGCTCGACCTCGCGCTTGAGGCGCAGGTTCTCGCGCTTGAGCTGCTCGCTCTGCAGTGCGCGCTCCACCGTCACCAGCAGCTTGCCCATCGACACCGGTTTCTCGATGAAGTCGTAGGCGCCGAGGCGCGTGGCCTCGACCGCGGTCTCGACCGTGCCGTGCCCGGAGATCATCACCACCGGGGTCTCGAGCGCCCCGGCGCGCGCCCACTCCTTGAGCAGCGTGATGCCATCGGTGTCGGGCATCCAGATGTCGAGCAGCACCAGATCCGGTCGCTGCCGCCGGTAGAGCTCGCGCGCGGCCGCGGCGTTCTCCGCCGTCTGCACCTGGTAGTGCTCGTCCTCGAGGATCTCGCGGATGAGCCGGCGGATCTCCGGCTCATCGTCGACCACCAGGATATAACCGGGATTCACGGCGTGCCTTCGGTGTGGCGCAGCCCGGCGCTGGCCGGCGTTGGGGGGGGGGGGGGGGGGGCGCGGCGCGCTGCACCGCGCCGCACGGCAGGCGAATGACCACGCACGCGCCGCCCTCGGGCAGGTTGATGGCCTGAATCTGCCCGGCGTGCTCTTCGACGATGCGCTTGACGATGGCCAGACCGAGGCCGGTCCCCTTCTCCTTGCTCGTGACGTAGGGCTCGAACAGGCGCGCCAGGAACTGCTCCGGGATGCCGGGACCGTTGTCCTGCACGCGCAGCTCCACGACCCGCTGGCCGGCCTGCTCACTCGAGCGCGTGCTGATGCGGATCACCGGGTGCGCGGTGGCGGCGAGCGCATCGCGCGCATTGAGGATCAGGTTGTGCAGCACCTGGCGCAGGCGCCCGGGGTCGGCCTGAATGACCGGCAGCGTACCCTCGAGATCGAACTCGAGCGGCACCGCGCGCCCGCTGGGCGGGCCGACCCGCAGCGGGATGATCTCGGCGCCGCGGCCGGCGGCGCCGC
>CAZVUN010000143.1:0-7230 GCA_964629975.1 uncultured Acidiferrobacteraceae bacterium | reverse complement strand
GGCGATGGCACCGGCCGGCGCGGCCAGGACCTGGGTGAGGGCGCCGAGGTTCTGGCCGCTGGCCATGGCGAGCAGCGCCTGGGAGATTCTCTGCGCCATCTCGGCGCGCGCCTCGGCGGCAACGCGCTCGGTGTCGACCCGCGGACGGATGCCGGTGAGGCTCTTCAGCAGCCGCCAGAAGTTGCGCCGCTCGAGCGTGGTATTGACCATCTCGGCCGACACCAGCACGCGCGTGAGGTGATTGTCCTTGTCCACCGTCCAGATGTAGGGGAAGCGGCCCTCGCGCGCCGCTGCATCCATGTCGAGGAACTCGGCGAACGGCACCATGTCCTCGCTCCAGGTGTCGCGCGGGGCGACCTTGAAGTGCTTGCGGAAGCGGCCCTCGTTGATGGCGAATTCGGCGAACGTCATCGGCAGCTCCATCGTCGCCTCCTGGCCGTGCTCGTCGCGGTACCTGAGCGTGTAGACGGGGAAGTCGGCCTCGAGCGCCGGGTTGCCCTCGAGCGAGGCGCACTCCTCGAAGGTCGTGCCCTTGTCGGGGTCGTAGCGGAACAGCGGATAGGCGCGGCCCTCGACCGCGAACTTGCTGTGCAACTCGGCCTCGTCATCCGCCACGCCGTGCTCCGGCGGGCACACCGCGTACACGTTGAACAGCGCCGGGCGGCGGCTGTTCAGGCCCTCGATGAAGCTCTCGAGCAGGTGCGTGACGTGCGACATCGAGCCCTGCATCACGTAGGCGGTGCGGTGCGCCATGCCGAGGAGCGAGATCTCCTTGCGCAGCTCCTCCTTGCCGTGGTGCTCGCGCCCGTACGGCGCCATGTCCGAGACCTGGCCGAGGAAGCCGGAGGTGCAGGCCTGGCCGCCGGTGTTGGAGTACACCTGGGTGTCGAGCACCAGCGCCTTGATCGGCATGCCGGACATCAGCATGCGCGAGAGGTTCTGGAAACCGATGTCGTACATCGCGCCGTCGCCGCCGACCGCCACCACCGGCGGGCAGAGGTGGAATTCCTCGTCGGAGAACTGGCGCCAGTCGAAGTAGTTGAAGAAGTGCTCGTGCTTCTTCGCATCCCATTCGCCCTTCAGCTCCAGCTCGGCCATGCGGATCGCCTTGAAGCCGTCGGCCATCTTCGCCATGTGGCCTTCGAACACGCCCATGGCAATCGACGGTGAGTCCTGGAACAGGTGGCTGGTCCACGGGAACGGGTAGGGGTTGTACGGATAGGTCGAGCCCCACACCGAGGTGCAGCCGGTGGCGTTGACCACCCCGAGCGCGGCACGCCCGTTGTGCGTCGGGCCGCTCTCGTACTGCCACTTGAGGTGCTTGAGCTTCTCCAGCAGCTGCGTCACCCACGCGAGCCACTCGGCGTCGATCGGCTCGGTGCGGTGGCGCTCATCGAGGCGGGCGGTCAGGCGCGACAGCGTCAGGTCCTTGTCGGTGAAGTTCCTGAGCGCCTCGCCGATCGCGGCGGTGTCGCCCAGATCGACGCTCTGGGCGAGCTTGAGGCGAACGTGCGTCTCGAGATCGTTGATCAGCTTGTCGAGCTTCGCCACCTGCTTCTTGACGCGCGGCTGCATCAACGCCGTGACGGTCGAGGTGAACAGGTGGATGATGCTCTTCTCGCCGCAGCCGAGGCAGGCGCCGTCCCCACAGACCATGGAGGTGTAGTTGCGCTTGTCGAGCAGCAGCGTCTCGAGCGCCCCGATGCGCTCGTCGAGATCGTCGATGCGGATGTATTCCGGCGCGGTGCTCGGCAGGTCGAGCCAGTAGTTCCACTCCTCGCGCAGCTGCTCCACGTCGGAGGGAGTCTGCGGCACCGCCACCAGTGCCTGGTCCTCGCACACGGTCACGCACTCCATGCAGCCCTTGCAGGTGTACGGATTGACCGTGATCGAGAACAGGCCACCCGAGCCCTTGGCGCGCTTTTCCCTGACCGTGTAGTACGGCTTGGTGACCGCGAACTGGAACTCGCCCAGGGCGGCGCGAAAGCGCGCCAGCTCCTGCTGGAAGTGTTCCTTGGCCTCGACCTCGAGGAGGGTCTCGGCGGCGGTCGCCTCGATCGCCTGATCGAGGGCGGCGCGCACGTTGGCGTGCTCGCCCGCCGCATCGAGCGCGGCGCGCCACTTCTTCTCGATGCTGCGCACGGCGCGCCGCAGGTGGCGCGTCGGCTGGCTGCGCTCCACGCGCCGCAGCGTGGTGTCGAGCACCTCGGTGAGCGAGTTGACCAGGCCGGGGATGGCGCTGTCCGGGCACACGGTGTAGCAGTCGCCGCAGGCGGTGCACTTCTCCGGCAGCCACTTCGGGTACTCGAAGCGCACCTGCGTCATGTCGCGGAACAGGCCGGTCGAGGCCGGGATCAGGCTCGTGGCCGCGAACGGATCGGCCAGGTTGTCGCTGCCGCCACCGCCGGCGTAGAAGCGGCCGGTCTGCTCCCAGAAGCGGTGGATGTCGGTGCGCCGGTCCTCGCTCACCGGCATGGCCTTCAGCATGATCGGCAGGCTGACCTCCTGGCGCAGCGGCGGTGCGGCCTGCCGGGTGACGACCTTGTCGGTGATCTCGCGCACCTCGGCGTAGCCGCGGTGCACGACGCGCAGGTTGTCCTCGACCACGCGGCTGCCCTTGGCGCCGAACTTGTGCTCGAGCTGCGTCTTGATGGCGGCGAACAGCCTCTCCTCGGTGAGCCCGGCCTGCTGCATCACGCCCGAGGCCTTGAAGAACGCGCCCTGGAAGGCGATGCCCTGCATGCGGAACTGCAGTTCCGGGTCGCTCGCCTCGGCGCGCGCGATCTTGAAGGCATCGACATAGAACACGCGGATGGCATTGTCGACGATGTAGCGCTGCGCCCACTCCGGGAAGCTCGCCCACACCGCCGGTGCATCGTCCAGGCTGCTCTGGATGATGAACACCCCGCCCTTGTGCAGGCCCTGCAGCGGGTTGGCCCGGTCGAACACGTTCGGGTCGGGCGACAGCACCACGTCGACGTACACGTACTCGCTGTTGACGCGGATCGGCTCGGGGGCGGCCGACAGGTAATAAGTGGTCGGCTGGCCCTTCTTCTCCGAGCCGTACTTGGGGTTGGCCTTGATGTGGTAGTCGAGCAGGTCGAACAGCGTCATCGCCAGGTTCTTGCCCGTGGTCATCGCGCCCCAGCCGCCGACCGAGTGAAAGCGCACGGTGATGCAGCCCTTCGGCATGAGGTTCGGGTTCTCGCTGCCGTGCAGGGCGAGCTCCTGGATGCGCGGATAGGCGTCGCGCAGCTGCTGCTGCCAGATCTCCTGCTTGGGCGAGTCCGCCGTGGCGTGCACGAAGTCGATCGACAGATAGAAGAACTTGCGTTGCCGGCCGTCCGGCAGCATGTTCTCGACCGCGGCGATGAGGCCCTCCGGCTGCAGGTCGCGCGAGCCCAGACCGAAGCAGCCGGAATACAGCCGCGGCATGTCGCCCCCCGTGAACGTCGCATAGTTGGCGTAGGGCAGGCCTTCACCTCTTGCGACGGCTCCGTTCTCCAGGCACTTGCTGACGGTGGCGCGCACCTCACGCATCAGCGGCAGGTCCTCGGCGAGCGGTTGGTCGGTGCGCTCCAGCACCACGACGCCCTTCTTGCCCTTGAGCACGTGGCCGAGCAGGTCTCCCGGGAAGGGGCGGTACATGGTGATGTTCACGACGCCGATCTTGAGCTTGCGCGTGGCGCGCAGGTAATCGGCCACCGCCTCGGCGCTCGGGACCATCGAACCCATGCCGAGGATCAGGTAGTGGGCATCCTCGGCGCGGTAGGTGTTGACGCGCCGGTAACGCCGCCCGGTGAGGGCGTAGAACTCGTCCATGCAGCGATCGGCGAGCTCCTCGACATGGTCGTAGAAGTACGGCCGCTGCGCCGCCACCGCCTGCATGTAGGAATCCTGGTTCTGCACCGCGCCCGACAGCACCGGATCGTCCACGTCCCACAGCATCGGCACGCGCCGGCGCTTGTCGCCGTAGATAAGCCTCTGCGCGGGGGTGGGCGTGTCGATGATGTCGTCGGGCTTGCCGAGGAATGTCCGGATCAGCTCGCGCTCCGGCACCTGCAGCGTCTCGATCAGGTGGGTGGTGAGGAAGCCGTCCTGCGCCACGATCGCGGGCGTGAGCGCGAGCTCGGCGGTCTTGCGCGTGATGAGGTTGAGATCGGCCGCCTCCTGCGCGTTCTTGGCCATCACCTGGATGAAACCGGTGTCGTCGACGCAGTGGTAGTCGTCGTGGGCGCAGTGCACGTTGAGCGTGGCCTTGGTGATGGCGCGGCAGCCCATGTTGAGCACGTACGGCAGGCGCTTGCCGGCCGCGGCGTACAGCGACTCGTGCATGAAGGCGACACCCTGCGCCGAGGAGAAGTTCACCGCGCGCAGGCCGGCCATCGACAGGCCCGCGGTCACCGCCGCGGCCGCGTGCTCCGACTCGGGCTCGATGAAGATGAGCGGGCGGCCGGAGACGTTCAGGTGCCCGCGCGCCTTTTCCTCGGCCCAGTACTCGCCCATCTGCGTCGAGGGCGTGATCGGGTAGGCGCCGGCGGCGTCGCTCGCCTCGCGCTCGCACATGATGACGGCGGTGTTGCCGTCCATCGCGCTGCGCGTGCCGGGGTAGGGGAAGATGTGTTCGCGCGCCGTCATTTCGATCACCTCGCTTCAATGCCTTGGCTGCCTCTCGCCTCAGATCCGCTCCCGCACCGGCAGCGCCTCCTTGTGCAGGATCTTGCGCGCCGCCGCGCCCTTGATCGCCCCGCGCTCCTCGTCCAGCCAGACGATGGCGCCGGTGGGGCAACGCTCGATCGCGGTCCGTGTCGCCAGCCGGTTGTTAGCGTAATCAATGACCGCGAGATTGTTCTTGATCTCGATCAGACCTTCGGGTGCGTCGGCGGCGCAGCGCCCGCAGCCGTCGCACACCACTTCGCACACCGCGCGCGCCGCCTCCGTCGCGTCCTGGTTGGCGCACGCCACCCACAGGCGGTGGCTGACCGGATGGATGGAGAAGAGGTGCTTGGGGCAGACCTCCACGCAGTCGTTGCAGGCCGTGCAGTTGGCGTCGCTCACGACCGGCAGGCCGTGGGCATCCATGTGGATGGCGTCGTAGTCGCACACCGCTTCGCAGTCGCCCAGGCCCAGACAGCCCCAAACGCAGCCCTTGCCGCCGCCCCCGACCAGTGCCGCGGCGCGGCAGGTGGCAAGGCCGGCGTAGTGGGCGCGATTCCAGGCGACGTGCGTGCCCCCGGCGCAGGCGAGGCGCGCGACGCGCTTTTCCGCCTCGCCCACCGCCACCCCCAGGAACTCGGCGATCGCCGCGCGTTCCTCGGCGCTCGCGACGGTGCATTCGGCCGGGGTGATGGTGTGTGCCACCAGCCGCTCGGCGAAGGCGCGGCAGCCGGCCGTACCGCATGCCCCGCAATTGGTGCGCGGCAGCATCTGCTCGAGCTCGTCGATGCGCGGGTCTTCGTAGACGTAGAGCCGGCGGCTGGCCACAGCCAGCACGCCGGCCAGGGCCGTGCCCAAGCCCCCTAAGAACAAGCCGGCCAGTGCGATGTTGCCGAGCCCGGTCATGGTCCCGCCTCCGCGATCGGACTGCAGGGGAAACCCCCACTGCGCATCAGTCTACGGATTCGCCAGTATTTGTTGAACTAATTATTTCAATTGTTACTATTGCCTCAGCCAATACTAGGGCGGACGCCGATGGCGACGCGCGCGACCCTTTACTACAAGCAGAATCGCCTCAAGCAATTGCGCGCCTTCTGTCACGCGGCGCGCGCGGGCAGCGTGTCGGCCGCGGCCGAGGCGCTGTTCCTGAGCCAGCCGTCGGTGTCGCTGCAGATCCAGGCGCTCGAGCGCGAGCTCGCCACGACCCTGTTCGAACGGCGCGGCCCGCAGATCAAGCTCACGCCCGAGGGCGATTTGCTCTACCAGCTCGCCCATCCGCTGGTCGATGGCATCGACCGGCTGCACGAGACCTTCCTTGCCCACCAGGGGCGCATCGAGGGCGGCGAGCTCAACATCGCGGCCGGCGAGTCGACCATCCTGTATATCCTGCCGGCGCCGGTGAAGCAGTTTGCCGTCACCTACCCGGGCGTGCGCCTCAAGCTGCTCAACGTCACCGGGCGCGACGGCATGGCGATGCTGCGCGCCGACAGCGCCGACCTCGCGGTCGGTTCCATGCTCGAGGTGCCGGACGACGTGGTGTACCGGCCGTTCGTGAGCTTCGACCCGACGCTGATCACGCCGCGCGATCATCCGCTCGCGCGCAAGCGCACGGTCACGCTCGAGGACATCAGCCCCTATGGTCTGATTCTGCCGCCGCGCCACCTGAGCACCTGGGCGACCGTCGACTTCACCTTCCGCCGGCACAACGTGCCGTACCACGTGACGCTCGAGGCCGGCGGCTGGGAAGTGATCAAGAAGTACGTCGAGCTCGGTCTCGGCATCTCGATCGTGACCGACGTGTGCCTGAGCGGCGAGGAGCGCTGCGCGCGCATCCCGCTCGGCCAGTACTTCCCGCGGCGCAGCTACGGCGTGGTGTATCGCAAGAACAAGTTCCTGTCGCCACAGGCCAAGCGCTTCATCGAGATCCTCGAGGCAGCCTACGCGGGGCAGGCCGCGGCGGCGCAGTCCGATGCCGCCGCGGTGCGCAAGCGCATGCGCCGCGACCGGCGGGGGGTCAGACGTTGACCGTGAATTGCGGATCGAAGCGCCACACGCCGCGCCGGTCGGGCTGTTGCAGCGCCGCCTGCAGTTGCCGCAGGAACTCGCGGCGCGCAATCTCCTCGGCGCCGAAGCGCGCGAGGTGCGCGGTCGTGACCTGGCAGTCGATGAGCGTGAAGCCCCAGGCGGCGAGCTGCCGCACCAGGTGCACGAAGGCGACCTTGGAGGCGTCGCTGGCGCGCGCGAACATCGACTCGCCGAAGAACATCGCACCCAGCGCCACGCCATACAGCCCGCCAACCAGCTCCGTGCCGCGCCAGGCCTCGACCGAGTGCGCGTAACCCAGTGTGTGCAGCTGCGTGTAGGCCGCGATCATCTCCGGGGTGATCCAGGTATCGGCCTGCCCCGGGCGCGGCTCGCCGCAGGCGGTCATGACCGCGCGGAAGTCGGTGTCGAGCGTGATGCGGTAGTGCTGCGCGCGCAGCCGCTTGCGCAGACTGCGGGCAACCACGAGCTTTTCGGGATAGAGCACCATGCGCGGGTCCGGTGACCACCACAGGATCGGCTGGCCGCGGC
>CAZVUN010000142.1:6181-7330 GCA_964629975.1 uncultured Acidiferrobacteraceae bacterium | reverse complement strand
GGCCCCCGATCCACACCGTCGCTTCCTCGGCGCTGTCCTTGAGGTCGCGGGCGCGTAGGTACTTGCCCTCGGCCTCCCAGTTCACGCGCCAGGCGTGGTGAGCCTCGTCGTTGATGATCAGCAGGTTGTGCGCAGCGGCCATCTCGCCCAGCACCTCGCGGGTGTAGGCTTCATCGCTCTTCGCGCCGCGCTTGTCCACGCTGCGCCGCTTCTTGAGTTGTTCCTCGCTGTCCCAGGCGAGCGCGTGCCAGTTGCGCACGAGAACCTTGCCCTGGCGCAGCTTGTCCAGCAGCGCCGACGGCACGACGTCAAAAGCCTCGTAGTAGTTGGCGTGCGCGGCCGGCTCCAGCACCGCCAGGCGGCTCTTCACCGTCAGCCCCGGTGCGACGACCAGTACGTTCTTCGAGAAGCGCGCGTCCTGCGGGTTCGCCACCTTGTTAAGGATGTGCCAGGCGATGACCATCGCCATGACGATGGTCTTGCCCGTGCCGGTCGCCATCTTGCAGCAGCGGCGCAAGAACGCCCCACCGTCGCCGGGAATTTCGATGCCCACCCGCTCGGCGGCCGGCGCCTCCGCTAGCCAGATCAGCGTCTCCACCGCCTCCAACTGGCAGAAGAAGAACCGCCGCGCGTCGAACGCCTCCGGGTCGCGCCAGTGCTCCAACAGTCGCTTGGTGATGCTGGTGACGCCCTTATAGCCCCCATCGCGCCAGGTCTTCACCCGCGGGCGGATCTGGTTGACCAGCGGAATCTCCACGAATATGCCCGGATCGTCGAAGGCGCGCGACTCGCCCGAGGCCACCACGTAACCGGCCGGCCGACGGCGCCCCTCCACCAGATCGAAGGTGCGCGTCTCGCGCTCGTAGCGCCAGTGGCGCTGCGGCTCCTCGTAGGGCGAGTTGATGATCAGGCGGTCGATGGTGGTCTTGCCCATCAGGTAGCCCCTCGCGGTTTGGCCACGCTGGCCGCTTCGACGATCGCATCGAGCGCCTGCCTGATCTCCGGGTCGATCGCCCCCGCGGGCACGAAAGCCGCCAGCGCGTGGTAATCGGTCTTGCTCATGAGATTCGGCAGACCGAGCCGTTCGTAGAACTGTTTGAATAAGGGATCCAGAAATTCGTCGCTCGCCTTGATGTCCGCGCTCCACGG
>CAZVUN010000142.1:0-6081 GCA_964629975.1 uncultured Acidiferrobacteraceae bacterium | reverse complement strand
GTTTGAATAAGGGATCCAGAAATTCGTCGCTCGCCTTGATGTCCGCGCTCCACGGGTCCTTGCCCAGAGTCCGCAACGCGCTCTCGACCTGCCGGATCGCCTCCTCCATGGCCGTGCGCCATGCCGCGCCGAAGAGCTCCCCTTGCTGTCTGCGGCCATGATCCTCGGCAAAGCCAAGCAGCGTCCCCGGCTGGCACAGGTAGTTCTCCAGTTCGCGCCGCGTCCACATCCGTTGCGCGAGCCTGGGATCGTCCGGCAGGTTCGCGTCCAGCCGGTCGTAGATGGCGATGCCGAAGAGGTCGGGTTTTGCCTCGCGTAAGGCGTGAAAATGCTCCTGGGCCTTGCGGGGCTGGTTGGCGATGTAGTGAACGAACGGCCGTTCGAGATGCTCGCGCGCCGGATGATTTAGCGCGATAGCAAAGGCGCGCAGCATGGCGAGATCGGTCGAGCCTTCGAGATACAGCACCCAGCCGGTCTCTTCGGCGAGGTAGTAGTGCTCGAACCCAATGTCGCGCAACGCCTTGAGCACCTGGCTGCCTCGGTCGTCGATGCGGTGCGGTTGACCGACGAAGGCGATCACCATGTCGCGGTCAGCCGCCTCGTTGAGGATGACCTCCGAATGACTGGCGGCGATGATCTGGCTGCCGGTCTCGGCCGCCTGATCGGTGAGCACCTGGTAGATCTGCCGCTGGCGCAATATCTCCAGGTGCGCGTCGGGCTCGTCGAGGAGCAGCACGGCGCCCGGATTCACGGCCATGTGCGCGAGCAGGAGCAGCGTCTGCTGCTGGCCGCGCCCGCTCGCCGACAGATCGAGTGTGATCCCCTCGCGCGTGCGGTAGTCCATGACGACCTCGCCCCGCTCCTTGATGTAGCGCGGCCCGTTGAGCCGCGCGCCGAACAGCGCCTCGATCCGCTCAGCGATGCGCTTCCATTTCTCCTGCCCGTTCTCGGATTCCAGCGCCTGCCAGCACAGGTTGCGCAGCACCTCCGCCGTGCGCCCCTCGCCGAGCCGCACGTTGATGGTGCCCATCTCCAACCGGTCTTCGCGGGGAGACAGGCCGGACATCGGTGGCAGGTAGGCCAGCCGAAGCTCGGCAAGATGCGACGGTACTTCCAGTCTCTGGCCATCCGTGGCGCGCAGCGGCCGACAGTAGAAGGACTCTTCATTGGCGTAATCGAATTCCAGCCCGCACGCCCAGGTTCCCCCCTGGTCCACGCCCTCGACGCCGATCTCGATGAGCACGTTCTGCGTGCGGGTCTTGCCGTCCGCGCGGCTCCCCTCGCGAACGTGCAGATCGCGCCAGAGGAGATTGGCCACGGGAACCGGCACGGCGATGAGGTCGCGCCGGTTAATGGTCACGCCCGGCCGTTTCTCGGGCACTGCGCCGCCGCCGCGCTTTTCCAGCCAGCGCTTGGTACCAACGTCCCACAAGGCGAGCGCCTGCAAGGCCGAGGTCTTGCCGGCGTTGTTCGGGCCGATGAATACGACACGCTCGCCGAGTTCGATTTCGACGTTCTCGAACAGCTTGAAATTGCGGATAGTGAGCTTGGTCAGCATGGCATCACTCCAGCCCGATGACCTTCAGGCTCTCGATGCCGCGGTCGTCCACGATCTTCACCGCGATGCGCTTGTGCTCGCCCGCCTCGAAGGGCAGCGATACGGTTCCGCGATACGCCTCGATCAGTTCCTCGTCGATCTCGGCCTTGAGGTTCTTGGCCAGCCGCGCCCAGCCGTCCTTCTCGCCCGCCATCGGGAAGAACACCTGGCGCGGATAGAGACTACGGCCGTCGTAGTCGGTGTCGAGCAGCCAAACGGCGATCTTGTCCTCGCCGCCCGACTCGATGCCGCCGGTCTTGGTGTTGTAGTAGTCGAAGCCATGCACCGAGACGGCGTACTTGCCCTTGTTTTCACCCTTCGCGATGCGCTCGATGCGCACATCCGGCTGGCCGATGAGCCAGAACGATTCGTTGCTGGCGCGCTTCTTCTTCAGGTCTTCGGTCAAGAGGTCCGCGTTCATCTGCGCCTTGAGCAGCGTCACCCCCGGCCAGTTGGTTTGGTCGATGTCCCTGGCCGCCTCGGGGTCGAACTGGAAGGCGGCGAAGACGATGAGCTTCGGTTTGGGCACCAGCGTCTGCGCCTCTTCGATCGCCTGCGCGACCTGCCGCTGCTCCAGCGGCGCGTGCTCCGGGCCGAAGGAGACGACGATGCGCTGCGCCGAGTACGCGGCGCCTTGCTCGCGCACCCGGTCCGCGCCCTCGTCGTTGGGGCGCGTCTCGCCGTCCGCGTGCAGCCAGCGGCAGCCGGGCAGCGGCTCGAGGCGAGCGAAGCGGATGTGCTGGCCGCTCTTGCCACGGATGCCGGCACGAAGCAGCTCGTCTCGCCATTCGCCCTGGCGCAGCGTCTCGCCGGAGCGGGCGATGGAGGCGTCCGCCGCTTGGGGCGTGCCCTCCAGCAGTTCCTCCACCGACTTGACCGCCGGGGCGGGCACGGCCTCGACCGTGAACGGGCCGGAGACGCGCGTGCGCCTGTTGTCCACGAAGGGCTGGTCGTAGAGCGTCTCCTGCGGCGCGTGACGTGCAATCGCCGCGTCGATCTGCTCGCGCGTCATGCCTTCCTTGATGTCCGGGTTGTTGGCGATGGACTTGAGCGTCACATGCGGCACGGTTTTGTACTTGAAGCCGCTGCCGACACCCTCCTCGGGGTGCGCCAGTTCGTAGTAGTCGAACACGGCGGTCATCAGCCGCTGCCTGGCCAGCGTCAGCGCCACGCGCGAAGTGTCGCAGGTGATCCAGCGCCGGCCCCATTGCTCGGCCACATAGGCCGTCGTGCCGCTGCCACAGGTGGGGTCAAAGACCAGGTCGCCGGGGTCGGTGGTCATCAGCAGACAACGTTGCACGACCTTCGTCGTCGTTTGTACAACGTATAGCCGATCACGCACGAACCCGCCGGATTGTGTGTCTTGCCAAACGTTGTCAATGCGCTTCGGGACGTCATCCCAGAAAAGCTTCCATCCAAGACCCTGGCCTATCTGAAGTAGCCGCTTCGCGAGATCGACTTTCGCGAGCCGATCTGGCGGAATCGACCAATGCCGTCCGGGTTCCGGATAGTAGGGCTTGCCATCAATGACTACCGCCTTCTCCTCTACCGATGCACCAGGCGACGTGACTGGTCCGTAGCGGAACACCCGTGACCCTCTCGGCAAGGCGACTTCATGTCGTCTCTCTTCTGGCGTCATCCGCCGCAGAGACCCATCCTGTAGCTCAAGGTGCGCGTAATTGGGATCCTCGATTGGCGCACCAACATCGTCTGCGAAGAGCTGACGGTACTTAACGCGACCGATGTCTCTCGCATACCAGATGAGAAAATCGGCAATCGACCCTAAGCGCGTTGCGCTCTGCGTTCCAGTCTTACGAAAAACGACTGGGCCGCAGAAATTCTCAGGTCCGAACACCTCATCCATCAACTCCCGCACGTGGTGCACGTTCTCGTCGCTGATCTGCACGAACACACTGCCGCTCTCGGTGAGGAGTTCCCGCGCCAGCAGCAGCCGGTCGCGGAGATACGTGAGGTAGGAGTGGATGCCCAGCTCCCAGGTGTCGCGGAAGGCGCGGATCTGCTCCGGCTCGGCGGTCAGGTCCTCGTCCTTGCCGTCCTTCACGTCGCGCTTGTTGACGAAGGGCTGGAAGTTGGAGCCGTACTTGATGCCGTAGGGCGGGTCGATGTAGATCATCTGCACCTTGCCCGCCATGCCCTCTTTTTCCAGCAGCGAGTTCATCACCAGCAGCGAGTCGCCGGCGATCAGGCGGTTCGACCAGCCGTGCTCGTGCTGGTAGAACTCCACCGCGTGGCGCAAAGGCTCGGCGCGCTCGGTGTCGAACAGCCTCAACTGCGGCTGGCTGCCGTTACGCTTCTTCACCGCTTCGATGATGCTGCGCGGGTCGATGCGTTCGTGGACGTGCAGGGAGACGGTCGGCACCTCGAACGAGGTGTGCTCGGCCTTGCCCGCCCAGACCAGTTGCGGGTCCAGATGCGGGTCGTAGGCGTAGGTCTTTTTCTTCTGCCCCGCGTCCGGGTCGGTCTCAGGCGTCACCAGCCCTACGGGCGGGTTGTTGACGCGCTGCTTGTCCCGATGCTCGTAGGATTCGATCGGCCGTTTGTTGGTCGTATCGCTCTTCTTTCTGACCATCAAGTCATCTCCAGCGTGAGCTTATCTTCGTTCCGACGCGCGACATTGCTTTTTCCTTGCCTGGCCATCGGGCCTACCTCGCGCTCGATTCTCGCAAGCCCGAGATTCCCGACGTTCGATCCGGCCGGTGCTCGTGCTGCGGCGGGCGGTACGGCCCGCGCCGCAGGTCGGCGGTCTGCCGGATCCGGTTGGCGAAGTCGTAGTGGTCGGGCATCGTTATCTATATGGTAGGTGACTGGGGGCAGGGGTCGGGGGGCGGAACCTGGCTTGCCGTGTGTGGCGACTATGTTACCCGCTTGCCCGCGGCGGTGCATGGCGGCGCGCTGGCGCCGGGTCGCGGGCACTCGGCTCGGGTTTGGGCGGCGCTTCGCAAGCCGAAGGCCGACAAAAAACGTTACACTCGCGCAGTCGCGCGGCGGCCGGCTTTTGGCGCCACGGATCGCGCCGGTTTCCGACTGCAGGATCGTGCAAGAAGCCCGAGGGGTCAGAGAAAAGTTTCCGCTAGTATTCTTGGTTCTGAAGTCTGCCAGGGTGAAGCGGGTTCGTGCCACTCGTAATTCGTTGTACCCAAAAGCTCCTGGCGGATGTTCCGGACAGGCTTGTTGATCCGTCCGCCGTGGGCGAGGGCTGGCGCGCCAACCTGCTACGTATCGAGCGGCGCAGGTGCGTGTTGTTCACGCACGACACAACTCTGTATTCAGAGTCGTGCCGGGGCTGACGAAACCAGACTTCGAGCATGTGCGCGCAGTCTTCGGCCAGCGCCTGTTCAAGACGCTGCTGTGGGAGGAGTTTCCGCAAGAACCGATTGAACGAATGCTGGAAGCTTGCCGCGTTGTCCACTTTGCTGACTCAGGCCATCCATGGCCTTCGCCCTTCGGGCGATCTGCGCTCGCCCAAGTCTGCTCCAGGCAGAATTGTCGCTCCCGGCGAAATTGTCAGACGGAGACGGTATGTCAGGGAAGATTGACTATGAACTGAGCACTCACGCCGCGACCGTTATGGTGGAACGTGAGATTCCAGAAGCGTGGGTAGCGCGGGTAATAACCCGCCCGGAACGCACAGAGCCGGATGCCGCAGATCCCTTGCTCCGCCACGCACTGGCCCGGATTCCGGAGCGGGATGACCGGGTTCTGCGGGTGGTCTACAATGAAACCGTTCGCCCTTGGCGGGTCGTGACCGCCTATTTCGACCGGGCAATGCGAGGCAAGCTATGAAAATGCACTACGACCAGAAGACCGACGCACTTTACCTGCGGCTGGATGATTCCAAGATCATCGACTCTGCCGAGGTCGAGCCGGGTATCGTGCTTGACTACAATGCCAATAATCAGGTCGTGGGCGTTGAGATACTGCGCGTCAAGGAGCGTGTGCCGGCCGCTGATCTGAAACATCTTGATTTCAAGGTCGCCTGACCGTTATGAACAGTGGGAGCAAGAACCTTCATGTACCTACGCGCGATCCGGACCCAGTGGGTTCCGACGCTTCCCTGCGACGCGCGGCACAGCGTGCGCGCGAACAGGCGCGGCGTTCCGCGGGCGAGTCATGGTTTATCTGGAAGGCAAGATCGTGTAGGCACGGCCTGACAAACGTGTTGCCTGATACGGCGCTATATGTGACAACGGGGCTCTTTGGAGCCCCGAACTGTTTACGCTGAGGTTATCGAGCGGGGCCGTGCGTCGTAGTGAAGGGTTTTGCGTCGTGGCCTTTTCCCAGCATGCTGTCAACGGCAACCAATTTTGTCCCCTTTTTGGCAAGTAAAAATGTCCCTTATTCGCCGGCAGTGGTCGCCGGCTCCTCGGGCTTCGGCGATGAGCCGAGCAGTCCCGCCTTGCGTTTCTCTTTCAGGCGATAGCTTTCTCCTTTGATGTTGAGGGTGGTGGCGTGGTGCAGCAGCC
>CAZVUN010000141.1:0-7399 GCA_964629975.1 uncultured Acidiferrobacteraceae bacterium | reverse complement strand
GCCCGGGCGGGCGCCGGCGGGTTCCGCTGCCTGACCGGCCGCTGGCGCCTCGTGCGGCGTTGACGCCGCGGGCGGCGGCGCGAGCGGCTCGATTGGCCCCGGGGCTGGCGGCGGTCGCAGCAGCGTGTCGATGTCTTCCCAGTGCGTGATGGCGAGCCAGACCGCCGCTGCCACGCCGGCCAGCAGCACTGCCCCGCCGCTGTAGCGGCGCAGCGTGCGCAGCGACCGTGTCCAGGAAATCCGCGCGCGCCCGCCGCTCGCGGTCCCGGCCGCTGGCCGTGTGGCCGCAACGGGCTTCGCCGCTGCCGCCGGGTTCGGCGCGGCGGGCAAGGGCTTGCGACCGGGTCGGCGCTTGCCCATCAGCGCATCCTGCAGCTCGCGCGCCGACTGCGGGCGATCGTTGGGATAGATCTGCATCGCCCAGTCGATGCACTCGAGCAGGTTCTCGCGATAACGATCGCGTCCGACCAGCGTCGCCGGCTTCATCGGATCGACCTGGTACTTGAGAATGGCCTGATAGCGCTTGAGCGAATCCTCCGGGCGCTGCCCGCTGATGCAGCGGTACATCGAGGCGCCGGTGGCGTAGATGTCGGTCCACGGGCCGGGCTTGCCCTTGTCCGGGTACTGTTCGATGGGCGCGTAGCCATGGGTCAGTGCCGTGCGCTGCACGTGGCCGGCACCGGCGATCGCCTGGCGCACCGAGCCGAAGTCGATCAGCATCGGGCTGCCGTCGCCGCGCATGTAGATGTTCTCCGGCTTGATGTCGAGGTGCAGCATGCCGGCCTCGTGCACCGCGTTCAGACCATTGAGAATCGGGATGAAGATGCGCAGCAGCGTCGGCTCGTCGAGGCGCGGTCCGTGGCGCTTGAGGTACTCGCCCAGACTCGCGCCCTTTTCGTACTCCATCACCATGTAGGCGGTGCCGTTGGCCTCGAGAAAACGCAGCACGCGCACGATGTTGGGATGCTTGAAGTGCGCGAGCGCGCGCGCCTCCTTCACGAAGTTCTTGAGACCCCAGTGGTAATCACGCACGGCGTCGCGGTTGGGGTGTGGCAGGATCTCGGTCTTGTCGCCGCCGCGCGTGGCGATCTCGTGCGGCAGGTACTCCTTGATCGCGACCAATGCACCGAGCGCGGTGTCGCGTGCCAGGTAGGTGATGCCGAAACCGCCGTGGCCGAGCACCGACTCGATCTGGTACTCGGCCAGCTCGTAGCCGGTTCGCAGTGCGTTACGTTGGTAGATCGTCACGATTGGTCCATGCGCAACAGGCGCGCTGCGCTGCGCCCCGAGGGCCGTGGCTGGGGTGGCGCTTTGTTGCGCTGCATCGCTAATTGAAGCACAAGCGCGGCCCGGACGGCCATATTTTCT
Organism: uncultured Acidiferrobacteraceae bacterium; assembly: GCA_964629975.1. Taxonomy (GTDB): domain Bacteria; phylum Pseudomonadota; class Gammaproteobacteria; order Acidiferrobacterales; family Sulfurifustaceae. Next base: position 6,031 of record CAZVUN010000141.1, on the reverse strand, counting down.
CCTTTCTTTTCACTGAATTATGCGCGCTTTTTGACGCGTTGCCGCGCGCGCGCCGGCGTGCGCCGCGGCGCGCGGCGCTCGGTCTCCTCGTAGGGGTTGTGCTCCTGGCGCAACACGATGCGCACCGGCGTACCGGCGAGATCAAATGCCCGGCGGAAGGCATGCGCCAGGTAGCGCCGATACGCCTGCGGCATCGCCTCCACCAGGTTGCCATGAATCACGATGGTCGGCGGGTTGCGTCCGCCCTGGTGGGCGTACTTGGGGCGGATGCGGCGCCCACGCACCATCGGTGGCGGGGTCGCCTGCACCGCGGCGGCGAGCACGCGGTTCAGCCGGGTGGTGGGCAGCTCGCGGCAGGCCGACGCGTAGGCCTCGCGCACCGCATCGAACAGCGCGTCGAGCCCGGTGCCGGCGCGCGCGCTGATGTAGTGCACGCGCACAAACTCGATGAACGGCAGCTTGCGCTCCACCTCGCGGCGGATCCAGGCCCGTTCGGCCGAATCCAGCAGGTCCCACTTGTTCACCGCCAGCACCAGCGCCCGCCCCTCCTGCAAAACGTGCCCGGCAAGCGCCACGTCCTGATCGGTGACGCCCGCGCGCGCATCGAGCACCAGCACGCACACGTTCGCTTCGTCGATCGCCTGCAGTGTCTTGACCACGGAGAACTTCTCGATCGCCTCCTCGACGCGCATGCGCCGGCGCACGCCCGCGGTGTCGATCAGCACATAGGGCTCGCCGGCGCGCTCGAACGGGATGTGGATGGCGTCGCGCGTGGTGCCGGCCTCGTCAAACACGATGACGCGCTCTTCGCCGAGCAGCGCATTGACCAGCGTCGACTTGCCGACGTTGGGTCGCCCGACCACGGCAATGCGCGCTCCCGTCGCGGCCGGCGGCGTGGCGACGGCCACCGGAACAGCGCTCAACACCCGCTCCATGAGCGCGGCGACCCCATCGCCATGTGTTGCAGAAATCGCCTGCGGCACGCCGACGCCCAGGGCGTGAAACTCCGCCGCTGCAACGTGCGGATCGTGCCCCTCGGCCTTGTTGACCGCCAGGAAAATCGGCTTGCCACTGCGCCGCAACTCCTCGGCCAGCTCGCGGTCGCCGGCGGTGACACCGGCGCGCGCGTCCACCACCAGGATCACCGCATCGGCCTCCGCGATCGCCTGGCGCGTCTGCGCGGTCATGCTCGCGCCGAGCGCCCCGGCGTCGAGCGTCAGACGCTCCGCCACACCACCGGTATCGACCACCAGGTAGGGGCGGTCGCCGATGCGGCCATCGCCATACTGGCGGTCGCGCGTCAGGCCCGGCACGTCGGCGACCAGCGCCGCGCGACTGCGTGTCAGGCGGTTGAAGAGCGTGGACTTGCCGACATTGGGTCGGCCGACGAGGACGATTACCGGTTTCATGCGATGACTGCGTGCGGCACGCCGGCGCTGGCGACCGGGGGCCAGCGCCTAGCGCAGCGCGAGCGCGCCCACCCCGCCGGTTTGATCGGCGAAGAACGCGACCTTGCCCTGAACCACGGCCTGCGCGCGCACCGCGCCGACGCCGGCACGCAGGCGCGCCACCAGGCGGCCGTCCTCGCGCGCCAGCCAGTGCACATAGCCTTCGTAGTCACCCACGAGCACGTAGTCCTCGACGCGCGCCGGGGCGGAGAGGCCACGGCCGCGCAGTTTGTCCTGGCGCCAGATGCTGGCGCCGCTCGCCTGATCGAGCGCCATCACGATGCCCTTGTCGTCGCTCACGTACAGATTGCGCTCGTCGGCATCCATGTCCTGGTACACGGACGCATCGCGCGACCAGGCGATGCGCCCGGTGCGCAGGTCGACCGCCACAATCTTGCCCTGGTAGCTTGCCGCGAACAGCGTGTCGCGCACCACCAGCACCGAGGCGTCCACGTCGACCAGCCGTTCGATCTCGTTGCGCCCGTGCGGCTGCGCGACCGCGAGCTCCCACAGCAGACGCCCATCGCGCAGGTCGAGCGCCGCGATCTTGCCGCTGGCAAATCCGGTGATGACGAAATCGCCGAGCACCCGCGGCCGGCTGGTGCCGCGCAGCGACAGCGCCGGCTCGGAGCGTTCAAACACCCAGCGGCGCCTGCCGTTGCCGGAATTGAGTGCCGCCACCTTGCCATCGCCGGTCTGCACCACCACGGTCCCGGCATACGCGACCGCCGGCGCCAGCACTTCGGTCGTAAGCGTGGCGTCCCACAACCGCGCGCCCGTGCTGCTGTCGAGGGCGATGAGCTTGCCCTTCTGGGTACCGATCAGCACCTGACCGCCGCCGACGCCCGGCCCGGTGCTCGCCACGACACCGAGATCGACCTCCCAGCGTTGCTTGCCGGTGGCCGCGGCAAATGCCCTCACCCGCCCGCCACGGTCCACCACGTAGAGGGTGTCGCCATCGAGCTGGGGTCGCAGGCGCAGATAATTCTTGCCCACTCCCCGGCCCGTGTCGTGGTACCACACGACCTGCGCCTCGCGCTCGGGCGTGAACACCGGCAGCTCGGCCGGCTTCTCGACCTCGATGGCGCTGCCGGATGCACAACCGAGCGCCAGCGTCGCGAGCGCCACCGCCAACGTGGCTCGCATGGCTAGCGGGCGGCGCCCGGCGCCGCTGCCGACAGTTCGTCGAGCTTGAGCGTGAGCGCCGTGGCGCCAGCCCCCGCGCCCTGGGCGAGCGCCTCCTTGTAGGCGGCCAGCGCTTCGTCGCGCCGGCCGAGCGCGAGCAGCGCATCGCCCTTGAGCTCGCGGTACTGGGCGGTGTACCCCCCCTGCTCGGCGATGCTCGCGAGCGCGAGCGCCTTGTCGGCCTCGCCGGCGTCGATCAGCACGCGCCCGAGCCGCAGGCGCGCGGCATGCTGCGTGACCGGATCGCGTCCGTGCGCCAGCACCCATTCGAGCTGGCTGCGTGCACCGGCCACGTCACCGCTCTCGATCGCCGCGCGCGCCATCGCCAGGGCCGCCATCGCCGCGTACGGCGTGGCGTCGTACTCCTTGACCAGACGCGCACCGACGGCACGCAGCGCGTCGCGGTCGGCGCGCCGCTGCGCCTGCAGCATCTGCTCGTACAGGACGGAGGCCTCCTCGCGCATGCGCGCCTGGTATTCCTTCCAGTACTTGCCGCCGAACAGCAGCGCCAGGCCGATCGCCACGCCCACGAACAGCGCCGGGCCGTAGGTTTTCCACCAGGCCTTGAGCTTTTCGACTTCTTCCTGATCGCTGTAGGTGGTCACGACGGCTTCCTCGGCGCTGCCTGCGGTGCGCGCACTATAGCTCAAACGCCGCTCGCCCGCAGATAGGCGGCGAGCTCACCGAGCGGTATCTGCGTCTGTTCGCCGGTGGCGAGGCGCTTGACGCCGACCTCGCCGCGCTCGAGCTCCGCGCGACCCACGAGCAAGGCCAGACGTGCGCCACTGCGATCGGCGCGCCTGAGCTGGCTCTTCAGGCTGCCGCCGCCGCAGTTGCATTCCACGCGCCAGCCTTGATCGCGCAGCCGCTCGGCGAGCGCCAGGCCGCGGCTGATCTCCGCGTGCTCGCCGACGATGGCGAGGTACACCTGCGGGTGCGCCGCCGACGGTGCCGCGCCCTGCTGCTGCAACAGCTCGACTAAGCGCTCGAGGCCGACGGCGAAGCCGGCCGCCGGCGTCGGCTGCCCGCCCAGCATGCCGACCAGCCCGTCGTAGCGCCCACCGGCACAGACCGCCGACTGGGCGCCGAGCCGATCCGTGGTCCACTCGAAGACCGTGCGGGTGTAGTAGTCGAGGCCGCGCACCAGCCGTGGGTTGTGCACGTAGCGGATGCCGCAGTCCTCGAGCAGCGCGCGCAGGCGCGCAAAGTGCTCGCGCGAGGCGTCGTCGAGATAGTCCATGAGGCTCGGGGCCGACTCGACCACCGCGCGCATCGCCGGGTTCTTGCTGTCCAGGACGCGCAGCGGATTCTTGTGCAGGCGCTGCTGACTGTCCTCGTCGAGCTCGTCACGCCGGCTTTCGAGATAGGCGACAAGCACGCGGCGGTAGTGCGCGCGCGCCTGCGCCGTGCCGAGCGAGTTGAGCTCGAGCGTCAGCCCGTCGAGCCCGAGCGTCTTCCACAGGCGCTGGCACAGCAACAGCAGCTCCGCATCCAGATCCGGCTCGGCCATGCCGAACGCCTCGACGCCGAGCTGGTGGAACTGGCGATAGCGACCCTTCTGCGGGCGCTCGTGCCGAAACATCGGCCCGAGATACCACAGGCGCTGGATCTGGTTGTGCAGCAGGCCGTTCTCTACCCCGGCGCGCACGCAGCCGGCCGTGCCCTCGGGCCGCAGCGTGAGACTCTCGCCGTTGCGGTCCTCGAAGGTGTACATCTCCTTTTCGACGATGTCGGTGACCTCGCCGATCGAGCGCCGGTAGAGCTCGGTTTTCTCGAGGATCGGAAAACGAATCTCGCGGTAACCATAGGCGTGCAGCACGTCGCGCGCGCTCGCCTCCATCCACTGCCACCAGGCGAGCGCCTCGGGCAGCAGGTCATTCATGCCGCGAATGGCCTGGATCGTCTTGCTCACGCCGCGGACCTCAAGCGCGCTTGGATGCAGGCGCGCCCGCGGCGTGCGGTGCCTCGGCCGCGCTGCGCCGGTGCACCTGCTCGCGTACCACGCGCTCGACCTCCTCGACGATATGCTCGCGCTCGACCTTGTGATCCGGCTTGCCATCGATGTACAGCAGGCTCGGGCTGCCGCCCGCGAGCCCCACGCAGGCGGCGCGCGCCTCCCCCGGTCCATTGACGCAACAGCCGATCACGGCCACATCGATCGGCTCGCGGATGTCCTCGAGTCGCGCCTCGAGCACATTGACCGTGGCGATGACATCGAATTCCTGGCGCGAGCACGACGGGCAGGCGATGAGGTTCACGCCCTTGCTGCGCAGGTGCAGGGCCTTGAGGATGTCGAAGCCGACGCGCACCTCCTCGACCGGGTCGGCGGCGAGCGACACGCGGATCGTGTCGCCGATGCCCTCGGCGAGCAGCATGCCGAGCCCGATCGCCGACTTGACAGTACCCGAACGCAGCCCGCCCGCCTCGGTGATACCGAGGTGCAAGGGCTGCTCGATCTGGGTGGCGAGCTTGCGATACGCCGCGACCGCGAGGAACACGTCGGATGCCTTGACGCTCACCTTGTAGTCCTGGAAGCCGAGTCGATCGAGGATATCGACGTGGCGCAGCGCCGATTCGACCAGGGCATCGGGCGTGGGCTCGCCGTACTTCTTCTGCAGATCCTTCTCCAGTGACCCGGCATTGACGCCGATGCGGATCGGAATGCCGCGCGCCCGCGCCGCGTCGACGACCGCGCGCACGCGATCCTCGCGCCCGATGTTGCCGGGATTGATGCGCAGACAGTCAGCCCCGAGCTCGGCCACGCGCAGCGCAATCCTGTAATCGAAGTGGATATCGGTGACGAGCGGTACGCTGACCTGCGACTTGATTCGCCCAAAGGCCTCGGCCGCCTCCATGGTGGGCACCGACACGCGCACGATGTCGGCGCCGGCCGCCTCGAGCGCGCGGATCTGTGCCACCGTGGCATCGACATCGGTGGTCTCCGTGTTGGTCATGCTCTGCACGCTGATCGGCGCATCGCCGCCGACCGCGACCTTGCCGACGAAAATCTTGCGCGACTTGCGCCGCGCGATGTTGTTGGCGTGGAACATGTCAGCGGGCCTCCGGACCCAGGGTGAAACGCGCGGTCGGTCCGCGCTTGTACGGCGCCGGATCGAACGGCCGCCCGTTGAACTCCACGCGTACGGCGTCGACGTTGCCGAGGAACACGTTGAATGGCGGCACGCCCTCGAGCGTCACGGTGCGGCCGGCCGGCAGCGTTTCGTACAGCAGGCGGGTGTTGGCATCGCGGATGTCAGCCCACGACTCGCCACTGGTGTGCAGCACCAGGCGCGCGCGCGCCGGGGCGGCGGGCGGTGCAGGCGCGGCTGCGACCGTGGTTGCCGGCGGCGGCTTGGCCTCCCCCGCCGGCTTCGGCGCTGCAAGCGGTGCAGCGGGGA
>CAZVUN010000140.1:512-7408 GCA_964629975.1 uncultured Acidiferrobacteraceae bacterium | reverse complement strand
GGGCGATGCCCTTGACTGTGGCGTGGCCGCTGGGGCCGGCCGCGCCGGGCGGGGTGCGTCGCCGCGTGGCCGGGACTCCGCCCCCCGCGCGTGCGCCGGCGTGGTGTCGGCAAGCTGCACGTCGAGGGAACCGGGCAGGGGCGCGGCGTGCAGCCAGTGCGGCGCGCGTTGGACCGGCCACGGCAGCAGCAGTGCGGCATGCAAGGCGAGCGACAGGGTCACGAGCACGCCGAGACGGGCATGCGCGGGCTGCGCGCTGCGCCTACGGGGCAGGGGCATCCGCCACATAGCGCAGCGCTACGAACAGCGAGCGGCCCGGGGTGTTGAAGCCCTCGATGAGCTCGTAGTCCTTGTCGAACAGGTTCTCGAGCCGGCCTTCCAGGAACCACTGTTTCGCCAACGCCAACCGCGCCGCGAGACTGACAAGCCCGTAGCCCGGCAGGCGCTCGCTCAGGCCGATGCGTTCCGACACCAGCTGCCACTCGGCACCCACTGATCCGGCGGCGAGCTGCCGGTGCACGGCATAGGTTGCCTTTTGGTCGGGCCGGTACAGCAGGGCGCTGTGGTCGACGTCGTTGCGCGCGCGCTGGGCGGTGAGACTGGCCTGGTGCCGCCAGCGATCGAGGCGCAGCTCATAGCCCAGCTCGACGCCGGTGACGCTCGCGGCCTCGAGGTTGATCGCCTGGAAGTTGCTGCCCTGGAACACGATCAGGTCGTCGATCTGCGTGTTGAACACGTTGACCGTGAGGCGCTCGTGGGCGGAGGGTTTGAGCGCCAGCCCGAGCTCGGCGCTGCGCGAGCGCTCCGGCCCGAGGTCCGGATTGCCGGCGTAAAACCCGCCGAAGCCCGGCGAGTAGAGCTCATTGGCGTTGGGTGCGCGAAAGGCGCTGCCGTAGGAAAGCCACAGGCGCGTGCTGGCACTGACGTCCGTACCGAGCGCCAGGCTGCCGCTGCCGTGCGTGCCGAAGCTGCTGTAGTCGTCGCCGCGCGCACCGGCCTGCACGTCGATGTCGCGCCAGCGCGCCTGCCACAGCGCGTACACCCCGGCGTTGTGCGTGCGGCGATCGTAGACCGTCGTGTCCGTGAAGGTGTCGACGTTGCGCGCGGCCTCGGACACATAGGTGAGGCCGGCCGTGAGCGCACCGGCGGCGCCGAGCGCGACATCGTGCTGCCAGTCGGCCGTGTAGCGGTCGGTGGTGAACTGCGACGGGAACGCCGATTGGGTGTCGAGGTCGTCCTGCGCATAGCCGAGCGCGAGCGTATGCGTCCAGGCACGGCTGGCCTGCTGGCGCAGGCGCGCGTTGACGGTGCTGTTCAGCGTGTCGCTCGTGCCCTGATCGAAGTCGACCTTGCCCGTGTTGTGCCAGGCGCGCAGCTCGATGTCGGTGCGGGCGGACAGCGCGGTCGCGACCGCCGCTGACAGACTGCGCGTGTCATAGCCATCGTCATCGGGATCGTAGGAGAAGCCGCGCTCGTTCTGCGCGGAGAAGCCGCGACGGGTGGCGGCGTTGGCGTAGGCACTGGCCTTGACTGCCTCGCCGCCGCCCCAGCCGCCCTCGATCTGGTAGGTGGCGTAACTGCCGGCGGCGACGGCGGCCTCCGTGCCCTGCGGACGGCGCGTGAAGATCTGGATCACGCCGCCGATGGCATCCGATCCGTACAGGACGGCACGCGGGCCGCGCACGATCTCGACGCGCTCGATCTGCGAGATCGGCAGGCTGCGCCAGTCAAAGGCGCCAGTGGTGGCCGACGCGGCGCGCACCCCGTCGATCAGCACCAGCACGTGGTTGGAGTTGGTGCCGCGCAGGAACAGGCTGGTATTGCCACCGGCGCCGCCCGCGCGCGTCAGGTCGACACCGGCCTGCACGCGCAGCAGCTCGAACAGATCCTGCGGCTGCTGGCGGGCGATGTCCTCGCGCGTGAGCACGGTCACGGAGGCGAGCGTGTCGTCGGCGGTTTGCGGCGTGCGCGTCGCGGTAACGACGATGGCGTTGTCGGGCAGCGGTTCGGCCTGCACCGCCGCCGCCGCGGCGTGTGCGAGCAGGAAAGTGGCAAGAGCCACGCGGGGTGTCATGTCGTCCTCCTCCGGTCGCGCTCACCCGCGCGGCCGACTGTTGTGGGTCAGCAGAAGGAGGAAACAGGCCCGAACCAGCGCCGTGTGATCGCCCTCCGCGACACCGTGGGTGTGGCTTCAGGCCGGTCTCCGGGCTTGCGAGTGATCGTACCGATCGGCGAATCGTCTTCCCGCGTCGCTGGTCGACGCAGTGACCTCGTGATTCGCCCGGCTCGCTTACCGTTGCGGGGGCAGCGCCGGAATGGTTCGCGCGTTACGCGAACGCACCGGCTTCCCGTTTCATTCCGCGGACGACTGTCCTTGGAACACCTGAAGCAGGTGAGCTTTGCAGCTCGCGCGCCATGGTAGGCAGGCAGCGCGCATGTGTCAACGCATGGCGCGCGTGCGTCGGTGCGCGCCTTCGGCAATCGGAAAAACAAAAAAGACCGACCCGCTTGCGCAGGTCGGCCGTCCGCATCGCTGCGGCGATGGTGCTTACTTCTTCTCGGGAGCCGCCGGCGCCGCGGGTGCGGCGCCTTCCGCCGGCTTGGCGGCCTCACCGGCCGGCGCGGCCGGTGCCGCGGCCGGCTTCTCTTCCTTCTTCTGGCAGGCGGTCGCGCCGAGGGCAAGACCGAGCACGGCGGCAAGCAAGATCGCGAACTTCTTCATGTGCAAATTTCCTTTATCGACGTAGATGAGTGATGTGAAGCGGGCGCCGCCACGCGAGCGGGCCGCGCCCGGCGCATATTCTTCGGAAAAATCGTGCCGCTTCCATCGGGATTGCTGCATCTGAAGATTCGCGTCGTTGATCGAGGCGCAATCCAGGGGCGGCCGCTCAGCTGCACAGCGACGGCTCACCATAATAAAGGCCCTGCGCATTGCGAATGCCGATCTTGCGCAGGGCCGCTTCGGTGGCGGCATTCTCGACGCACTCGGCGATGGTCTTGGCGCCAAACGACTGCGCCAGCTCGTGAATGTGGGCGACAATCTTGCGATCCGACTCGTTCTTCAGCATGCCACGCACGAAGCCGCCCTCGATCTTGAGGTAGTCGGGGCGCAGCTCGTTGAGCATGTAGTAGGTCGAATAGCCGCTGCCGAAATCGTCGAGCGCGATGCGGCAGCCGAGCGCGCGCAGCACCCGGATGTCCTCGTGGAAGGTGTCGCTCAACGGGATCGCCTCGCGCTCGGTGAATTCGATGGTGATGTCGCGGCCCTCGGCGCAGGCCGGCGCCAGCAGCAACTGCAGATCGCGCACGAAGTCCCGGTCGTTGAACGACGAGATGTCGACGTTGAGGAACAGTGCCTGGTCGCGCGCGGTGCGCGCCAGCGCCTGCGCGATGATGTGCAGGTCGACGTCGCGCGTCAGTCCGAGCTCCTCGGCAACGGCGATGAAGTCCTTGGCCGGTACCAGCGTGCCGTCGACCTGCATGCGCGCCAGCACCTCGTAGGCCACCGCCCGCCCGTCCAGCATGTCGTAGATCGGCTGCAAGGCCGGCTGGATGTGGCCCTGTTGCAGCGCGTTGCGCAGCTGAAAGCCCTGGCTGAAGATCGACATCATCGCCTGACTCGCGTCCGGCGACAGCACCTCGACTCGGTTGCGGCCGTGGCGCTTGCTTTGGTACAGGGCGACGTCCGCGGCGCTCACGAGGTCGCGCGCCCGCTGCCCGTGCGTCGGGGCCTCGGCCACGCCGATACTCGCCTGCAGCTGGATGGATCCGACCGGCAGCGCCACGCGCGTCTCGTGCAATGCCGCATGCAGCTTGCGTGCGATGCGTGTGGCGTTTTCCAGGTTCGTGTTCTTCAGCACCATGGCGAACTCATCACCGCCGAGGCGCGCGACGTAGTCGTGGCGGCGAACCTGCTGGCGCAGCAGCTCGGCGGTGGCGCGCAGCACCTCGTCCCCGAACAGGTGCCCGTAGGTGTCGTTGATGAACTTGAAGCCGTCCAGATCGATGAGCAGCAGGCACACCGGTCGTTGCTGCATGAGGTGATCGGAGAGGATCGCCTCGAGCTGTGCGTCGAAGTGACGGCGGTTGTAGAGCCCGGTGAGCGGATCGGAGATCGACAGCTGGTAAAGCTCCTCCTGGTAACGGCCGAGCAGCCGGTTGAGCTCGACGTTTTGCGTAATGTCGCTCAGCGTGCCGATGACCCCGACGAATTCGCCGCCGGGTGCGTATTGCGCCTCGGCGGCGAGATTGGTCCACAGTGTCGTACCGCTTGCGGTGCGCAGCGCAAGCTCGCGGTGGCGCACGTGCAGCTGCGGCAGCTGCTCGGGGGCGAAGTCCGGTGCGTCGGCGGGCTCGAGCAGGAAATCGCTGAAACGCCGGTGCAGCGATGCATCCAGGGAGAAACCGGTGAGCGCGCTCCAGGCCGGATTGAGAAACGTCAAACGCCCCTCGGTGTCGAGCTCGAACAGGATCTCCTGCATGCCGTCGACCAGCTGGCGCAGGCGTGCGGCGCTGTGTTCCAGCTCCTGCAGACGTGCAGTCGTATCGGTCGATGTGCTCATGGGCGCGACGGCCGGCGTGCCCCGCGGGTGGACATCTGGCGTCGCGCGTTGCCGCGCCACGCGGCCGCATGTCCCGGGGGCAGCGCGCCGGCCGGCAGTATAGCACGCGGGCAGACCGGCCCGCGCGGGATGCCGACGCACGTGTGCGTCAGTCGAGCGCCAGGATCGGCCAGCCGCGTGCCTCGGCCTCGCGGCGCAGTTGCGAATCGGGGTTGACCGCCACCGGATGCGTGACGCGCCGCAGCAGCGGCAGGTCGTTGTGTGAATCGCTGTAGAAGTGGCTGCCGGCAAGCGTCGCACCGTGTGCGCGCAACCATTCCTGCAGTCGCTCGACCTTGCCCTCGCGGTAGCTCGGCACACCCGCCACGCGCCCGGTGTAGCGCCCATCGACCATTTCCGGTTCGGTCGCGATCAGATGCGCGATGCCGAATTCGCGCGCGATCGGCGCGGTGACGAAGCGGTTGGTTGCCGTGATGATGAGCAGGGTGTCGCCCTGCGCGCGATGCCGTTCGACCAGGGCGCGCGCCTTGGGCGTGATCATCGGCAGGACCTTCTCGCGCATGTACTCGCGATGCCAGGCGTCGAGCGTGGCCGGCGGATGGGCCGCCAGCGGCCGCAACGCGAAGGCCAGGAACTCGAAGATGTCGAGGGTGCCGGCCTGGTATTCGGCGTAGTAGCGCTCGTTCTCGCGCCGGTAGGTCTCGCCGTCCACCAGGCCGTGCTCGACCAGGAACTCGCCCCAGGCATGGTCGCTGTCGCCGCGCAGCAGCGTGTTGTCGAGGTCAAAGAGCGCGAGCGCCATGGTCGCCTACCTCGCTCGCAGCACGCGGGCGGGGCGGGCGGCGCATTGTCGCCGGCACGCGAGCCGCCCGAGGCGCCGCGATGCGTTGCCGATGAGCGGGGATCGTGAAAAAATCATTACAGCGACAGCGCCTTGAGAACGGGCGGGCACGTCATGATAGACGAATCCGGTTATCGGCCCAACGTGGGCATCATACTGTGCCGGCAGGACGGCCAGGTATTCTGGGGCCGTCGCGCCGGGCAGGACGGCTGGCAGTTCCCGCAAGGCGGCGTGCACAGCAACGAGAGCGTGGAACAGGCCCTGTACCGCGAATTGTTCGAGGAAGTCGGGCTGAGCGCGGCACACGTGGAGATTCTCGCGCGCACGCGTGACTGGTTGCGCTACGACATCCCGCCCGAGCTGTGCCGGCGCGGCGGCATGCACGGCGCTCGCCGCGGGGGCCGCGGCCAGGCCGCGGTGTTCCGCGGTCAGAAGCAGATCTGGTATCTGCTGCGGCTGATCGGAACCGATGCCGACGTGCGATTGGATGCCGCCAGCTACCCGGAGTTCGATACGTGGCGCTGGATCGACTACTGGCGCGCACTGGACGAAATCATCGCCTTCAAGCGCGACGTCTACCGTCGCGCGCTTGCCGAGCTCGAGCCGTACCTGCCGCGCGCGCATGGCTGAGCGCGACCGCGCGGCCGGGCTGGCACAGCGGCGCGCGGCGATCTTGCTCCTCTCCTGGCTCGTGGTCGTGGCGGGCGCGCTCGCCGCGGCGCGTCTGCCGCTCGCGCTGGACAGCGCGCCGCAGGCGCCGCAGTGGCGTCTGCACCTGAGCGCGCCCGGGGTGACGGCGCTGACGCTCGAGCAGCACCTCACCGCGCTGCTCGAGGCGGACGCGCGCGAGTTCCTCGGCGCCCGTGCGCTCGACTCGCGCACGTACGCCGGTCGCATCGAGCTGCACCTGTCCTTTCCCACGCGCCGTGCGCGCGACGCGCTCGAGGCGCGCATCGCGGCCTGGCTGGCGCGTGCGCAGGAGCGCTTTGCGCCATTGATCACCGCGACCCGCAGCGAACGCTATCCGCGCGAACCGGCGCCGCTCGAATTTCTCGTGACGAGCGAGTCGGCGGACGTGGCCGCCGTGCGGCAGTGGGTGGAGAGCACCCTGGCGCGCGCGCTCAACGACGTGCCGGGCGTGGCGCGCCTGGCGCTGCGCGGCGGGCCGGAGCGCGAGGCCGACGTGGTGCTCGAGGAGCAGCGCCTGGCCGGCGCGGGGCTCGGTCCGAGCGAGGTGTGGGCGGCGCTGCGTGGTGCGCCCGGCGGCATGCCGATCGCCGGTCTCGGCTCTCTGCCGGTGCGGCTGCCCGGCGGCGAGAGCGTGGCGCTCGGTGAAGTGGCGCAAATCGAGCAGCGCACGCGCGTGCCCGTGACGGTGGAGCTCGATGGGCGATCCGGGGTGTGGCTCGCCGTGCACCTGGCGCCGCAGGCGGCGCCCGCGGAGGTGGCGGAGGGGGGGGGGGGGGGGGGGGGGGGGGGGGGGGGGGGGGGGG
>CAZVUN010000140.1:0-502 GCA_964629975.1 uncultured Acidiferrobacteraceae bacterium | reverse complement strand
CGACTGGCTCAGGAGCAATCGCCTGCTTCCGGCCGAGCTGCGCGTGCACGCGCTCGGCGAACCGGTACGCGCCATGCGCCTGGCGGTCGGCGATGCGCTCACCGGCGCGTTCGTGGCGGTGCTGCTCGCGGGGCTCGCGATCGCGTGGCGCGCATCGTGGCGCGTGATGGTGCGCGCGGCTTTCACCATGCTGGTGGCGCTCGCGCTGTTCAGCGCCGCGGCGGCGCTGTTTGCGAGCGCCGTGACGCCGGCGCGGATTGCGGGCCTCGGTCTTGGGGCAACGCTGCTGCTGGCGCTGGGAGCGGTCGTGTTGTCGTCCGAGGCCGGCACCGCGCCGGGGGGCAGGCGGGAAGGGGCGGTCTGGTGGATGGTGATCGCGCTGGCGTGCGTGTGCGCGCTGCTCGCGCTGGTCGAACCACGGCTGGGCGAGTTCCTCACGGCGTGCGCCGCGCTGCTTGGTGCTGGCGCGCTCGCGGGGCGGGTGCTGTGGCCGGCGCTGGCG
>CAZVUN010000139.1:0-7422 GCA_964629975.1 uncultured Acidiferrobacteraceae bacterium | reverse complement strand
GCGCAGCTCGTGCAGCAGCTCGCCGTGGCGGTCGTAGAGGCGCGCATCGGAACGCGCGTGCGCCGCGCGCACCGCTGCGAACTCCGGCAATGGCGCGGCCGCACCCGCAAGCGGCGCGAGTGCGAGCGCCACCCCGAGCAGGCGCGGCAGCACGCTCACGGCCGCACCTCGAACGCGCGGTTCGGGACTTCGCCGAACATCTCCGGTGCGTACAGCGCCTCGACGCGCGTCTGCGGCAGCTCGAAGCGCCCGGCGTTGTTGAGGCGCACGGTGTACTCGACCGTGAAGCGTCCCTTCGGCACGAACTCGTAGTAGGCGCGGAACGAATCGACGCTGCGCTCCTCGAACGCCGGCCACACCCACCCGGCGCGTTTCTCCCCGCGCGCCAGGATCTTCGCGTCGCGCCCGAGCCCGGTGCCGAGGATCGCGGCACCCGAGGGGATCGGGTCGCGCACCACCACCCAGGTCATGTCGGACTGCGCCTCGATGTCGAGCCGCACGCGGTAGACATCGCCGCGCGTCCAGTGGCCGGCGCTCTTCTGCTCGATCGGCGTCACGGTTCGGGTGATCTCGTAGCCGCTCGAGAACGGTTCCTTCAAGGGAATCGCGGCGCGGCTTTGCACCGTGAGCCACGGTTTGCCGGCGCCGCTGTGCGTCACCTGCAACGTCTCGGCGCCCGCCGGCCAGGCGAACTCGAGCGTGCCGCCTGCGGGTTGCGCGCCCCAGTCCTGCGTCGCCGTCGTCCCCTTGAGGGTCGCGCGGCTCGTGCCGCTCACCGCCTCGGCCTCGAACCGGGCCGAGAACTTCTCCATCGCCAGCACGCCCCAGGCGTTGGCCACCGTGGTGTTCCAGTGACCCTTGTGCTGGCGGCCGAGACTGCCGCGCGCAAGCCGCGGCAGGTCCTCGCGCCACGCCGGGTTGTCGAGCAGCGAGGCGAGCAGGCGGTTGGCGTTGGTGTCGGCCGAGCACATGAGCCACCACAGCGCATCCGAGCGCTCGGTCGAGAAGCCGAGCATGGTGCCCTGGAAGTTCAAGCGCGAACGGAGGATCTGCCCGGCCTCGCGCAGGCGCGCATCGCGTCCGGGCAGGCGCGGTGAGCGCTTGAGGATATCGAGCCAGTCGAGCACGCCCGAGGTCGGCCACAGGTTGGGGTCGATGGTGAGTGCGCTCACGAGCGCCGGCGGCACGCCGCCCTGGTAGCGCGCGAGCGCATTGAGCGCGGCGAGCTTGCGCAGCGTGAGATCGGCGGTCGGCAGCGCCGAGTAGCGCACCACCCGGCCCTCGACGAAACCCCGGAGGCCGTTCAGCATGCGCTCGCGCGCGGCGTGCGGAATCTCCCAGCCGGCCTCCTCGGCGATGATCAACAGATACGCCGTCAGCGCATCGCTGCCCTGCTGCATGCGCGGGAAGTACTTGGCGAGGCCGTCACCGTCGAGGTACGCAGGCAGCGCGTTCATCACCGTGCGCCAGCGCGCCGCATCGCGCAGCGCGACCGCCTGCGACACGCGCTGCTCGAGGCAGGTGTAGGGATACGCGCCCATGTACTCCTTCACGCCCGCAAGCTCGTCGGCGAGCCGCGCGCGCAGGTGCAACTGCACGCCGCCGCGCCCGGGGATGGCATTGGCCGGCATGGTGACCGGCAGGCTCCAGGGCTTGTCGAGCTGTTCGAGTGTCGCCTGAAAGGTGCGCACCGCGACCGCCGGGATCACCGCCTGGCTCACCGTCAGGCGATCGACGGCGGTTCCGGCCGTGGCCTCGAATGCCCATTCGAGCTTGCGCGCGTTGACCGGCACGGTCACATCCCAGGTCAGCGGCCGCGCCTCGCCGGGCGCGAGCCGGAGCGCGACCGGCGGCAGCCGGGTCACGCCGCCCGCGCCACCGCGCCAGCTCGCCGTGACGTTGGCGTCGAGCGGCCGGGTCGAGGCGTTGCGCACGGTGAGCATCGCCTGGAAGCGATCCTGCTCGCGCACCTGCGGCGGCAGTCCCGCGAGCAGCATCAGGTCCTGGGTCGAGCGGATGGTCGCCTGGCCGGTGCCGAAGCGATCGGCGCCGGCGTGCGCCACCGCGACCAGGCGGAAACTGCTCAGCGCATCGTTGAGCGGCACGCGCAGCGCGACCTCGCCGTGGGCATCGAGCCTGGCGCGCCCCTGCCACAGCAGCAGCGTGTCGAACAGCTCGCGCGCCGGCGCGCGCCCGCCCCCGCCGCCGCCCGGCAGCGCCTTGCGCCCGTAGTGGCGCCGCCCGACGACCTGCATCTGCGCGGTGGCGGTGCTCACCCCGATACCGCGGCGCGTCATCATGGTCTCGAGCAGCTTCCACGAATCGTTCGGCAGCAATTCGAGCAGCGCCTCGTCGACCGCGGCGAATGCCACCTCGGCGTTGCGCGGCACCTGCCCGCTGGCCTCACGCACCTTGACGCGCACCGCGGCCTCGCCGCGCACCGGGTAGGCGGCGCGGTCCGGCGTGACGTCGACCTTGAGCTCGTGCGCCGCCCAGCCGACCTTGATCTCGGCGATGCCGAGCTTGAACGCCGGCTTGCCGAGATCGATCAAGGCCGTCGGCTGCACGTCCGCCACGCGCCCGCGCAGCGCGAGCACCGACACGAACACGTTCGGGGCGTAGTGGCCCTTGAGCGGCACGCGCACCACGGGCGCGTTGCCGCTGAGTTGCGTCACGAACGACTCGCTCACGCCCTCGCGCTCGACGGTCACGAGCGCGGTCGCCTCGCGAAACGGCATGCGCACCTGGAACACCGCGGTCTCATTGGGCTCGTAGCGCTTTTTCTCCGGCAGCACGTCCATGCGGTCGTCGTTGCCGACGTCGAACCACCACGGCTCCTTGCCTGCCACCCACACGTCGTGGTGGGCGTAGACGCTGTTGCCCTGGGCGTCGTCGGCGCGCCCGCGCACGATCACGTTGCCCGCGACCGGCGAGCTGAACTCGCACGCGAGCAGGCCCCGCGCGTCGGTCTGGCCGCGGCATGCCTCCTTGAGATGCTTGACCTCGGTGTAGCTCTCGTAGGCATAGAAGCCGCCGATCAGGCGCTTGCGGTGCGCGTAGTAGCTGCGCGCGAGCAGATCGAGCTGGACCGCCACATTGGCGCGCGGCTGCCCGTCGAGCCCGAGCACCACGGCGTGCAAGCGCACCTTGTCCTTGGCCGCCGCCCAGCCGTCGGGCTTGAGGCCGAGCACGACGTTGGCCGGCCACAGCGCGAGGCGCGTGCTGGTGGTGAGCACCTCGCCGTTCGGGTCGCTGTATTCGACCTCGGCCTGAACGTCCTGGGGCGTGTCGGCCTTCGGCAGCTTGTCGAGCGTCACGCGCGCAGCGCCGGCGGCGTCGAGCGTGACGGTTTGGGTGGCGAGCACGCGGGCGCCGCCGGGCCGGGCCGGACCCTCCTCCGGCTCGCCTTCGCCGTCGTCGAGCTCGTAGTCGCCGGCGTACCCGCGCGGGCGCTCCCGGCGCTCGCGGCCTTCCGCGACCGTGCCGTTGGCGAACACGAAGCCCTCGTAGTCCGGGAACGACAGCGTCTTCGGCTGCACCAGCGCGCGCACCTTCACCTCGGCGCCGCCCGCGCCGCCGCCCGAGAGGTAATGGAGCTGCACGTCGAGCTGCGCGCTGCGCGCGTTGACGAGCGGGGTGGCGAGCGGCTGCACGCTTGCCTTCATGACCGGCACGCGGAACTCCTCCACGCGGAAGCTGCCGCTCATGCGCGTGATCGGTTCCTCGGCGGCGGCGCGCCCCCGGCGCGTGGCGGGTTTGTCGCCACTCACGAGACGGACCTGGTAGGTGCCGAGCCTGGCGTCGCGCGGCACGGTCCACACCGATTCGCCAATGCCCTGCGCGTCCCAGGTGAGCGGCTGCTCGTAGGTCTGATCGCTGCCCAGGTGGCGGATTTCGAGGCGCGGCGGGAGCCTCGCCTTGTCGATCAGGCCAACGCCCCGGCCGGTCTGCTGCCGGACGAAATGCTTCATGTGCACGGTCTCGCCGGCGCGCAGCAGCGTGCGCGCGAACACCGTGGTCGCGACGGTCGGGCCCGCGTCGCTCGCGGTCGGCAACTGGAAACGCCACGGCGTGATGCCCTCGTTCCAGTCCGACAGCACGAAACTGAAGTCATCCTCGGTGCGCGCGGTGACGAAGTACTTGCGGTCCCAGTCGCCGAAGCAGCTGGGCAGCGTGTGCACCGCCGGCAACGCCTGCGCGATGCGCGCGATGCCCTGCGCGTCGGTCTTGCCCGCCCAATGCACCTTTCCCGCGCAGTCGCGCACCTCGACCGCGGCATCGCCGACCGGCCGCGCCGTGTCGAGCGCCGTGACCCACACGAGCGAGGACTCGCGCCCGAGCTTCAGGTGCACCGAGAGATTGGTGACGAGCGCGGCGGTCTGTACGTAGTACGGTTCGGGCTTGCCGTGCAGGGCCGCTCCCAGGCGCGGGCTCGCCAGCTCGACCACGTAGAAGCCGGGCGCCTTGAGCGGGATGCCGATGACCTCGAAGGCGCGCTCGCCGCCCGGCTTGGGCAGCGTGAATTTCTTGAGCGCATCGCCCGGGAGGTCCGCGAACAATGACGCGCTGCCCTGCGGGTGGGGGTGGGCGTACACGCGCCGCAGCCACGCGATGATCTCGCCCTCCTCGCCCTTGGCGATGCGCAGCGCACTGCCCGTGACGCTGTCGTCGCGCCTGCCGAGGAGCGACTGCCACGAGCGTTTGAGCTTCTCGCCGAGACCGGACGGTTCCGGCCCGAACACCTTCTGCAGCGTGAGGTCGAGCTGCGCCTCAAGGTTGCGCACCGTCACCGGCAGCGTGGCGTCGGCGTTGCGCTCGAGGATGCCGAAGCGCGCCGGGAACCTGGCAAGCGGCGGGTACTCGTCGGTCTGCACCGTGAGCGGGAAGATGTCGGCGTTGACCAGGTTGCGCCCGGCGTCGTCGCGCAGATTCGCCGGCAGCGTGAGGGTGAGCCTGGCCTTCTCCGGAAACGGGCCAAGGAAGCTCACGCTGTTGACCACCGGGTCCTGCCGCTGCGCGACCTCTTCCGGTGCGTAGCGCGTGCCGTCCGCGCCGGTGAGCGTGATGCGAGCGGCCAGCTCGCGCGCCACCGGGGCATTGAACGAGAGCGTCATCGGCAACACCGGGATGCAGTCGGCATCGGCGTTCACGCGCTCGCAGTGAAAGCTCGCCTCGAAGCGCGGCCGCACCCGGTAGGCGAGCCGCTGCTCGGTGGTGGTGGCGATGCCGGTCAGCGTGCGGATGCCCGCGCCCCACACCAGCCGCAGCTGCGCATCGTTCGGCAGACGGCGCTGGCAGGCGAGCAGCACGATCGGCGAGCCCTCGGGCTCGGTCACCATCTTCTCGATCGCCGAACCTTTCAGCACCTCGCGCGTATCGAGCACGCCGCCGATGGCGCCGTCGCGCGGGCGGACGATGAGCGCGCGGATCAACGGATCGAACAGCTCGCGCCGGTGCTCAAACAGCTCGCGGCGCTCCGCCGCCCCGAGCAGGCGCACGCCGACCTTTTCCTGAATGCCTTCGATGTCGCACCACGCGTGCCGGCGCACCGACTCGGCGTCGGCCGGGGCGTCGAGGCCGAGGATGAACACCTGCTCCTCGTCGATGTAGCCGCCCTCGTACGGCAGCTTGTGGCGGATCGCGGGGCCGCCGGTGGTGAAGCGGAACTCGCGCGGCCCGGTGACGGGTCGGCCGTCGAGCGTCGTGAGGCCGGCCTTGAGGCGAAACGTGCAGGACACGCCGGCCGGCAGGTCGCGCGCGAAATCGAACACCCAGTTGCGCGCATCCGCCCAGCGCGCCGTGCCCGCCTCGGCGCACTCGATGTCGAACGGCTCGAGGAGGCGCGGGTCGCCGAACGGCACGATCGGCGCATTGAAGCGCACGGCCACCTGGCGCACGCCCTTGACCGCGCCCTGCGGGGAGAAGAACTCGACCTGCGGATCGGCGGCCCGCAGCGGCCCCGGCCATCCCGCCAGCAATGCGGCCAACCCGATGACCCAGCGCGCGCCTTGCCACATGACGCTTCCCTCCCGTTGGCGTCGTTGTCCGTGCGCCGGGGCGATTGCCGCCGGTCACGCCGGGCAGGCTACGACCGGGGGATGCGCAGCGTCAACGCCCGCATCGGGGCGACGGCGGCTTCCTGCCGCGGTTGCGGTGCAGATCGCCGGCTGCCGCGGAAATCCGCAGCGCCCGGTCAACCACGCTCAGGGTGCTATCAGCGCAAGCTTCGGAAAATAGGTCTTGTAGCGCCTGGCGTCGCGCGTCAGCAGGGCCAAGCCCCTGCACGCCGCGTGCGCCCCGATGAAGAAATCGGGCAACGGCGAACGCCGTGCGCCCCCGGACTTGCGGTACTTGAGGAAGCACTTGCCCGCCAGGAAGCCTGCTTCCCACGGCAACGGTTCGCGACGAAAGTACTCTGCCGGCAAGGCCCGATCGAGGTCCTCGATGCGGTCGAAACCGATGGAGACCTCGCTGTAGATGATCGGGTTGATGACCAGCGTGTGCGTTTCCGCCAGGCGCTCGAGCTGAGCGCTCGACCAGGCAAGCCATTTCGCATCCTCGTTGACGACGTCGAGGATGACATTGCTGTCCACCAGCACACCCGCCATGGCGGGGCCGTCAACCGCGCGTGAGGGCCATGATCTCGTCGGTCGTCATGCGCTTGGTGCCCTTGCCGCGCATGAGCGCGACCAGCCGGCGTCCGCGCCGCGGTGCCTTGCCGGTCTTGCGCAGCACGACGACCTTGCCCCGTACCGCGAATTCGACCTCGGTGTTCGGAAGCAACCCGGCCTTTTCGCGAATGTCGAGCGGGATGGTGACTTGACCTTTGCTGGTGATGCGCATGGCGATGACCCCGGTGGATTCTTACTGGCCAGAGTAATACCCGGCCGGGCCGGAATCAACCCACGGCTATCCCGTGCACCACCGTGATGGCGTATGACGATTCCTCCAAGGAGAAGGCAACGTTCCGGTGCCCAACGCCGATGTCGCCGCGGAGTTCTCGGCGAACGCCTCACGCACGGCCTTGAGGCCAGAACTTACAGACCTGCCAATAGCGACGTGTCGGAAGGATTTCATGGGCGGGGGTCCTGTCTTTGATGAAAGTGAAGGGAGGTGAGCGTTCCTTCCTTACAACTAGCAAACGGCGCCTCTGTCGGCGCGGACGAAGCCGCGCACAGGTGGGGCTTCGTGACTGGGCGGGCCGACTCACTGACAAGGTTTACTGGATCGTGCCGGTGGTGGTGATGGAACGGGGACCGGTCCCGGCCGCCACGGGCGCACCGAGGCTCGTGAGCGCGCCGGTGGTGGCGTTGATGGCGTAGGCCGACAGGTTATCGGAATCGAAATTAGTCACGTAGGCGAATTTTCCGCTCGGGTCGATCGCGACGGAGTCGGGACCGGTCCCGGCCGCCACGGGCGCAC
>CAZVUN010000138.1:0-7458 GCA_964629975.1 uncultured Acidiferrobacteraceae bacterium | reverse complement strand
CCACTGCATCGCGCGCGGCGCCGGCCGCGCCCGCGGGACAGCGCCGCAAGCTCAGCTACAAGGAGAGCCGCGAGCTCGAGGCGCTGCCGGCGCGCATCGAGGCGCTCGAGCGCGAGCAGCAACAGCTCGAGCACAGCATGAGCCAGGGCGGGTTCTATCAGCAGGACAAGGCGGCCATCGCCGCGACGCTGGCGCGCGCCGAACAGCTGCGGGCCGAGCTGGAAGGCGCCTACGCGCGCTGGGAGCAGCTCGAACGCGGGGCGTGACGGGCTGGGGCGCCGGCCGGCGTTGGCGCGCGCACCATGCGTGAATCCTGCGCGTGCCCCGCGCGGGGCGGCAAGGCCGCGGCTTGACGCCCGCGGCAGGGCGGCGCAAGCTGCCCGCATGTTGCCCGCGCACGCCACGGCGCTCACGCCCGCGGACCTCACCCGGCTCGATGATTTCCTGCATTCGCACGCGTGCGGGCGTGACGCGATGGGACTGTCGCACGCCCACGGCTTCCTGACCGCGGCGGTGAGCGGTCCGGAGACGCTCGAGGCGGGGGAGTGGCTCCGCCTGATGTTCGATGAACCGGTATTCGACAGCGGCGAGCAGGCGCAGGAGATGCTCGGATTGGCGTTGCGGCTGTATCGCCAGATCGAGAGCACGCTCGGTCAGGACGGCCAGTTTCGCCCGGTGCTCGAATACGTGCGCGCCGGCGCCGGTGAGACGCGCGTGGAGGCGACCGCCTGGTGCCAGGGTTTCATCTCCGGCATGGCGCTCGGTCGCGAGCAGTGGGCGCGCAGCGCGCGCGGCCTGCTCGATGAACCCCTCGCGCTGATCTTCCGTCTCGCTGAGCCGCACCGGGTGGCCGCCCCGGACTATGCCCAGTGGTGCGCGGCGTTGCCGCTCGCCGCCGAGGTGGTCTACCGCTATTGGCGCACGGACGCCGCCACCCGCTGATGTCCGCGGCGCAGGCGCCCCTGTCCGGTGTCGCGCAGCCTGCGCGCCATAGCCGAGCGCCGCACGGTCAGGAGGTTCGTGGACGAGCGGCGTATCACGCCGACTCGTCGGCCGCCGCCTCGAGCGGGCGCGGCGCTGGTGCGCGCTGTGCGGCGATCGTCGGCGGAACCGGAAAGACCGTGCGGTAGCTGCAGTAAAGACTGGTGGCGGCGAGCGGCAGCGCCAGCGCGCCCCCGAGCAGCCAGATGACGACCGTGGCCCACAGCGACAGCAGCGCGGCGACCGCGCCCAGCGCGTAGGGCAGAAGCGCGAGCGCCCAGACCACCAGCAAGGCGGTGGCGTTTACGCGACTGGCAGCGAAGCTGCGTGTCGCGGCCGGCACCAGCGCCTCGCCGCGCAGGAACACCAGCGGCAGGGCATACGCGAGCGCGGCTGCCGCCAGCGAGTACACGAGCAGCGCGAGCACGGTCAGCACCAACACGCTCGCGAGCGGGATCGGCGCCAGGCCGGTCCATGGCCGCGACCAGGCACTGCCCGCGACCAGTTCGATCATCATATTGATGAGCAGCGCCACGCCGGTACTGGCGAGCGCGATCAGCGCCATCGGCACCAGATGACGCTCGGCTTGCAGCACGCGCCACACGGCACGCGGGGACTGCTTGAGCGCCGCCATGCGCAGGCGCGCCGGCAGGTTGAGCTTCTGCCGGCTGATGTCGTCGATCGCCAGGTAGGCGCTCGCCAGCAACACCGGTGCGATGCCCGCGACCAGCAGGCTGCCGATGACCGGAACCAGCTTGAGTGCCGTGATGAGTGTCGATGCCACGACGCCCATGCCGCCGAGCAGCCACGGATTGCGCAGCAGCAGGCGCCAGCCGCACTGCAGCCAGCGCCGTCCGAGGCCAAGTCCCTGTCGATAGTGGTGCACGCCGCGTGTCCGGTGGGAGCGGGTTTTGCCCGATTCTGAGGCTAAGGCTAGTACAAAATCGCGATGGCCCCCGGGGCGGACGGCGGGCGCACCGACCGGCCGGCGGCCGAGACCCTGCGATCGGCGGCGGGTTCCTGCTACAGTGACGCGTCACCCGTTTGACGCGCACCATGCCTGCCGCAATCGATCCCGCACCGTGCCCGTGCCAGTCCGGGCGCGACTTCGCCGCCTGCTGCGGGCGCCTTCTCGACGCCGGGGCGTGCGCGGCGACCGCCGAAGAGCTCATGCGCTCGCGCTACAGCGCGTACACGTTGGGGCGCAATGACTATCTGTTGCGCACCTGGCATCCCGCCACGCGCCCGCCGGCTGCCGCGCTCGCAGCGCTCGCCCCGGTCCGGTGGCTGGGGCTGACGATCGTGCGCACCCACGCCGGCGGTGCCGGCGACGTCAGCGGCCTGGTCGAGTTCGTGGCGCGCTACAAACCGGCCGGGCGCGCCGTGCGTCTGCACGAGATCAGTCGCTTCGTACGCGAAGAGGGTCGCTGGCTGTACCTTGGGGCCGAGCCGCAAACCGGACAGGTACCGGCATGAGCATGCCGCCATGAATCGGCACGCGTCGTGGCTCGCCGCTGTTGGCGTGCGCCCGGCCAGGCAACTGGCGGTTGCGGTCACCGGCCCGCAGCGGATGTTCATGGCACTCGGGCTCATCGGGCTGCTCGCCGCTGGCGTGTCGGCGGGCGGCGCGCTGGCGGCACGGGGCGCAACACAGGTTGCACCGGCGGCGGGCGTGCTGCTGGTGGCGCGACGTGACCTGCCGGATTGGAACTTCCATCGCACGGTGGTCTTCCTCACGGCGCACGGCGCCGGCGGGACGGTCGGTGTGGTGGTCAATCGCCGCACGCGCCTGCGCCTGGCCGACGCGGTACCCGACCTGCCGGGGGTGGAGAAGACCGCGCACCCGCTGTTCTTCGGCGGGCCGGTCGCGGCGACACAGGTCGTGATGCTGATGCGCAACGAGAAGGCCCGCGAGGGAGTCGAGCGCGTCGTCGACGGCATCTACCTCAGTGCGGATCGCGACGTGCTCGCTGCGTTGATTGCACGCAACAAGCCGGCGCGTGACCTGCGCCTGTACGCCGGGCACGCCGGCTGGGCGCCGGGGCAGTTGCAGCACGAGCTGGCGCGCCGCGATTGGTACGTGGTCGAGGCCGATGCCGAGTCGCTGTTTGGCGACGATGTGGACACGCTGTGGGAGCGGCTCATCGACAAGCTCGACCCGGCGGCGCGGTTGGTGCGCGAGCCGACCGGCGTTGCGACGGCGCGCGCATACCTGGGGATTCCGTGGAGGGGCTGGCCCGGCCGCGCTGCGACCGGGCCGCCGGGCGGCGCTGCCTCAGCCGCTGGCGTTGGCCGGCTTGCGGCCGCGCGGTGCCCAGATCGACTGGCCGTGGAAGCTGCGGGCGTTAAGTTGCTCGGCGCAATGATTGGCGTAGGCGGTGACGTCCTTGAGCGAACCGTTGCGCTGACCGGTGATGGTGGAGCGACCGTTGTCGAGCACGTAGCGGTACCACGTCCCGCCCGTCCCGCCCTCGGGCGCGCTCACTTTTTCCACGCGCGCAAGCTTGTAAGGCAGCGGGCGGATGGCACTGCCGCGCGCGGCGGACGGGTTGTCACTCGTTACCGGTGGCATGACTGTTTCCTCTCCTGACGTCTTCCATATCTGACTGGGCAGGTTCAGCGGCGCGTGCACCGCGGCCCGAAGTGGCTCTGCCCTGTAGCCGCCGACCGGTGGTCACGATTTGACCAGAACCGGGCGCACAACGGGAAAAAAGTGATAGTACCACAGATGGTTACGTGTTCGCGCCGGGCGGTTTGCCGATCGCCGCGCACCGCCAGGGACGGCCTGCGGCGCGCAAAGGCAAGCAGACTGCTGGATCAAGGCCGGTTTTTTCGTCGTTTTTGGGCGGTTGGCGGCCGGCGTGCACCCCCCCCGGGCGGATGTTGCGGCGCCGGCTGCGCGCCACCCGGCCGGGCCCGACCCCCCTTGAACCTGCGCCGCCGGGGTGGCGCGGGCTCGGCTATGATGCCGGGTGCACCGGTGCGCGGCCCGCGGGGCAGCGCGGAGTGGACTGAATGAACCTGGCATCCTGGACAAGCCGGTTTGTGTGCCTGGCGGCGCTGCTTGCCGCGAGCGCCGGCGCGCGCGCCAGCGGGCTCGAAGCCCTGCTCGAGAAGGTCACGGCGGCGTACGGCGGGGCGGAGCGGCTGGCGCAGACGCGCGCGTTCGCGCAGTACGGCACGACCTACTCGAGCATGCGTGGCCAGAAGGGCTCGGTGCTGCGCGCCTATCAGCATCCGGACCGGCTGCGCATCGAGATCGAGTACCCAAACAGCGAAGCGGAGCTGCGCGTGCTATCCGGCGCGCGCGCCTGGCGCCAGGGGCGGGCGGCGCAGGGGCCGTTCTACTCCTCGATGTTGCTGCAGGCGGCGCGCCTCGGTCTGCCGCTTACGCTGCTCGATCACCGCAGGCAGCTCAAGGACGGCGGCAGCCTGGTCGGCAAGCGCGGCGAGCGCCTGCACGCGGTGGAGTTGCGCTTTCACGGCAACCTGCGGCTCGTCGTCGGGATCTCGCCCGAAACCGGTCACATCCGCGAGACGCGTGGCGTGATGGAAGGAGACGGCGGATCGATGGAGTTCGGCGCCACCTATGACGATTTCCGCCGGATTGGCGGCCGGCTGTTCGCGTTCAAGGAAGTGCACTACGCCATGGGCGGACAGACCGGTTACACCGAGCTCGAGCGCGTCGAGGTCGCGCCGCAGTTGCCGGATGAGCTGTTCAACGACGCGCCGCCCCAGCGCCGCCACCCGGCACCGGTTGCGTGGTTACGCGCGCCTGACGGCTTGCTGCGGCCGCACCCCTGAGGGGCTGCGTGCCTGCGCAGATGCGCACCGCCACACGCGCTGGCGGCGCGTTGCAGCCGGCCGGTAGAATGCCGCACGCGCAGGTCGCGCGGAGGCGAACGCGATGGCCACGAGACAATACCGGCGAGGTCGACGCAGGTTCCTGCAGGCCCTCGGCGCCGTTGCGCTGACCGCTGCGCTGCCCCCGGCACGCGCGAGGGCCGCGCCTGCGGCCATCGACAAGCGTCCGATCGCGTCGTCGGGCGAGATGCTGCCGGTCATCGGCATGGGCACCTCGGGCACGTTCGATGTGACGCTCGATGCCGCGCGCCGCACGCAGCTCACCGAGGTGTTGCAGGCGTTCTTCGAGCACGGCGGCGCCCTGATCGACTCCTCGCCGATGTACGGCGCGGCCGAGGCCGTGCTCGGCGAGCTGCTGCCGACCATCAAACGGCGCGAGGCGCTGTTCGCCGCCACCAAGGTCTGGACCGATGGGCGCGACGCCGGGGTGGCGCAGATGGAGCGCTCGCGCGCGCTGTGGGGCGTGGCGCGCTTCGATCTCATGCAGATCCACAATCTGCGCGACTGGCGCGTGCATCTCGAGACGCTCAAGGCGTGGAAGGCGCAGGGCCGGATCCGCTATCTCGGCATCACCACCTCGCACGGCCGCGCGCATGCCGAGCTCGAGCAGGCGTTGCGAGCCGAGCGCTTCGATTTCGTGCAGCTCACGTACAATATCGAGGAACGTGCGGTGGAGGAGCGTCTGCTGCCGCTCGCAACCGAGCGCGGCGTGGCGGTGCTGGTCAACCGGCCGTTCGGGCGCGGGGGGCTGTTCGCCAAGGTGCGCGGGCAGGCGCTCCCGGACTGGGCGCGGGAGTTCGATTGCGCGAGCTGGGCACAGTACTTTCTCAAGTTCGTGCTGGGTCACCCGGCCGTGACCTGCGCCATCCCGGCCACCTCCAAGGCCGCGCACATGCGCGACAATATGGCCGCCGGCCGCGGGCGCCTGCCGGATGCGGCACTGCGCCGGCGCATGCGCGCGCATTTGCAGTCCCTGTGACGCACGCACGGTCGACGACCCGGGAGGAGCGATGAGCATCAAGGCCAAGACCCAGAACATGGCGGTGTTCTGCGATTTCGAGAACGTCGCGCTCGGCGTGCGCGATGCGCGCTACGCGGCGTTCGACATCCAGAAGGTGCTGGAGCGCCTGCTGCTCAAGGGCAACATCGTGGTGAAGAAGGCGTATTGCGACTGGGAGCGCTACAAGGAGTTCAAGGCCACCATGCACGAGGCGGCATTCGAGCTGATCGAGATCCCGCACGTGCGCCTGTCCGGCAAGAACTCGGCCGACATCCGCATGGTCGTCGACGCGCTCGACCTGTGCTACACCAAGGCGCACGTCGATACCTTCGTCATCGTCAGCGGCGATTCCGACTTCTCGCCGCTGGTGAGCAAGCTGCGTGAGAACAACAAGGTCGTGATCGGGGTCGGCGTGAAGAACTCGACCTCCGACCTGCTGATCGCCAACTGCGACGAGTTCATCTACTACGACGATCTGGTGCGCGCCACCGAGAAGCAGCGGCGCACCCGCAAGAAGAGCGCGCAAAAGGCCGCGCCCAAGACGGCGGCGCGTGCCGAAGAGCAGGAACCGCGCTCCGACGACGACAAGCGCCAGGCGGCGCTCGATCTGGTCATGGAGACGGTGGAGGACCTGTTCGAGGAGCGCGGCGCGGAGGAAAAGGTGTGGGGCTCAATGGTCAAGCAGGCCTTGAAGCGCCGCAAGCCCGGGTTCAGCGAGACCTATCACGGCTTCAAGTCCTTCGGTGAGCTGCTGGAGGAGGCGCAGGCACGCAAGCTGCTTACGCTCGAGTACGACGAGAAGTCCGGCGGCTACATCATCAAGAGCTTCGCCTCCGAGGACTAGGGCGCGGCCGCTGCCTGTTCGGCGGCGATGCGCCGCACCTCCTGCATGAGGCCCTCGGCGGTGAGGCTGGACGCCACCGGCAGGCCGGCCGCGCGCAGCGCACGCGCGGTCCACACGTTGCAGGTGTTGAACAGATGAAAGCGCTCGACCGAGGCGTAGAAGCGGCCCTCGCCGTACAGGCTCGGACCGAGCGCGATCGGCGCACCGGTGGCGTCGCGCTCGTAACTGGCGCGCACGTAGGCGATGAGGCCGGCGAGACCTTGCGGCGTGACGGCGAGCGCCACGATGTCGCTCGCCGGGAACGCCTCGGCGAGGCGCCCGTGCACCGCGACGATGTGCAGCACCCCGGGCCCGGGCACGAACGCCGCGTGCAGGGCGTCGCCGACACCCGGGTCGCGCGCCGGGTAGTAGTCGCGGTCGCCCCAGCCGATCTCGAGATGGTGTGCATGCGCGAGCGCGGCCGCCTCCGGCCAGGCGCCGGGCGCGACGGCGCGCGTCGGTACCACGACGCCGGTGTGCCAGCCGTGGCTCACGACGTAGAGCGTGACGCGGTTCGCCTCGGCCGCGGGCGTGGCCGCGCCGGTCGATGCGCACGCCGCACAGGTGAGGATCAGCCCGAGCATGACGGCGAGGCTGTGCATGGCGTTATCGTGCAGTGCGGCGGTGCGCATTGCCAGCGGCCGCCGTCGCTGCCCGCGCGGGCGTGCGCGCCGCCCCGTGGAGGGCCCGCGCCGTTACGGCGTGTCCTGGCGCGGGCGGGCGGCGGCGT
>CAZVUN010000137.1:0-7475 GCA_964629975.1 uncultured Acidiferrobacteraceae bacterium | reverse complement strand
GAACGACGCCGTCGCCCGAGCCCGCGGCCGCGCCGCCGGCGGTCGAGCAAGTCGCTGCGGTACCCGCCGAGGTGCGCCGCGCCGATCCGGCCGCGGCAAAGCCGCCGGCCAACCGCATCACGCAGGCGGAGCTCGCCAACCTGCTGCGCCGCTTCGCGTTCGTGTACGAGGCCGGTGACATCGACCAGTTCGTCGAGCTGTTCGACGAGGACGTGCGCACCAACGACCGCTCGAGCAAGGCCGGCCTGCGCGAGGACTACGACAGGCTGTTCCGCGAGTCGATCAACCGCCAGATGCTGCTCGGCAACGTGGCGTGGGAGATCAACGACAAGCAGGCGAACGGCTGGGGCAACTTCGAGGTGCGCATCAAGCGTGTCGGCGACGAAGACGTGAAGGCCTTCAAGGGCAGTCTCACCTTCCAGGTCGAGAAGGCCGATGGCCGCCTGCGCATCAAGCGCATGTACCACGGGCAGTATCGCGCCGGCGGCTAGGCGCGCGGGTTAGGCCGCCATGCGCGGGGTATTGCCGCTCGAAGTGCCGCTGGTCTTTGGGGCCGGCTGGCGGTAGGGTAGCAGTTAGAATTGGCGTCGGTCATCGGCAAGCGGGCGCGGAACCCGCAAACGCGTACACCGAGGGTGAAGGGGGATAGCATGAAGCGCGGACGGATGTTCAAGAGCTGCTCGGTCGTTCTCATCGGTACGCTCACCGGCGCGCCGCTGGCGGGCCTGGCGCAGGAATCGGGCCGCATTCAGCTGGCGGCCGCCATCGGCGAGGAGCGCGTGCTGCCCAAGCCCGCGCCCAAGACGCCGACCACCGCAGCGACCACCACGCCGGCCACGACCACGCCGGCCGCGCCACCGGCCGCCGCGGCTCCGGCTGCGGCGGAAGCGGCCTCGACCGGCATGTCGACGACCACCATGGTCCTGATCGGTCTTGGCGCCGCGGCGCTGTTGGCGGCCGCTGCCGGCGGTGGCGGTGGTGGTGGTGGGTCTTCCACGTCGCACGTGCCGCAATAGACCGCCAAGAGGTCCCTTTCCCAACCGCGGGCAGGCGGTTGCGGCTCCTCATCCAGTGGGGCAAGCGCGCGACCATCAATGCGATCGGCTGATGGCCAGTGATGCGCCTGTCGCACCCCCGCATTCGGCCGGCCCGTCCCGCGCGTGATTGCCTGCCCGCGCGCCTCGCACGCGAGGCGCAGCGCGTCTGCGTCGCACTCATCCTCGGCTACGCCACGGCCGCTGCGGCCGACGGCGAAGCGAACCTCATCGGCCAGAGCGGCCTCATCCACATGCCCGACGGGCGCATCGCGCCGGACGGGACGATGCGCTTCGGCATCAGCCAGGACGAACCCTACACCGCCCTGTGGGGCAGCGTGACCTTCCTGCCACGCGTGGAGCTGTCGGCGCGCTATACCGAGATCAACGGCGTGCCGGGTTTCGAGAACAACAGCGACTATGGCGACTACAAGGACAAGGCGTTCGACGCCAAGTTGCTGCTGTGGCGCGAATCGACGTGGTTGCCGTCGGTGAGCGCCGGTGTGCAGGACTACCTGGGCACGCGCCTGTTTGCCGCCGAGTTCCTCGCACTCAGCAAACGCGTGGGCGATCTGGACGTGACACTCGGGTACGGCGCCAAACGCATCGATGGCGCCTTTGGCGGCCTGCGCTACACGCCGCGCTGGCTGCGCGGCGTGAGCGTGCTCGCCGAGTACGACGCCAACGACTACATGCGCGATCATCGGGCCGCCGAATCGGGCGCCGCCGATCGCCCGGGCGGCGCCACCTACGGGCTTGAATACACGTGGGGCTGGATCGGCGCGCAGCTGTCCTATCAGCGCGACTGGAGCGGCAATCTGTACGTATCCGTGCCGCTCGAGCGGCGCGAGTTCGTTCCCAAGATTCAGGAACCGGCGCCGTACGGGCCGGCGGCCGAAGGCGAGGTACCGGAGGATCTCGTCGCGCGCCTGGGCATGCTCGGCGGGGCGCTCGAGCGCCAGGGGTTCAAGAACGTGCGCCTGCACCTCGACGGCCGCACTTTGGAGGCGAGCCTCACGCACACGCGCATCTCGCTTGTCGGGCGCGCGGTCGGGCGCGCGGCGCGCACCATGCTGGCACTGGCACCCGCCGACACCCGGGCGCTGCGCATCACCTACACCATCAATGATCTGCCGGCGCTCACCTACAGCTTCAACGACGTGGCGGTACTGCGTCGCTACTTCGTCGGCGAAGTCGACGAAGCCGCATTGGCGGATACCATGCAGCTGCACTTCGCCTCGCCCGAGTACGCCGCGCGCTTTCGCGACGACGGGGCGCTCGAGCTGCCACGCGAGCCGGAGCCGCCCGCGCTGCGCGCCCTCTATGGTGAGGAGGGGCACGCCGTCAGCTTCAAGCGCGAGGACAACACGCTGTCCCGCCTGCACCTCATCCCGATCAATTTCCGTTTCTTCTTCAACGACCCGAGCGGCGCGTTCCACTACGATACCTTCGCGCTCGTCAATTACGACCAGCAGCTCGCGCGCGGGCTGCTGCTCAATGCCGCGGCGCGCGTCACCTTGTTCGAGGACGTGAGCGAGGTCACGCAGCCGTCTAACAGCGAGTTGCCGCACGTGCGCTCGGACATCGCCGAGTACGCGCGCGAGCGTCCGCTCGTCTATCTCAACAAGCTTCTGCTCAACAAGTACCAGCACCTCGGCAGCGGGGTGTTCGGGCGCGGGTCGTTCGGCTACTACGAGGAGATGTACGCCGGCGCCGGCGGGCAGATCATGTATCTGCCGGTGCAGGGCGATTGGGCCATCGACCTGTCGGTCGACTGGCTGCGCCAGCGTGAACCGGGAAGCCAATTCGGTTTCCGGGATTACTCGGTGGTGACGGCACTCGCCGCCTGGCACTACCGCTTTCCCTCGATCGGGCTCACCGGCACGGTGCGGGCGGGGCGGTTTCTCGCCAAGGACGAAGGGGCGCGCTTCGAGGTGAAGCGCCGCTTCCGCTCCGGCATCGAGGCCGGTGCGTGGTACACCCTCACCAACGGCAACGACACCCAACCGCCGGGCAGCCCGGACGATCCGTACCGCGACAAGGGACTGTTCGTGTCGATTCCGCTCGGCGCAATGCTGCCACGCGACACCCAGCAACGCTCGACCATCGCCATCGTCGACTTCACGCGCGACGTGGGCCAGATGGTCGAGTCCCCGGGCGATCTGTACCGGCAGATGGAGAACGGCCTGCTGTTCGATCGCAGCGACTATGGTCCGCTCGAAGACATGGCGAAATAGCGTTGCGCGGCCGCTACGCCGCCGACATCCGCCTTGTCATTGGTCCGGAGCGGTCGGTAAGATGCCGGGTCACCTCCCGCCGAAAAACTCGTTGAATTAGAAAGACTACGGGTCGCATGTTGAAAAAAGCTGTTTTCGTCCCGATCGGCGCGGTACTGCTTTCGCTGCTGGCAGCCGGGGTGCTATCGGCTGCCCCGCCGCAGCCCACGCCCGAACAGCTCAAGGCGTTTCAGCAGCTGTCGCCTGCGGAGCGCGAGGCGCTGCTGAAGTCCCTCAAGCGCGATACCGCCAAGCCCAAGACCGAGGCCAGCGCGGATGCCCCGGCGCCTGCCGAATCGCCCGAGTCAGACGTCGCGCCGGTGGAATCCGCACCGGCGAAACCGCCGCGCCTCAAGGTGGGCGACACGATCCTGGTTCGCCTCCGGCCCACCGACGGGCGCGAGGCGCGCGACGCACCGGTCCTGTTTCCGCGCACGCCGCCACGGCCGGCCGAGTTTCCCGAGCAGCAGCTGCTGGTGCTCGACCAGTTCGGGGCAGTGAGCCTGGACAAGGTCGGACGCATCGCTCTCAAGGGGCTCAACGAGGAAGAGGCCGCGGCGCGCCTGCAGGTCGAGCCCGCCTTGCAGGGCTACGAGGTCAGCGTCCGCCTGCTGCCGATCGAAGAGCCGCTCACGCCGTTTGGCTACGAACTGTTCGCCAAGGCGCCGAGGACACTGGCGCCGGCGACCGACATCCCGGTGCCGGGCGACTACGTCATCGGCCCGGGCGATGTCGTGATGGTGCAACTGTTCGGCAAGGAAAGCGCCGAGTACGAGCTCACCGTCACGCGCGACGGCAACATTCTCTTTCCCGGCATCGGTCCGATCCCGGTCACGGGACTCAAGTTCTCGCAGCTCGAGAGCCGCCTGCAGGAGCGCGTGCAGCGCCAACTCATCGGCATGAAAGCCGCGGTCACGCTCGGCAAGCTGCGTTCGGTGCGCGTGCTGGTGCTGGGCGATGTCGAGCGCCCGGGGGCATACGCCCTGACCGGCCTGGCCTCGATC
This sequence comes from uncultured Acidiferrobacteraceae bacterium, assembly GCA_964629975.1. Classification (GTDB taxonomy): domain Bacteria; phylum Pseudomonadota; class Gammaproteobacteria; order Acidiferrobacterales; family Sulfurifustaceae. The sequence goes on along the minus strand of CAZVUN010000137.1, from coordinate 3,161 downwards.
CCGAGTGCACTGCTCGCGGCCGGCGGCGTGAAGCGTATCGGCAGCCTGCGTGACGTGCAGCTCAAGCGCCAGGGCAAGGTCGTGGCGCGGCGCGATCTGTACGATCTGCTGCTGCGCGGCGACAGCGGCGCGGACGTGCGCCTGCAATCGGGCGATGTGGTATTCGTGCCGCCGGTCGGCAAGACCGCCGGCGTCGCCGGCCGGGTGCGGCGCCCCGCCATCTATGAATTGAAGGACGAAAAGACGGTCGGCGATCTCATCGCCATGGCCGGCGGGCTCGCCCCGGAGGCGTATCTGCAAGGCGTGCGCATCGAACGCATCGTCGACAGCCGCCTGCGCACCGTGGTCACGGTCGACCTCGGCACCGAGGACGGCCGCAACCTCGCGCTGCACGACGGCGACATCGTGAAGATCTATTCGGTGGCCGATCGCATCGATGGCGCGGTGCGCCTGGTCGGCCACGCCCAGCGCCCGGGCGAGTATCAGTGGAAGCCCAACATGCGCCTCACCGACCTGATCGGCTCGCTGGCGGACCTGCAGCCGGAGGTGGATGCACGCTACCTACTCATCCGGCGCGAAGACCCGCGCGACCAGTCGATCTCGTTCGTCAGTGCCGACCTGATGGCGGCGCTGGCTCAGCCGCAAGGCGAGGCCAACGTGCTGCTGCAACCGCGCGACGAGGTGCACGTGTTCGCGATCCAGGCAAAGCGCAACGCGCTGGTGAAGCCGTTGCTCGAGCAGGCGAGGCTGCGTACCGCGCCTGGCCGGCCGGTACCCGAGGTCGTAATCGAGGGCGTGGTGCACCATCCCGGTACCTATCCGTATTCAAGCGGCATGCGCGCCGGCGATCTGCTGCGCGCCGGCGGCGGACTGACCGATCGTGCCTACACCGTGGAAGCGGAGCTCACGCGCTTCAATGTGATCGAGGGCAAGGAGCGCGAGCAGTCGCGCATGACCATTGACGTCGCTGCCGTACTCCGGGGTGACGCCGACAAGAACGTCGCGCTGCAGCCCTACGACCGCCTGGTCATTCGGCGTATCCCGAAGTGGGACGAAGAGGGCGTGATCGAAGTCGTGGGCGAGGTGCGTTTCCCGGGCAAGTACCCGATCGGCCGCAAGGAGACGCTTGCCAGCGTCATCGAACGGGCCGGCGGTTTTACCGATCAGGCCTATCCCAAGGGCGCGATCTTCCTGCGCGAGGCGGTACGCCAGCGCGAACAGGAGCATCTCGAACGCCTGGTGCGTGATCTCGAGCGCGATCTCGCCGTGGTCGCGACGCAGGGCCAGGACGTTGGTGTCAAGAAGGAGCAGGTGCTGGCCGAAGGCCAGGTGCTCCTGCAGCAGTTGCGCACCGCGAAGGCGGCGGGACGCATGGTCATCCGTCTGGACGGGTCCGACAAGGCGCGTGACGCCGCGGAGGCGATCATCGTGCAGGGGGGCGATCGCCTGTATATCCCGCGCCAGCCGCAGGAAGTGACGGTACTGGGCGAGGTGTACTATCCGACCTCGCACCTGTACAAGCCCAATATGAACAGCAGCGATTACGTGCGTAGCAGTGGCGGCGTGACGGAGAAGGGCAACAAGAGCGCCACCTATGTCGTGCACGCCGACGGCTCGGTGAGCCCGCCGGGCGGGTGGTTCACGCCCGATCCCGAAATCGGTCCTGGCGACACCATCGTCGTGCCGCTCAAGCTCGAACGTATCGGCAGCTGGCAGCTGTTCAAGGATGCCGCGCAGATCCTGTTCCAGCTCGCGGTCACGGTCGCCGCGCTCGACGCCATCGGCGTGTTCTGAACGAACGATGCGCGGCGCGCATCATATCGTCTGGCCAGACGCGACCGGCGCGCTCCCGCAAAAGCCGGTTGGCCGGCGGCGCGGAAATGGGACGCCGTCACAAGCGGCTGTGGCTCGGCGGCGTTCGCACGGGTCTGAGGCGGGCGAGGGACGGCTCGTGGGTGGTGCTAGCCTGTGGTAGATTGCTGCAAGCAAGAACGACGCAGCAATGGACAACAATCATCGGGGACAGGGTCGCGTGAGCGTGGTCACGGCGCAAACGGCAGAGGAGCGATGGCTGAGTGAAGCCGTGGAGCGGTTGCGCAAGGCTCTCGATGCGACGCTAATCGTCCTGTTCGGGTCGCGCGCGCGCGGCACGGCGACGCGCAAGTCGGATCTCGACCTGCTGGTCGTGTGGGAGACGACGGAAGGCCCGCTTATGCGCATCGAGCGCGTACTGCGGCTCCTGGCCGACAGCCCCTGGCCGGTCGAGGTCATTGCCTATACGCCCGCCGAGCTTGCGGCACGGCGCGACAGCCGATTCCTGCGGTCGATCCTCAAGGAAGGCCGCATCCTGTATGAGCGTCGAGCGGCTTGATGCCGACGCGCGGCGCTGGGTCTTGCAGGCGGAGGATGACCTGCAAGCGGCGCATGCGCTCATTGCGGCCGGAAAGTTCGCGCAGGCCGCATTCCTGGCGCAACAGGCGGGGGAAAAGGCGCTCAAGGGCCTGTGGATACGGCTCGACCTGGATCCCTGGGGCCATTCCGTGGCGCGTCTCATCAAGGACCTTCCCGGCGAGGCGGGCGGGAGCCTGCACCACCTGCTGGATGCGGCGCTGTTGCTCGACAAGCTCTATATCCCGACGCGCTACCCGGATGCCTTGGCCGAATTGACGCCATCGCAGGCCTACACGCGCGCCGAGGCGCTGGCGGCAGTGGATCATGCGCGCACGATTCTGACTGCGGTTCAGAACATGCTGGAAGACCTACGCCCGAAGTAGGCAGTGCAGGTCGCTGCGGCAGTTGTCGCGCCGACGGCGTGGGCAGGCTCAGTGCGGCAGGGGCGGAGGTCGCTCTTGGTGCCCGTCCGGGCCGATCGTCGTATGGTTGCCCGGGTCGCGCGGCGCGCGACAGAAGCCTGTGCGCGGGCCGATGCGGCGGCATCACGCGGGGCGCTGTTCGGCGAACGATCGAGGGTTGAGAAAGCCATGAAGAATCCGTTCCTGGTGAGCCGGTCGAGCCACGAACACAGCGGCGCCTTGGTGTCGCCGCCAGGTGCTTTTCATACCCCTCGATCGCCTGAGGGCGGACGGAAGATTTGTGCAATCCTTTCCTAGCAGTTTGTTGAAATTCGCCCCGCTCCCAAGGAACGCGGCTCACAGTTACGG
>CAZVUN010000136.1:0-7512 GCA_964629975.1 uncultured Acidiferrobacteraceae bacterium | reverse complement strand
ACCGACCGGGAGATCCGGGCTATCGTCGATGCGGGTCCCCTTGGGTATCTGTCAATCGCCGCACATGGCCACGCCGATGCACTGGCGTTCACGCTTTCGGTTGGCGGGCGTGAATTTCTCATCGATCCGGGGACCTACGCCTACCACACGCAGAAAAAGTGGCGCGATTACTTCCGCGGCACGGCGGCGCACAACACCGTCGTCGTCGACGGGGAGAATCAGTCGGAGATCGGCGGGAACTTCATGTGGCTGCGCAAGGCCAACGCCTGCTGCGAACGGTGGGAAGGTACCCGCCACTACGACGAGTTCGTCGGGTCGCATGACGGCTACACGCGTCTCCGGGACCCGGTGCGGCATCGACGGGAAATCCGACTCGACAAGGGCGCGCGTCATTTTGTCGTCACCGATACGCTCGATTGTCGTGGCCCGCATCGGGTAGAGTGCTTCTGGCACTTTGCCGAAAACTGCGAAGTGGCCATCGATGGGAATACGCTCACGGCCAGCAATGCGGGGCGCACGATCCGCATGTCGATGTCCGCTCCGAAGGCGTCGTTCGAGATTTGCCGGGGGCAATCGGAGCCGCCATGCGGATGGGTGTCGCGCAGTTTCGACGTGAAGGTGGCCGCGGTCACTGTGCGTGTAGCGTTCGATATTCGGGGCACGACCGCGGTGGTAACCGAGATCGTGTGTGACTGAGGTCTCAATTCCAAAACATTAGGAAGTACAGGAAATGCGTATCAGTATTTTCGGGCTTGGCTACGTCGGGGCGGTGTCGGCGGGGTGCCTCGCGAAGGACGGGCATGAGGTGATTGGTGTCGATCCGGCGAAGGCCAAGGTTGACCTCATCAACAGCGGACAGACGCCGATCATTGAGAACGAAATCGGGGACATCATTGCGGCAGCGGTCAAGAACGGCCGGTTGCGCGCCACCGCCAGTGTCGAGGAGGCCGTGCGTGGCTCGGAGATGTCGCTCATCTGTGTCGGCACGCCCAGCCAGCTCAACGGCAGCCTTGATCTCAAGTACATCCGGCGGGTATGCGAGGAGATCGGCGCGGCAATCAAGAGCAAGAACGATTTCCACGTCGTCGTCGCGCGCAGCACGATGCTGCCGGGATCGATGCGCAGTGTGGTGATCCCGACGCTCGAGGAGTTTTCCGGCAAGAAGGCCGGGCAGGGGTTCGGTGTGTGCATCAACCCGGAATTCCTGCGCGAGGGCACGGCGGTGTATGACTTCTACAATCCGCCCAAGACGGTCATCGGCGAAATCGACGCGCGCAGCGGCGACCTGCTGGCAGGTGTTTACAAGGATCTCAAGGCACCGCTCATCCGCACCACGATCGAAACGGCGGAGATGGTGAAGTACACCGACAACGTGTGGCATGCCCTGAAGGTCGGCTTCGCCAACGAGATCGGCAACGTGTGCAAGGCCCTCGGCATCGATGGTCACAAGGTGATGGATATCTTCTGCCAGGACACCAAGCTCAACCTGTCGCCGTACTATATGAAACCGGGCTTTGCTTTTGGGGGTTCGTGCCTGCCGAAGGACGTGCGCGCATTGACCTACAAGGCCAAGAGCATGGATGTCGAGGTGCCGATCCTCAACGCGATCCTGCTGAGTAATGAGCGCCAGGTCGAACGCGGCCTGCGCATGATCATGGACAAGGGCAGCAAGAAAGTCGGAATCCTCGGCTTCAGCTTCAAGGCCGGCACCGACGACCTGCGCGAGAGCCCGGTGGTCGAGGTCATCGAGCGGCTGCTCGGCAAGGGATACGATCTGCGCCTCTACGACCGCAACGTCAAGCTCGCGAGCCTCGTTGGCGCCAACCGCGACTACATTTTAAACCGCATTCCGCACATCTCGCGGCTGATGGTCGCATCGATCGACGAAGTACTCGCGTTCGCTGAAACCATCGTGATCGGCAACGGGGACAAGGAGTTTGGCGGCGTCGTCGATCGCCTGCGCGACGGGCAGGTGATGGTCGATCTCGTGCGCATCACCAACAATCAGAGCGTTCCGGGAAAATACGACGGTATCTGCTGGTAGACAGCGATACGACGATACGATAGGTGGGATGGGCAGGACACTTTTCTTCCATCCCGGGTCTTATTTGGAAGCTGTAACCGAAATACACCGTATCCGCGACCCGTCTGGATCGTCTTGGGGCGGTGCGGGCCTTGGGCAAGCGAATTGTGGTTAGGGGTACGCCGTCGTATGATTTCGTATCGAGAATGCCCTGGTAAGCGATGCCGACGATTAGCGCGTTCTACGGGATCCTGATTCAGATGTTCTGGGCAGATCATGCCCCGCCACACTTCCATGCGCTTTACGCCGAATTCGAAGTGTTGATCGATATTCGGACGCTGGAGATTATCCGAGGCAGGCTGCCGCGACGTGCCCAGGCGCTCGTGCTGGAGTGGGCGACGCAACACCGCGACGAGCTAATGGAGGACTGGAAGTTATGCGCAACCAAGCAACAACCGAAGAAGATCGCTCCCCTGGAGTGATCCCAGCAGCGCCCTGGCGCGTGACCGATGTGCAGGCGCTCGCCGGCTATCGGCTCAAGGTACGATTCCGGGATAGCACGGAAGGCACGGTTGATCTTTCTCGCCTCATCGCCGGAGAGCAGGCCGGCGTCTTCGCTGCGTTGCGCGATCCAGCCGTGTTCGCGAAGGTTCATGTCGAATGTGGAGCCGTGACGTGGCCGGGCGGACTCGACCTTGCCCCCGACGCCATGTACGACGCCATCCGGGAGCGAGGGGAGTGGGTGCCGGACTGACGAGGCCGGTGCGCCCCCCCCAACCGCCGTAGACGGTTTCGGCAATCCGCGTAAGACCGTTATCACCGACATCGGGAGTCGAAGTGGCGACATGTTGGCAGAAGTCCACGAAGAGCTCGAGGCACCTCTTGGCATCTACGCGGTCTTTTGCGCTTCTCAATGACAGTTAACCACGGCGTCTCCCGGATCGCAGGTGCTTCGCGCCTGCATCCAGGCTACTGCGAGCCCGCCCGATACGCGTCGCATGCAAGATCTAGCGGCGGCGGGAGCGCATCGACTACACTTTTGTCTTATTGTGCAAATGCGCAGTCAACTGCGAGGATGCCATGGGCACGGCCGAGAGGATCTACGCTGAAGTTCGTCGCCTGCCGGAATCTCTGGCGCGGGAGGTTCTGGAGTTTGTCGGGTATGTTGAAACGAAGTATGGCCTGCGCGATCTTCAGTCTGAAGAACTGCAGGCGGGCCAGGAACCTGTTATGAAACATGTCTGGGGTAGGCCAGAGGATGATGTCTGGAATGAACTGTAACCCTGGCGACCTACTACCCCTTTCCATACTCGGATCGTAAGTCAGCTAAAAAGCGGCCGGTTTTGGTGTTGACGGTGCCGGACAGGTATGGCGATTTCGTGGCTTTTGCCGTGACATCGGTCCCGACCCACGGGCATGCTTTTGCGATCGACAGTCGCGCGCTTACCCGTGCGACCCTGCCGCGGGCGAGCTGGGTGCGGGTCGACAAGGTGTTCACCTTGAATGAAAGCAGCATCATCAAGACGGTAGGCAGTCTCGCTGCTGATGTCATGGGGGAGATCCTGGAACGCCTGTGCGATCGCGTCGGATACGCAAGGAGGCCGTAGCAGCGGTAAGTACCGACCGATCTAATCTGTTTCGGTTTGTTTGTCTACGGTTTGCGCATGGTTGTCGACGAAGGCAGCAAGAAAGTCGAAATCCTCGGCTTCAGCTTCAAGGCCGGCACCGACGACCTGCGCGAGAGCCCGGTGGTCGAGGTCATCGAGCGGCTGCTCGGCAAGGGATACGATCTGCGCCTCTACGACCGCAACGTCAAGCTCGCGAGCCTCGTTGGCGCCAACCGCGACTACATTTTAAACCGCATTCCGCACATCTCGCGGCTGATGGTCGCATCGATCGACGAAGTACTCGCGTTCGCTGAAACCATCGTGATCGGCAACGGGGACAAGGAGTTTGGCGGCGTCGTCGATCGCCTGCGCGACGGGCAGGTGATGGTCGATCTCGTGCGCATCACCAGCAATCAGAGCGTTCCGGGGAAATACGACGGTATCTGCTGGTAATGCGGTGGCGCCGTATCGGCGCTGCGAGCGTGGCAAGAACAACTAAACGTCAATTGCGTGTGAGGTAGTAGAACCATGTCCGCGCCGCAGTCAAAGCGCGTTTTGATTATTGTCGAGAACCTTCCGGTGCCGTTCGACCGGCGCGTGTGGCAGGAGGCCACCACGCTGCAGCAGGCCGGGTATCAAGTGTCGGTCATCTGTCCCAAGGGCAAAGGTTACGAGAAGGGATACGAGGTGATCGACGGAATCCATATCTATCGCCACGCCCTGCCGATCGAGGCATCGGGGGCGCTGGGGTATGCGATCGAGTATTCGTGGGCGCTGTTCTGGGAGTTCGTGCTTGCGCTTCGGGTGTTGGCGACGCGCGGGTTCGATGTCATTCACGCCTGCAATCCGCCGGATACGATTTTTCTGATCGGCGGTTTCTTCAAGCTCTTCGGCAAGAAGTTCATCTTCGACCACCACGACATCAATCCGGAGCTGTACGAGGCGAAGTTCGGGCGGCGCGATGTGTTCTACAAGCTGCTGGTGGCGTTGGAGCGTTGGACGTTCAAAACGGCCACCGTGTCGATCGCCACGAATGAGTCGTACAAGCGGATCGCAGTGCAGCGCGGCGGCAAGCGGCCGGAGCGGGTGTTCGTGGTGCGCAGCGGTCCCGACCTGCGCCGTCTGAAGATCGTCCCGCCCGTGCCGGCGCTCAAGCAGGGGCGCAAGTATCTGGTGGGCTACGTCGGCGTGATGGGCAAGCAGGAGGGCATCGACTACCTGCTGCGGGCGGTGCAGCACATCGTGCGCGACCTGAAACGCACCGACATTCACTTCGGGCTGGTCGGCGGCGGCACCGAGCTCGAGGACATGAAGGCCTATGCGCGCGAGCTGGGCGTGGCCGATTACGTGACGTTCACCGGGCGCGTGCCCGATCAGCAAATGCTGGAGATGCTCAACACGGCCGACGTGTGCGTGAATCCGGATGTCGCCAACGAGATGAACGACAAGTCGACCATGAACAAGGTCATGGAATACATGGCGCTCGGCAAGCCGATCGTGCAATTCGATCTGACCGAGGGGCGCTTCTCCGCGCAGGAGGCGTCGCTCTACGCGACCAAGAACAACGAACTGGACCTGGGGCGCAAGCTGATCAAACTGCTCGACGATCCGGAGCTGCGAGAGAAGATGGGGCGTTTCGGGCGCAGCCGGATCGAGAACGAGCTTGAGTGGAAGTACGAGGTGCCGAAGCTGCTGGCGGCCTATGAGCTGGCGTTTGCGTCGCGGCGGTAGGCGAACGGGGTGGGCCGAGATGTGCAAGGCACCCGATGCCGGCTTGCGGCCGGCGTGTTGAGAACGAGACGGTGGTTGGGCGATGCCAGCAGGTGGCCGGCCGTCTAAGGGCGCGCCGGCAGGAATGAACAGCCGCGCGTGCGGTGATGCCCGGGTGCGACGGCTGGGACGGCGCCGAGAGGCCGAGTGGGCGAGCGATCGTCAGCCGACGGCTTCGAGCGCACCCATGGACGGCGGGTTGCTGCGGCACTGACCGGCAAGGTCCTGCGCGGCGAGCGCGCCGCCACAGGCGCCGGTGGGCTGGCCGGACGGGGGCTGGGGTGTCACGGTCGCGCCCGAAGGCAGCAGGCCCATCGACGTGTCGCCCCCGCATCCCGCGAGCAAGGCCAGCGCGGCGGTCAGCAGCAGGGCAGGTAGCGTCAACAGTCCCTTGTGGCGAGGCATCAGGTCTCCGGAGTTCTCAGTGTCGAGCGGATCGAAGTCGTTTGGTTTCGCTACCGGCCGCAACACACGCTGCCCGTCGCGCCCGCATCATGGTGCTGTGCGCGTGAAAGCGATCGACCTTGGGGTGCCGGGCCGGGGCCCGAGGCGGTATGAGTCGGCAACAATTCGGTCAGTCGGGGGTGCGTCTTGGGTTTCCATTCTGGGGCGCGCGATCCGGGATCTCCGCGCGATGACTCAATCCATTGCGCCCCACCTGCAGTGTCGTAATTATGGCGTTCCGTTCCTGGGTCGCAATGGTTGTGAGACATTCGGGCCAATGCGGCAGACGAGTGGATCGTGCCCAGGGGTGGGAAGCGCGTGCCCCTGCGGTTGCGAACCGTGCGGCGCTGCGGCTCCTGGCGGCAATGCGTGACACCGGTGCCAAAAAACCGGCGCGCACACTACCCCAATTGGACCCCGAGGGGAAGTATTACGCCATCGGCCGGCTGCGCGGTCCCGGAACCCTGCATGGCGCTCACGTGCGTTGCAGTCCATCGCGGGCCGGGGCCGGGCGAGGGCGGGCCCGCGGCGGGGTGCCCCGGTCCGGCGGGCTGTGATAACCTTTGGCGAGTTGTGGTAACACGTTGCGGGCACGGCATTTTTGCACGGCCTGGAGCGCGCGGTGTGCGCCAGGTTTTTTTGACCGCGGGTGACAGCCGCCCGGGAGCACATGAAGTCCTGTTTCGTTGTTGACGTGATGTTGCAATGACCCCTGAAGAAACCAAGACCTATATCGAACGGCGTTTGCGCGAGGTTGGCTGGGAAGTGCACATCCCGAGCGCCGGCTACGATCGGATCCAGAGCTACACGGCCGGCCAGGAAGACCGCCTCAATCATCTGTACTACAAGCTGGTGTCGATCGGCTCGCAGCAGCCCAAGCGCGAGGTGAGCGAGCAGGTCGTGACGCTCGCGATCGATGAGCTCAAGAAAATGGACGAACTGCTCGAGCGCGCCGGCCTGCGTCCGGGAAAGAACGAAAACATCGACGCCGATCGCCAGTCGATCGAGCAGCTGGCGGCCGCCCTCGAACAGAAGATGGCAGGCGATAGCGCCGCCGGCAAGAAAGACAAGCGCAACAACGCGACAGCGCCAGGAGGAGCCATGGCCGCGCCCAACGAAGCAACGGCCAAGGCCTCTGCGGGCCGGCTGCCCAAGATGCTGGTGGTGGATGACTCGGCCACGATCCGCGCGGTCGTGACCAAGGCGCTGTCACACGACTTCACGATGGTGGAGGCATCGGACGGCGAGCAGGCGTGGAAGCTGCTCAAGGCCGATCCGACCATCGAGATGGTCGTCACCGATCTGATGATGCCCAACCTCGACGGCTACGGTCTCATCAACCGCATCCGTGCGGACCAGAGCTCGCCGCGCTTCGCCGAGATGCCGATCATCGTGGTAACGGCGCTGGCGGATGCCAATTCCAAGCTCAAGGCCCTGGTGGCCGGTGCCAACGATTTCATCACCAAGAACACCGACGCGCTCGAGATGCGGGCGCGCGTGATGGCGCGCTACAAACTTGCGCAGACGACGGCGGCCAGCAGCCACGCACATCACCGGCACGTCGCGGCGCAGCCGGCAGCCACGCACGCGCAGACCCAGGCCGCCGGGCATGGCGCGACCGTCGCGCATGCGCACGCCGCGCGCGCCGCGGCCGGCGCCGCCAAGCCG
>CAZVUN010000135.1:0-7587 GCA_964629975.1 uncultured Acidiferrobacteraceae bacterium | reverse complement strand
CGGCCGTTCTTGCCGCGCCGGCGGCCGGCACAACGGTGCCTGGCGCGACGACGCCCACCGCCGTGGCGGCGGCTGCGCCCGCGCCAGCGGTTGCATCGGCCGGTGATCCGGTGGCCGAGGAGCTGCTGGCGCGAGCACGCGAGTCGCTCACCGCCGGAAACAATGCAGCGGCGCTGGAATCGCTCGAGCAGCTGTTGCGCCTGCCACCGAATGCCGCCTCGCAGGAGGCGCAGGAACTGGCCGGTGTGGCGCGCGAGCGCAACGGCGAGATCGGCCGGGCGCGCACCGAATACGAGCTCTACCTCAAGCTCTACCCCGACGGCGAGGGCGCCGATCGAGTGCGCCAGCGCCTCGCGAGCCTTGCGGCCCCCACCGCGAGCGGCACCGCGGGCGCGGCGACCAGCCGCACGCGGCCTGCGCAGACGCTGACCTACGGGGGGCTGTCACAGTACTACTACTACGGCGCATCCAAGATCGAAAGCCGCCCGTTCGACATCAACGCGAATCCGCTCGATCAGACCACGCTGTCGCTCACTGACCAGTCGGCGATCATCAGCTCGCTCGATTACACCACCCGCTGGCGCAGCGAGCGCTTCGACAACCGCTTCGTGTTCCGCGACACCTACACCGCGAACTTCACGGACTTGCCCGACGACAACCGGCTGAACGCGGCGTACTACGATCTCAAGGACAAGCAGCTCGACTACGGTGCGCGCGTCGGGCGCCAGCCGGGCAACACGGCCGGCATCCTCTTGCCGTTCGACGGCGCACGCGTGAACTACGGGTTCGCCGCGCAGTGGCGCGGCAACCTGCAGGCCGGCAAGCTGGTTGACTACTACACGCACTACGACAAGCGCTTTGCCGGTGCGAGCCTCGACATGGGTACATTTGCCGAGCGCTGGACCGCCTCCGCCTACCTGCTTCGGCAGCAGGTCGACGGCATCAGCGATCGCGAGGCCGTCGGCGCCGAGCTGCGCTATTTTGATGCGCGTCGCTCGCTGCTGGCGCTCATCGACTACGACACCTCGTACAGCATGGTCAACTCGGCCGTGTTGCAGGGCACGTGGCAGACCGAAGGCGGGGCGACCTACAACCTGCTGCTCGACCGGCGCAAGTCACCGCCGATACAGACCACCAACGCCCTGATCGGTGAGACCGCCACCACAATCGGCGAGCTGCTCAACACCTTGTCGGAGGAGGAAATCCGCCGCTACGCCGTGGCGCGTACCGCCACCGCCAGCGTCTACCAGATCGGCGCCGCCTATCCGGTCAACACCAAGTGGCAGCTCGGCGGCGACGTACAGCTCACCAACATCTCGGGCACGGAATCGATCGGAACCGTGCCGGGCAACCCGGGCACCGGCAACCAGTTTACCTATGCCCTGCAAGCAACCGGCACCGGGATATTCACCACACGCGACAGCGCCACGCTGCGGGCGAGCTACATCGACGCCCAGTCGTTCGACGGCCAGGCGCTGTCGGTGTTCTCCCGCACCCTGGTGGGCGAGCGCTGGGCCCTCGATGTGTCGCTCGTGTACTATCGCCAGCAGGACAACCTCGGCGTCGACCTCACGCGCCTCACCCCGGTGTTGAAGCTGGGTTACAACTGGAAACCAAATCTGGTCTTCGAGCTGGAGCTCGGCCTGGAAAGAACAGAAACGTCGAGCGCATTCGCCGAGGAGAGCACCAATCGGCACTTCGGCTCGCTCGGCTATCGTTGGGACTTCTAGGACGGCCAGGCCCCGGCGCCGCAAGTTGCGCACAGAACCTGTGGACAAGTCTGTGCGTATCGCGCGCTGTGGCGGCCGAAACGGCCAAAATTGGCGCCTGTGTTTCAGTTTGAATGTTTTTTGAACAGCAGGAAAAAGCGCTGCAAAACAGGTGGTTGCCCACTTTATGGGCAATCCGGCAGCATTTTGGCTTGTGCGACAAAGGTTTCTGCGAAGGACTGTGAAAAAGACACCCGCATGAACCGTGTGAACGGTGCGCCCGCCCCGTCCGACACGCCCGGGCGGGCGCCGCCGGCGCCCGACTCCGCGGCACCGCCGGCCGGACTGCTCCGCCGGCTGCTGGCGATGCTGTACGACACGCTGCTGCTGTTTGGCGTGTGGCTGGTCGCTGGCGCGCCGTTGGTGGTGCTCGCCGGCGGCCCGCCCCGGGGGACAGGGTGGCGGGTGGCGTTTCAGCTCTACCTGCTTGCCGTCGCGTTCCTGTTCTTCGCCTGGTTCTGGGTACACGGCGGTCAGACGCTCGGCCTGCGCGCCTGGCGACTGCGCGTGGTGAGCACGAGCGGGGCGCCGATCACCTGGCGGCAGGCAGCACGGCGCTTCGCCGGCGCCATCGTGTCACTGCTGTGCGCCGGCCTCGGGTTCCTGTGGGTCATGCACGATCGCGAGCGGCGTGCCTGGCACGATCGGCTGTCCGGCACGCGCGTCGTGTGGCAGCCGAAGCCGCGCTAGCCGGCGCGCCGCAACAACCCGAGCGCCGCCGCCAGGAAGGCGGCCACCGGCAGTGCCGCCGCCAGCAGCGGCGCCAGACCGTAGACCACCCCGAGCAGGCCGAACACGCGCACCAGCATCATGAACAGCACCCCGAGCATGATGCCGAGGAACAGGCGCTGGCTCAGACCGCCGCTGCGCACCGGGCGGAACACGAACGGTGTGGCGAGCAACACCATCACCAGGGTGGCGCCGGGCGCCAGCAGCTTTTGCCAGAACGCCAGCCGAAAGCGCGTGGTGTCGAGCCCGTTCTGGCGCAGGTGCTCGATGTAGCGCGCGAGCTGCACGATCGACAGCTGCTCGGGCTTGCGCGCAAAGACCTCGACCACACCCGGGGCCAGCTCCGACCGCCACCACGCGTCCGGTTCCCGACTGACTGTCACGCGCTCGGCGTCGAAGGTCGCGCGCTGCACCGTCTCGAGTCGCCACGCGTCGCCTGCGAAGCGTGCGCGCGCGGCCGACAGCTGCTCGCGCAGCTGCCGGCGTTCGTCGAACGAGTAGATGTGCACCCGCAGCAGGCTCTTGTCCGGCAATACCTCGCCGATGTTGATGAAGGCCGGTCCGTCACGCAGCCATATCCCGGATTGATGCTGCTTGACGCCGAGTTGCAGCGCCTCGGCCCGACCGGTCTGCGCCTCGTCCTCGGTCAGTGGCGCCACCAGCTCGCTCAACAGCACCCCGATCGCGGCGAACAGCACGCCGACCTTGAGCGCCGCGAGCACGATGCGCCCGGTCGACACGCCGGCGGCGCGCATGGCGGTGAGCTCCCCGTTGAGCGCCAGCATCGACAGGCCCACGGTGGTGCCGATCAGGGCAATGACCGGCAACACCTCGGAAATGCGGCGCGGCTGACTGAGCAGCACGAACTTGATGAGCTCATACGCGAAGAAACGGCCCTGGCCGTACTCCGGCATGGAATCGATGACGAACACGAAGATCATGAGCGCCAGCACCACGCTGAATACGAGCAGTGTGCTGGTCAGCACGGCGCGCGCGATGTAGCGATCGAGACTCGACAGCAGCGGGGTCATCGCGACCACCTCGGCCACGCCAGCAGCGGGCGGTTGAGGAAGCGCCGCCACAACAGGTACAGGGCCACGACCGCCGCCAGGCCGTGCACCCACCACAGCCCGGCGGCCGCCGGTATCTTGCCGGTACGCAGCAGCGCCAGCCCGAAGCCGAGCAGGTTGGTGTAGACGAAGTACGCCACGATGGCCGTGATCAGCGTGATCGCGCGTCCGCGCCGCGGGTCGGTGTAGGCGAACACCATGGCGAACAGCACGAAGATCGCCACACCGACCGGCCGCGCCAGCCGCCAGTGCCACTCGGCCCGTGCGTGGCGTTCGTCGCTGCGCCACAGGGCCGCGCTCGACCAGGCGCTGACCGGCGGCGGCGCCTCGGCGGGCGGCCGCAACTCCACGCGCAGGCTCAGGGTCTCGAAGCGCGCCGTGCGAAAACCGCTGACCCCGGGCGCCCCTTCGTAGGAGGTGCCCTCGCGCAGCTGGATGATCTGCCCGTTGCCATCGGCGGCCGCGGACGGCCGCCCGGACCCGGCCACGATCACCCCGGGCACGGCGCGGCGCGGGTCGGCCACGAAAACGTTGCGCAGCTCACCGTCGTCGGTGACCGTCTCGGCATACAGAATGCGCCCGCTCGTCTTCGACTCGGTGAACACCCCGGGTGTGACGAGCGCGAGCTCCGAGCGGCTGCGGCCCTCGACCTTGAGTTGCTCGCTCACGCGGTTGATCCAGGGATTCACGACCAGCGACAGCGTCGCGGTCAGCGCAACACCCACCGCGCCCAGCGTCAGTACCGGCCGCAGCAGCTGCGGCAGCCCGATGCCGCAGGCGGCCAGCACCGCCATCTCGCTGTCGCGATACCAGCGACCGAGGGCGAGCAGCAGGGCCAGGTACAGCCCGAGCGGCAGCAGCACGTCCAGATAGCGCAGCAGCTGCAGGCCAAGCAACGCCAGCACCAGGGCCTCGGCAAACTCCCCGCGCGCGGCGCGCGACAGCAGCTGGCCGAACAGCACCAGGGTGAACAGGGCGAGCAGCACGACGATGATCGCCGCCCAGATCTTGGTCGTCTCGCGGTACAGTGCCCGATGAATGATCATGTGCGCGCCAATCCCGCTTTTGACAAACTACGCGCGAACGTTGGAGAATTCGTCCGGATTCGCGCTTGGCGTGGCAGCGACCGTCGAACTGGCCCCCTCGGCCGCTCCCCTAGATGCTAATGTCGCGCTGGACAAGCGCTTTTTCTCCACTGCGGATGCAAGTTTGAACGCTCACCCAGGCCCTTTTTGCATACGATAACACAGGACAGAAGATGGAATTTGCGGTCAAGAGCGGAACTCCCGAAAAGCAACGCACCGGTTGTCTGGTCGTCGGCGTGTTCGAGGGGCGCAAGCTCTCCCCGACCGCCAGGCAGATCGACCAGGTGACGCAGGGCGCGATCGCCACCCTGCTGCGGCGCGGCGATCTCGAAGGCAAGAGTGGCCAGACGCTGCTGCTGCACAATCTGCCGGGACTGCCGGCCGAGCGCGTGCTGCTGGCGGGCTGCGGCAAGGAAAAGGAGTTGACCGACGCGCGCTACCTCGAGATCCTGGCGGCGGCGGTCACGGCGCTCAACCGTACCGGCGCGGCCGAGGCGATGTCGTTCCTCACCGAGCTCGACATCAAGGGTCGCGACATCGGCTGGAAGATCCGCGCCAGCGTCGAAGTGAGCGAGGCGACGCTCTACCGTTTCGATCAACTCAAGAGCAAACCCAACAACGCCAAGCGCCCGCTCAAGCGCATCATCCTCGCGGTCGCCAAGCGCAGCGATCTCGCCGCCGGCGAGCTGGCGGTTACGCAGGGTCAGGCGATCGCCGCCGGTGTGAAGCTGGCACGCGATCTCGGCAACCTGCCGGGCAACATCTGCACCCCGAGCTATCTCGCCGAGCAGGCCAAGGAACTCGGGCGGCAGCACGACCTCAAGGTCGAGGTGCTGGAAGAGGCCGACATGCGCGCGCTCGGCATGGGGGCCCTGCTGTCGGTGGCGCGCGGCAGCCGCCAGCCGCCCAAGCTGATCGTGCTGCAATACCACGGCGGCAAGGAAGGCAGTGCCCCGGTGGCGCTGGTCGGCAAGGGGCTCACGTTCGACGCTGGCGGCATTTCGATCAAGCCGGCCGACAAGATGGACGAGATGAAGTTCGACATGTGCGGCGCGGCCTCGGTGCTCGGGGCGCTCAAGGCCGCGGCCATGATGAAGCTGCCGCTCAACGTGGTCGGCGTCATCCCCGCGAGCGAGAACCTGCCGGACGGCAACGCCAACAAGCCGGGCGACATCGTCACCTCCATGTCCGGGCAGACCATCGAGATCCTCAACACCGACGCCGAGGGGCGGTTGATCCTGTGCGATGCCCTCACCTACGCCGAGCGCTTCAATCCCGCGGCGGTCGTCGACATCGCCACCCTCACGGGGGCGTGCGTCATCGCGCTCGGCGCGCAGGCCGCGGGCCTGCTGGCCAACAACGACGCGCTCGCGCGCGAGCTGCTCGCCGCCGGGCGCTACACCTACGACCGCTGCTGGCAGCTACCGCTGTGGGACGAGTACCAGAAGCAGCTCGACAGCAATTTCGCCGACATGGCCAACATCGGCGGGCGCGAGGCCGGCACCATCACCGGTGCCTGCTTCCTGTCGCGCTACGCCAAGAAGTTCAAGTGGGCGCATCTCGACATCGCCGGCGTCGCCTGGAAAGGCGGCAAGGAGAAAGGCGCCACCGGCCGGCCGGTGCCGCTGCTCACGCAGTTCCTCATCGCGCGCGCGAGCAGCGCACCGGGCGCCGAAGCAGCGGAGCAATGACGCGCGTCGATTTCTACCTCCTGCAAGACGCGACGCCGGACGTGGCGGTCTGCCGGCTGACGCAAAAGGCCTTCGGCCTCGGCCACCGCGTCTTCATCCTCACCGAAGACAGCACGCACGCCGGCCGACTCGACCAGTTGCTGTGGACCTTCAGTCCGGGCAGTTTCATTCCCCACGCCCTGGCGAGCGAGCGACCCGACCCGCTGCCGCCGGTGCTGATCGGTACCGAGGAACCGCTCGCGGGCTGTCAGGACGTGTTGATCAGCCTGGCGGGCGAGGTGCCCGCATGGTTCAGCCGCTTCCGGCGCGTCGCCGAGGTCGTGGGCAGCACGCCCGATGAACGCGAGCGCGCGCGCACGCGCTATCGCTTCTACCGCGACCGCGGCTACACGCTGCAGACCCACAACCTCTAGGCTGCCGCGCGCGCATGGACACGCCCGACGACAAGCCCCGGCACAAACCGAACACCAAGCACACGCTCGAGGAGATCCTCAAGTCGCTGCAGGACCTGATCCGCAACGACCTGCTCGAGACCGACGCACCACCGGGCACGACGGCGCCGGGCGCCACCGCCGAGCCCGCGCCACCGCACGCGCCGGAAGGCGACCTGGCGGCGCTGCGCCATTCGCTCGAGCACCTGGTGACCGAGGAGCTGCGCGCCGAAGAAACATCCGCCGCGCCGCCCGCGGCCCGGGAGCCATCGCAACCCCATGCGCCGGCGAGCCCGGCGGCAGAGGTGCCCGCCGAGGGCCTGCAGCAGGAGCTGTTGTTCGAGGCGCTGACGCCGACGGCGGCGCCGCCATCCCTGCCGCTTGCCGCACCGGGCGTCGCGTCCGCAGCGCCCGCACCCCCGCCGCAGAGTCCGGCTCCGCAGCCGCCCGAGCCAGCGGCGCTGGCGACCGCGCCAACCGGCGTGGACGACGGCACCGACACCCCGGTTTCACCGCCGCCCGAGGAAGGGCCAGACACGCCTGGGGAGGCGTTCGCGGCGGCACCCGAGCCGCCGGCCGCCGATCTGGACATGCCCGAACCGATGTCGCTCGCCGTGGCCGAGGCCGCGGCGCCAACGGCGGCGAGCGCTTCGATCGAAGCGGGACCCGGCGTCAGCGCCCCGGGCGCAAGCGACAGCGCGTTACGCTCCGCCGGCGACTGGGACGACATCCCGGTGCTTGAGGACGTGGTCGTCGATGAGCCGGAACCCGAGGCCGAGCCGCCGGCAGCGCTGGCCGCCGGTGTAGCCGCC
>CAZVUN010000134.1:0-7641 GCA_964629975.1 uncultured Acidiferrobacteraceae bacterium | reverse complement strand
GCGGTCATCGGGCACGGGCTGGACGCGGCGCTCGCGCGGCGCGCCGCCGAGGCGGTGGTCGCGGCTGCGCTCGCGGCGGACTTCGCGATGCCGCAGTTCAAGAGCAAACCGGACAAGCACCGTCCGCTCGCCGACATCGAACTGTACGGCCTGGGCGAGGCGCCGGCGCTCGCGCGCACGATCGCCGAGGCGCGCGGCAATAACCTCGCGCGCTATCTCACGGCACTGCCCCCCAACGAGCTCACGCCCGGCCACTACCGGCGCCGCGTGCAGAAGCTGGCGCGCACGTATCGCTGGAAGGCCGAGTTCCTGGGTATCGACCGGCTCAAGCGTCTCGGCGCGGGCGCCTTCCTCGCGGTCGCGCAAGGCAGCCCCGAACCCGATGCCGGCATCCTGCACCTGCGCTACACGCCGCGCGGCAACGTACGCAAGGCGGCGCTCGCGCTGGTCGGCAAAGGCATCTGCTTCGACACCGGCGGCACCAACCTCAAGCCCGCGAGGTACATGCACGGCATGCACGAGGACATGGAGGGCTCGGCGGTGGCGCTCGGCACGCTGCTCGCGCTCACCGAGCTGGCGGTCGACTTTCCGGTCGACTGCTGGCTCGCGCTCGCGCAGAACCACATCGGGCCCAGGGCCTACAAGCAGAACGACGTGGTCACGGCCGCCAACGGCAGGACCATTGAGGTGATGCATACCGACGCCGAGGGGCGCATGGTGCTGGCCGACACGCTGTACCTGGCGGCGCAGCGGAAACCGGGACTGATCATCGACTACGCCACGCTCACCGGTTCGTGCGTCGCCGCGCTGTCCACCCGCATGAGCGGGGCGTTCACCAACCGCCCGGCATGGGTGCCAACGCTGATCCAGGCCGGCGAGGACTCCGGCGAACGGGTGTGGCCGTTCCCGGTCCCGAAGGACTACAAGAAGGCGCTGAAGAGCACGATTGCCGACATCAAGCAGTGCACGCTCGATTCCGACGCCGATCACATCCTGGCGGCGCTGTTCCTCAAGGAGTTTCTCACTCGCCCGCAACGCCCGCCGGCGCGCGCCGTCCGCGCGTCCTCTCACGATGACGCCGCGCCCGCCTGGGTGCACATCGACCTCGCCGCCGGCAACCACAAGGGCGGGCTCGCGCACATCCCGACCGACACCACCGGTTTCGGCGTGCGCTATACGCTCAACCTGCTGCTCGACCAGAAGCTCGCGGGTCTGGCGCCGCCATAGCGGGGCAGGGATTACGAATTCCACGGATCGGCGGATAGAATACGACGCCGGCCGTGCACCGAAGCCGGCAGGGACGATAAATCGGGAGGGAGCCCGCCATGGCCGTCAAGAACCGCCTGCATCGCAGTGAACTCGCCGTACCGGCGAGCAATCTGCGCGCGCTCGAGAAGGCGCCGACGCTCGGCGCGGATGTGGTGTTTCTCGATCTCGAGGACGCCGTGGCACCTTCCGACAAGGCGCAGGCGCGGCAAAATGCGATCCACGCGCTGCGCGCCTACGACTGGTCGCACGGCGCGGTGTCGGTGCGCATCAACGGACTCGACACCCCTTGGTGCTATCGCGACCTGATCGAGGTGGTCGAGGCGGTCGGCGATCGCATCGATAGCATCCTCGTCCCGAAGGTCGGCAGTGCGGCCGACGTGCACTTCGTCGCCACGCTGCTTGCGCAAATCGAGCAGGCGAAGGGCTACCCGCCGATCAATCTGCACGTGCTGATCGAGACCGCGCTCGGCATGGCCAATGTCGAGGAGATCGCGCGCGCCTGCCCCGAGCGCCTGGAGGCCATGGTGTTCGGCGTCGCCGATTACGCCGCCTCGGTGCAGGCGCGCACCACCCAGATCGGCGGCGCCAATTGCGACTACGGCGTGCTCACGGACGCCGACGGCAGCGGGCAGCGCGCCTACCATTGGGGCGATCCCTGGCATTATGGCCTCGCGCGCATGGTCGCCGCCTGCCGGGCCTACGGGCTGCGGCCGATCGACGGTCCCTTCGGCAACTTCACCGACCCCGACGGCTATCGCGCCGCGGCACGCCGCGCGGCGGCCCTGGGCTGCGAGGGCAAATGGGCGATCCATCCCGCGCAGGTGCCACTCGCCAACGAGGTCTTCTCGCCCACCGATGCGGAAGTCGACCGCGCGCGCCGCATCCTCGCCGCCATGGAGCAGGCGGCGCGCGAGGGACAGGGGGCGGCCGCGCTCGACGGGCGCCTGCTCGATGCGGCGTCGGTGCGCATGGCCCGCAACGTGATCGAAAAGGTCAACCAGATCGAGGCCCGCCCCGCGCCCGCGGCGTGCCGGTACCGGCGGGCGGCGGGGCATTCACGGATTCCACGGCCGCCACGATCGCCGAGCAGTTGGGCGGCGAGCGCTGGGTCGTCAAGGCACAGATCCACGCCGGCGGCCGCGCCAAGGCCGGTGGTGTGAAGCTCGCCGCTTCCGTCTCCGAGGCGCGCCGGCTGGCCGATGCCCTGCTCGGCCGCCGCCTGGTGACTGCCCAGACCGATGCCAAGGGGCGCCTCGTGCGCCGCGTCCTGGTGGAGCAGGCGGCCGATATCCGTCACGAGTATTACCTCGGGCTCGTGATCGACCGTGCCACCCAGCGCATCACGCTCATCGGCGCGCGCCAGGGCGGCGTGGACATCGAAGAGCTCGCCACAGCGGCGCCCGAGCGCATCGTGCGCGAGATCATCGACCCGAGCGTGGGCCTGCTCGAGTTCCAGTGCCGCAAGGTCGCCACCGCCCTGGGCCTCAGCGGCAAGCTCCTCGCCCAGGCCGTCCGGATCATGAAGGGGGCGTATCGCTGCCTGCGCGACCGCGATGCCCTGCAGGTTGAGATCAATCCCCTTGCCGTGGTCGGCACGGACCACCTGCTCGCACTCGACGCCAAGATCGTCTTCGATGACAACGCGCTCTACCGTCAGCCCCGCATCCTCGAGATGCGCGACCTCGAGGAAGAAGACCCCAAAGAGGTCGAGGCGGCGAGCCACGGCCTCAACTACATCGCGCTCGACGGCGACATCGGCTGCCTCGTCAACGGCGCCGGTCTCGCCATGGCGACGATGGACGCGATCGTGCTGCACGGCGGCCGGCCGGCGAATTTCCTCGACGTTGGCGGCGGCGCCTCGCCCGAGAAGGTGACCAACGCCTGCCGCATCGTGCTGCGCGATGGCAGCGTCAAGACGATCCTGGTCAATATCTTCGCCGGCATCAACCGCTGCGACTGGGTGGCGCAGGGCCTGGTGCAGGCCTGCAGGCAGCTCGCGATCCGCGCCCCCATGGTGATTCGCCTGGCCGGCACCAACGTCGAGGCCGGCCGGCGCCTGCTCGCGGACTCGGGCCTACCCTTCGTCACGGCCGCGAATCTCGACGATGCCGCGGCCAAGGCCGTGGCCGCTGCGCGCGCGGCTGGCGAACCCAGGGCGACCACACCCGCCGAGGCGCGCTGATGCCGATCTTCGTCAATCACGCCTCGCGCGTTGTCATCCAGGGAATCACCGGCGAGCACGGCACCTTCCACGCGCGCGACGCGCTCGCCCTCGGCACCCAGGTGGTCGCCGGCGTCACCCCGGGCAAGGGCGGGCGCAAACACCCGGAACTCGGGCTGCCGATCTTCGACACCGTGATGGAGGCCGTGCAGGCCACCGGCGCGGACGTCTCCGGTGTTTTCGTCCCGCCGGCGCACGCGGCCGACGCGATCATGGAAGCGATCGACGCCGGCATCAAGGTGATCGTCGCGATCGCCGATGGCGTCCCGGTGCACGACATGGTGCGGCTGCAACGCTACCGCGTGGGCAAGGATGCGATCGTGCTCGGGCCGAACACCCCCGGCATCATCACGCCCGGGGCGTGTAAGGTCGGCATCATGCCCGGCCACATCTACCGCCCGGGACGCATCGGGATCGTGTCGCGCTCCGGCACGCTCAACTACGAAGCCGCCGAGCAGATGCTGGCGCTCGGTCTCGGCCAGTCGACCTCGGTCGGCATCGGCGGCGATCCGGTCAACGGCACCGATTTCATCACCGTGCTGGAGGCCTTCGAGGCCGATCCCGACACCGATGCGGTCGTGATGATCGGCGAGATCGGCGGACCGCAGGAGGTCGCCGCAGCGCGCTGGGCGCGCACCAACATGCGCAAGCCGGTGATCGGATTCGTGGCCGGGATCTCGGCGCCGCGCGGGCGGCGCATGGGACACGCCGGCGCCATCATCACGGCCGAGGACGACACCGCCCAGGCCAAGATGGATCGCATGGAGTCACTCGGCCTGTACGTCGTGCGCAATCCTGCGCACATCGGCATCACCGTGCAACGCGCGCTGCGCGAGCGCGGCATCGCGGGCTAGGCGGGCGGACGGCGCCGCGCCGGTCAACGGCGCAGCGCGCGGCGCAGGATCTTGCCGACCGGCGACCTGGGCAGCGTGTCGCGGAACTCGATGTGCTTCGGCACCTTGTAGCCGGTGAGGTGTTGCTGGCAGTACGCGCGCAGCGCCTCGGCGGTGAGCGCCGGGTCCTTGGCGACGACGAAGAGCTTGACCACTTCGCCCGAATGCTCATCCGGCACACCGATGGCGGCGGACTCCAGCACGCCCGGGTGGTGCGCGACCACATCCTCGATCTCGGTGGGATAGACGTTGAAACCCGACACGTTGATGAGATCGTCCTTGCGCTCGATGACGCTGACAAAGCCGCGCTCGTCCATCGTGCCGATGTCGCCCGTGTGGAACCAGCCGTCGGGCGTGAGCACCTTTGCGGTCTGCTCCGGGCGGTTCCAGTAGCCGCGCATCACCTGCGGCCCGCGCACGCAGATCTCCCCGGCCTGCCCGGGCGGCAGCATGCGGCCGGCCTCGTCCTGGATCGACACTTCCGTGGAGGGGATCGGCAGACCGATCTTGCCGTTGTACTCCGGCAGGTCGATCGGGTTGATGCACACCCCGGGCGAGGTCTCGGTGAGCCCGTAGGCCTCGACCAGGGTCTTGCCGGACACGCGCTTCCACTCGCTGGCCACGGCCCGCTGCACCGCCATGCCGCCGCCCAACGCGAGCTTGAGTGCGGAGAAATCGAGTCGATCGAAACCGGGCGTGTGCAATAGCGCCCGATAGAGCGTATTGACGCCGGTAATGGCGGTGAAGCGCAGCTTGCTCAGCTCGTGCACGAAGCCCTTGAAGTCGCGCGGATTGGTGATGAGGTAGACGAGGCCGCCGAGCTTCATGAACAGCAGGCAGTTCGCGGTGAGCGAGAAGATGTGGTAAAGCGGCAGCGGTGTGATCACCACTTCCTCGCCCTCGCGCAGCAGCGGCGCGACCCAGGCGGAGGCCTGCTGCAGATTGGCGACGATGTTGCCGTGCGTGAGCACCACGCCCTTCGCCACCCCGGTGGTGCCGGCGGTGTATTGCAGGAAGGCGATGTCGTCGCGCGTCGCCGAGACCGGCGTGAGGTCGTGCTGCGCGCCGAGGCGCAGCGCCTCGCGGAGATCGATCGTGGCGGGCAGCCTGAAAGGCTTCACCATGCGCTTGACGTACTTGACCACGAAATTGACGAGCGCGCCCTTGGGAAAGCCGAGCAGGTCACCGATGCGCGTGGTGATGACGGACCTGACCTGCGTGTCGGCGATCACCTCGGCCAGCACGTGGCCGAAGTTCTCGAGGATCACGATCGCCGAGGCACCGGAGTCGGCGAGCTGGTGCTTGAGCTCGCGCGGGGTGTAGAGCGGATTGATGTTGGTGACCACGAGCCCGGCACGCAGCGCGCCGAACAGCGCGACCGGGTATTGCAGCACGTTGGGCAGCATGATCGCGAGGCGTTCGCCCGGCTTGAGCCCGAGGTCCTGTTGCAGAAAGGCCGCGAATGCGCCCGTGCGCGCATCGAGATCGCCATAGGTCAGGGTCGCACCCATGTTGGCAAACGCTGGCCGCTCGCGAAAACGCTCGACGCTGCGCGCCAGCACCTCGTTGATCGAGGCATAGGCACGCACGTCCACCTCGGCCGGGACACCGGCGGGATAGGACGCAAGCCAGACCTTTTCGCTCGGTGCGCTCATCTGCCTCTCTTGTGCGGTGGGCCGACGTGCATGACCCCAGGAGCGCTGCAGCATAGCGGCTTCCCGCTGACCGGCGCCACCCCGGACGCCGACCCTGGAACCGCTGATCGCGCGCCGGCCGCCGGACGGCGTTGCGCGGCAGCGCGCCTATTGCCAGCCGAGCGCGCGGCGCACGGCGGTCCAGTCCATCTCGCGCAGCAGCGGCAGGAAGTGGTTGCAGGCGCTGCGCGGGTTGGGGCGCGACGCACCACTCCACCACTCCCCACAGCGGTTTTCGCTGAACCAGATCGACATCACCTGCACCTCGGTGATCGGCCGCCGGCGATCGATCAGGTCGCGCCGGATTCGCACCATCGGCACACAGTCGGCGCCAGCGGCGGACACGAGGTCGTAGCGCACCTGATGGTGGACCTCGAAGGCGGGATCCAGACGCCCGCACGCGGGGGCGGCGCGGCCGGCCGCGTCGAGACCCGCCAGGCGCTGCTCGTGCGCTTCGAGCGCGAGCCGCGGCCCCCAGTAGCTGCTGCGCGGATCGCGCGTGGGCGGCGGGGTCAGCCGCTCCTTCTGTCGCTGGTAGTCGTACTCGTCGCTGCGGGCGGCGGCCTCCATCTCGCGCGCCAGAGTGGCCTCGTCGGCGCGCGGGCGGTCTTTGCGCAAGCGCGCCTCGCGCCGCGCGCGCCGCTCCGCGACGGCCTGCGGCGTCATGGACGCCTCGAGCTGGGCCAGTGCACGCGCATTGCCGACGTCCGTGTCGGCGACGAACTTGCGCAGCCGTGCGATCTCGCCTTCGAGCAGGGGGCCGAGCGGCGCCGGTTCGAGCACGCTGCGTCCGTCGCGGGTGAAAACGATGACGTCCTGGTAGATGGTGCCGCCGCCGATCTCGCCGAACACGCGCGGTGCCGCGAACACGCCCTCGATGCGCCGCTCGCCGCCGACCCCGCGGCTGAAGTTGCCGCGCGTGGCCGGGTCTTCGAGATAGTGGTCGCCAAAGATGAAGTTCGTCTCGAAGTACAGCATCTTGTGCGCGCCGCCCATCACGCCGTAGAACGCGCCGTCCTTGTGGCGGCGCACGTCGCGCGGATCGGACCAGTAGGCGATGTAGTTCTGGTTGAACCCGCCGTGCTCGTCGATCGAGGCCCAGCTCGTCAGGAAGGTCGACAGGCCCTGCGGCTTGCTGAAGCTCGGCGACGCCTTGACCACCTCCCACAGCCGTTCGGCGCGCTCGCGCGCGAGCTTCAGCTCTGCCGCGGTCAGCGGACGCTTGGTCGGCCGTCGGCTGATCATGCCGCGGTCAGGATCGAAGGTGACGATCGGGCTCAAGCCCGGCCCGGTCGGCTGCGCCAGCGTTGCGCCCAACGGCAGGCCGACGGTGACCTTCCCCCATTCCTCAGGCCACTTCTAGGTTCGGGTTCCGCGGTTCAGTCTGCCTGACCCGTTCCTGCCTGGCGAACTCCTCGGGGGTCAGGTTACCGAGGGAGCTGTGTGGGCGGTGACGGTTGTAGTCGTCGCGCCAGGCCTCGATGACGATTCTCGCCTCGTCGATGGTACGGAAGACGTGTTCGTTGAGGCATTCATCCCGGAACCTGCCGTTAAAGCTCTCGAT
>CAZVUN010000133.1:0-7770 GCA_964629975.1 uncultured Acidiferrobacteraceae bacterium | reverse complement strand
CCGCCGACGCCCGCGCACCGCAGCGGCACTGGCGCGCCACGGCGCTTTGGAGCGCCGGCAGCGCGGCCTTGCTGTTGTTGCTCGCCTTTCAGGCCGTGTATTTCTTCAGCGCGGAGCTCGCGCGCGATCCGGCGCTGCGCCCGGCGCTCAGGGACTTCTGTGATGTGGCCGGCTGCGATCTCGGCGCGGTGCATGACGTGCGGCTCATCGAGCTCGCCGAGACCACGATCGCGCCGCATCCGAATTATCTCAATGCGCTGCGCATTCGCGCCACGCTGGTCAACCGCGCGCCGCACCCGCAGCCGTTCCCCAGGATGGAGGTGACTCTCACCGACAGCCAGGGCAGGGCGGTCGAGCGCCGGCACTTCGCCGCGCGCGAGTACCTGGAGCGCACCGATGTCGGCGACATGATGATGTTGCCGCATGTCGTGGTGAACGCGCGTCTCGATGTCACCACGCCCGACAGCAGCGTTGTGGGCTACGAGGTGCAACTGGTGGCGCCGTAAGCGCACCGCACGCGGCCGCCGGTCGCGCCAATGCGACGCGTGGTCGGTGCACTAACCTGTTGTGCGCACGCGCTTGCCGCGCGCCCCTTCCACCCGCCAGACCTTTGTGATTAGATGTCGCCCCTTTTGCCGCTGGGTAGAGAAGCGGGTAGAGACTCCGACATGAGAATCGGGCCCTATCAGCTGCACAACAACCTTTTTCTGGCTCCCATGGCCGGCGTTACCGATCGGCCGTTTCGCAGCCTGTGTCGGCGCCTGGGCGCGGGCATGGCGGTGTCGGAAATGGTGTCGTGCAACTCGCTGCTGTGGGGCAGCGAGAAGACGCAACGTCGCGCCGATCACGCCGGCGAGGACGAGCCGCGCGCGGTGCAGATCGTGGGCAGTGATCCGGCCATGATGGCCGAGGCGGCACGGCACAACGTGGCACGCGGCGCACAGATCATCGACATCAACATGGGCTGCCCGGCGAAAAAGATCTGTAACGTCGCGGCCGGCTCGGCACTGCTGCGCGACGAGGCCCTGGTGTCCCGGATCCTCACGGCCGTGGTCGCCGCCGTCGGTGTGCCCGTCACCCTCAAGATCCGCACCGGCTGGGACCGCGCCAACCGCAACGGCGTGCGCGTGGCCCGCATCGCCGAGGAGTGCGGCATCCAGGCACTGGCGGTACACGGGCGCACGCGCGCGGATGCGTTTCTCGGCGAGGCCGAATACGACACCATCGCCGCGATCAAGCAGGCGGTGCGCATTCCGGTGATCGCCAACGGCGACATCGACAGCCCGCAGAAGGCGGCGCAGGCGCTGCGCCACACCGGCGCCGATGGCGTGATGATCGGCCGTGCGGCGCAGGGCAATCCGTGGATCTTCCGCGAGATCGGCCACTATCTCGCCACCGGCGAGCAGCTGCCGCCGGTGCCGGTCACCGAGATCCGTGACACCCTGCTCGAGCACCTGGACAATCTGTACGCCTTCTACGGCGAGCCGCGCGGCGTGCGCGTGGCGCGCAAGCACATCGCCTGGTACACCAAGGGCCGCGGCCTGGCCGGCGGGGCGGCGTTCCGCCAGGCCGTCAACCAGGTCGCGACCGCCGCCGCGCAGCGCGCCATGGTGCGCGAGTTTTTCAATGGGCACGCTGAGGCGCAGGAACGGATCGCCGCATGAGCAAGGAGCGCAAGAGCGGGCCGATCGCGAGCTGCGTCAAGCACGCCATGGAGCGCTACTTCCATGCGCTCAACGGCGAGAAGGCGAGCGGCGTCTACGACATGGTCATGGCCGAGGTGGAAAAGCCGCTGCTCGAGGCGGTGATGAAGCACGCTGCCAGCAACCAGTGCAAGGCCGCCGAGATCCTCGGCATCAACCGCAACACGCTGCGCAAGAAGCTCAAGCAGTACAAGATTCAGTTCTAGGCGGCGCGCCTTCGCTGCGCGCGCGCCGTCCAGTATAGTAGTGCGCCCTCCGCACCCACGGGACTTCGCATGGCCGGTATCACGCGCGCACTCATCAGCGTCTCCGACAAACACGGCGTGGTCGACCTGGCGCGCGCCCTGCTCGCGCGTGAGGTCGAGATCCTCTCGACCGGCGGAACGGCCAGGCTGCTGCGCGACAGCGGCATCCCCGTCACCGAGGTCTCGGACTACACCGGTTTCCCCGAGATGCTCGACGGGCGCGTCAAGACACTGCACCCCAAGGTGCACGGCGGCATCCTCGGGCGGCGCGATCTCGCCGCGCACCGCGCGGCGATGCAGCAGCACGGCATCCCGCCCATCGACCTGGTGGTGGTCAATCTCTATCCCTTCGAGCAGACGGTGGCCCGGCCGGACTGTACGCTCGCCGAAGCGATCGAGAATATCGACATCGGCGGGCCGGCCTTGCTGCGCGCCGCCGCCAAGAACTACGGCGCAGTCACCGTGGTCGTGGACAACAGCGATTTCGCGACAGTGCTGGCCGAGCTCGACGCGCATGCCGGTGCGGTGAGCGAGGCGACGCGCTTTCGACTGGCGGTCAAGGCCTTCGAGCATACCGCGCGTTACGACGGCATGATCGCCAACTACCTCGGGCGCATCGCGCCCGACGGCAGTCGCAGCGCGTTTGCGCGCACCTTCAACGCCCAGTATGCCAAGGCGCAGGAGCTGCGCTACGGCGAGAACCCGCATCAGCGTGCGGCGTTCTACGTCGACATCGGTGCGAAGGAAGCGAGTGTCGCCACCGCACGCCAGTTGCAGGGCAAGGAGCTGTCCTTCAACAACATCGGCGACACGGACGCGGCGCTCGAGTGCGTGAAGCAGTTCGACGAGGCCCCGGCCTGCGTCATCGTCAAGCACGCCAACCCCTGCGGCGTGGCGCTGGGCGCGAGCCTGCTCGAGGCCTACCACCGCGCCTACCAGACCGATCCCGAGTCGGCGTTCGGCGGCATCATCGCCGTCAACGGCGAGCTCGATGGCGAAACCGCCAGGGCCATTGTGGAACGCCAGTTCGTCGAGGTCATCATCGCGCCGAAGGTGAGCGCCGCCGCGCTCGGCGCGGTCGCGGCGAAGAAGAACGTGCGCCTGCTCGAATGCGGCGCCTGGCCGAAGGAGCCCGGCAAGCGCCTCGACCTCAAGTGCGTCAACGGTGGCCTGCTGGTGCAGGAGGCCGATCTCGCGCTGTATCAGCAACTGCGGGTCGTGACCGGCAAGCAGCCCACCGCGGCGCAGATGTCCGACCTGCTGTTCGCCTGGAAGGTGGCGAAGTTCGTCAAGTCAAACGCCATCGTCTACGCCAGGGACAAGATGACCATCGGCGTCGGCGCCGGACAGATGAGCCGGGTCAACTCGGCGCGCATCGCCGCCATCAAGGCCGAGCACGCGGGCCTTGCAGTGCAGGGGGCCGTGATGGCGAGCGACGCGTTCTTTCCGTTTCGCGACGGCATCGACCAGGCCGCGGCCGCCGGCGTGAGCGCCGTGATCCAGCCGGGCGGCTCGATGCGCGACGAGGAGGTGATCGCCGCGGCCAACGCGCACGGCATGGCGATGGTGTTCACCGGCATGCGCCATTTCCGCCACTGACGGCGGCTCGGGGCGCGGCGATGAACGTACTGGTCATTGGCGGTGGCGGTCGCGAGCACGCCCTGGCGTGGAAGCTCGCGCAGTCGCCGCGTGTCACGCGCGTCTACGTCGCACCCGGAAATGCCGGCACCGCGCGCGAGGGCAAGTGCCACAACGTCGCGGTCAACGCCGAGGACGTCGCCGGCCTGCTCGCCTTCGCGCGCGCCAATGCGATCGAGCTCACGATCGTCGGCCCCGAGGCGCCGCTGGTGCTCGGCGTGGTCGACCGCTTCCAGGCCGCGGGCCTGCCGATCTTCGGGCCGACCCAGAAGGGCGCGCAGCTCGAAGGCTCCAAGGCCTTCGCCAAGGATTTTCTTGCGCGCCACCGGATTCCGACCGCCGCCTATGGCAGCTTTACCGACGTGGCCGCGGCCGAGGCGTTCATCCGCCAGCACGGTGCGCCGATTGTCGTGAAGGCCGATGGCCTCGCCGCCGGCAAGGGCGTGATCATCGCGCAGACCGTTGAGGAGGCCTGCACGGCCGTGCGCGACATGCTGGCCGGCAACGCGTTCGGCGAGGCCGGCCACCGCGTGGTGGTCGAGGAGTTTCTCACCGGCGAAGAGGCGAGCTTCATCGTCATGGCCGACGGTGAACACGCGCTCGCGCTCGCCACCTCGCAGGATCACAAGCGCGTGGGCGACGGCGACACCGGCCCCAACACCGGCGGCATGGGTGCGTATTCGCCGGCGCCGGTGGTCACACCGCAATTGCACGAACGGGTGATGCGCGAGGTGATCCGGCCCACCATTCGCGGCATGAAGGCCGAGGGCGTGCCCTACACCGGGTTTCTGTACGCCGGCCTCATGATCGGCGCCGACGGCGTGCCGCGGGTGCTCGAATTCAATTGCCGCTTTGGCGACCCGGAGACGCAGCCGGTGATGCTGCGCCTGCGAAGCGATCTGGTGGCGCTGATCGAGGCGGCGCTCGCCGGCGAGCTCGACACCGTCGAAGCCGAGTGGGATGCACGCGCGGCACTGGGCGTGGTCATGGCCGCGGGCGGCTATCCCGGAGCGTACCGCAAGGGGGATGTCATCCACGGACTGCCGGCGGACGCCCCCGACTGCAAGGTGTTTCATGCCGGCACCGCGGAGCGCGACGGCGCGATTGTGACCAACGGTGGGCGCGTGCTGTGCGTCACGGCGCTCGGCGCCACGGTGCGCGCCGCCCAGCAACGCGCCTACGCGACCGTGCGCACCATCGCCTGGGAAGGCGTGCACTACCGCACGGACATCGGTTACCGCGCAATCGCGCGCGAGGCGTGACGGGTGCCGCGGCGTGGCGAATCGCTGTACAACCGCGAGCTGCGCACGGCGGCGCGTGTCCTGCGCCGCGGCGGGGTCGTGGCCTATGCCACCGAGTACTGCTTCGGTCTGGGCTGCGATCCGTTCAACCGCGAGGCGGTGCTGCGGCTGCTGCGCATCAAGCGGCGCCCCGTGCACAAGGGGTTGATCGTGCTGGCGGCGACGGTCGACCAACTCGGCACCCTGGTGCAGTCCGTTCCGGCGGCGGTGCGCTGCACCTGGCCCGGGCCCAACACCTGGCTGCTCGAGCCGACCGCCAATGTGCCGCGCTGGCTCACCGGGCGCCATCCGCGCCTGGCGGTGCGCGTCACCGCGCATCCGCAGGCCGCGGCCCTGGCGCGCGCCGCCGGCATGGCGATCGTCTCGACCAGCGCCAATCGCGCGGGGCAGCGGCCGGCGCGCACCGAGCGCGAGGTGCGGCGCCGCTTCGGTCAGGCGATCGACTACGTGCTGCCCGGGCACGTCGGATCGGCACCGGCACCCACCCCGATCCGCGATGCCGTGACCGGCGAGCTGGTACGCCCCGGATGAGCCCCATGGACCGACCCGACATCGACGCCGTCAGGCGCTACCTGCTCGCCTTGCAGGATCGGATCTGCGCCGCGCTCGCCGCCGAGGACGGGGCCGGTGCTGCGTTCACCGAGGATGCCTGGCAGCGCGCCGAGGGCGGCGGGGGACGCACGCGCGTGCTGGCCGAGGGCGCGGTGTTCGAGCAGGCCGGGGTCAACTTTTCGCAGGTCGCCGGCCGCCACCTGCCGCCGTCCGCCACCGCGCATCGCCCGGAGCTCGCCGGGCGTTCGTGGCAGGCGCTCGGCGTGTCGCTGGTCATCCATCCGCGCAATCCCTACGTGCCGACCTCGCACATGAACGTGCGCTTCTTCGTCGCGGAGAGGGAAGGCAGCGAGTCGCTCTGGTGGTTCGGGGGCGGTTTTGATCTCACGCCCTACTACCCCTTCGAGGAAGACGCGATTCTCTGGCACCGTGTCGCCAAGCGCGCGTGCGACCCGTTCGGCGCCGATTACTATGCACGCTTCAAGAAATGGTGCGACGAGTACTTCTATCTCAAGCACCGCGGCGAGACGCGCGGGATCGGCGGGCTGTTCTTCGACGACCTGCACGAACAAGACTTCGCGCACAGCTTCGGCTTCATGCAGAGCGTGGGCGATCACTATCTCGATGCCTATCTGCCAATCGTGCGCCGCCGCAAACACACGCCCTACGGCGAGCGCGAGCGTGACTTTCAGCTCTACCGGCGCGGGCGCTACGTCGAATTCAACCTCGTCTACGACCGCGGCACGCTGTTCGGCCTGCAAAGCGGCGGGCGCACCGAGTCGATCTTGATGTCGCTGCCGCCGCTGGTGAAGTGGCGCTACAACTGGCGGCCCGAGCCGGGCTCGCCGGAGGCGCGCCTGTACGAGCAGTTCCTCATGCCGCGCGACTGGCTGGGAGCAGGCGGCTAGCTACGGCGGCGCGCAGCGCGGGCGTGCGCCGTCGTGGCGCGCGGTCGCCTCACCGAGCTTGAACTCCTGCAGGCTGGCGGTCACCCAGCCGACGAGCCTGGCGTTGTAGCCGATGACCACCGGCAGGTAGTGCAGCTGCGGCGCGAGCGTCACGTACGACTTCGCGTTGGCCTCCTCCGGCGCGATGCGCAGCGCGGCATACTCCTGCCCTGCGTAGTGCACGGTCTCGCGCTGCACCACGCGAAACCTGCGGTCGCGAATGCCGTTCTTCTCGGCCACCCGATAGTGCAGTTCGGTGCGCCCGGCGGCGAGGTCGGCGCGCATGCGCAGCTGCACCGACAGCGCGTCCCACACCGGATAGTCGACCGCCTCGAGCGTCTCGCGCTCCGCAGCGCGCGTCACGATCACGCGCCGGCGCTCGGGCTCGAAGGCGATCGCCAGGTCGCGCCGCCCGTCCCCGCCGATCTCGCGATGCAGGTACTCGAGCGGCCAGAACCGCGCGCCTTCGGTCGCGAGCACGCTGCACTCGTAGAACGCGCGGCCGGCGAGCTGCGAACGGTATTCGAACCGGAGGTGGCGACCGAGGCGCGTGAGCTCGACGCGCGTATCGAGCAAGCCAACGGCACCGCGGTAACGCGCCTGGTACGGTTGCAGGGCGGGCTCGGCGGCACTGGCCGTGCCGGCGGCCAGTGCCAGCGCGAGCGCCAGGGCGCGGCGCGCGCGCACCTCAGCGCGCCGGCTCGATGACAAATTCAACGCGTTGATTGACGCGCGCAATCTGGTTCCACTCGCCTGCGGTCTGGGTGAGCGCCGGGTCCGGGTAGGGCAGCAGCGGCCGGGCCTTGCCATGCGACACCACCAGCAGCTGCAGCGCCGCGCCCGCTGCGCCGCGCTCGGCGAGGAAGCGGCTGAAGGCCGGGGACTGCCGGCGCCCGAGGGACACGGCCTGCTCCGGTGTGTAGCTCACGATCTCGCAGCGGCGCAACGCGGTGGCCGGTGCCGGCAGGCGGTAGCTGCCCTGCTCGTCGCGCACCAGACAGAATTCCCCGACATGGGTCTCGAGCCGCACCGTGCCCTGGAAGCCGAGCGCCGCGAGCCGACCGACGAGCTCGCGCACCTGCAGCAGGCGCTCGTCGCTGAGCGCGATCTGGTCGTGTTCGTAATGGTTATGCTGATTGAGCGCCCAGGCCAGCGTGTCGAGCCAGCCGATGGGCGCCGGCGGCGGGCGGCGTTGTGCGTCCATGGCGGCCTGCACCTGCAGCAGGCGCTCGCCGGTGACGTCGGTGGCGCGGCGCTGCTCGGCGAGCTGCGCCTGCTGCTCGGCCAGCGCCGCGCGCAGGCGCGTGGCCTCGCGCTGTTGCTGTAGCAGCCCGACAGCGATCACCAGCAACACGCCGACATAGGCAAGCGGCCACAGCCAGCG
>CAZVUN010000132.1:0-7793 GCA_964629975.1 uncultured Acidiferrobacteraceae bacterium | reverse complement strand
CGCGCCGTCTCGGTGGCGGCGGGCGCAGGGCGTGGTAGTAGCGGTTCGGGGCGCAGTGGCCACAGTCCGAGCAGTAACGTGATCCCGAGCGTGGCGCCAATCAGCGCGGTGTCGATGCCGATACCGAGCCAGCGGCGCGCCGCGGGTGCGTGCCCGGCGGTGCGGTTGCGGGTGGCGCCCGGTGCGCGGCGACGCTCGATCAGCCCGAGCTTGAGCAGCGCCAGACGAAATTCCGCGGCGCTCTGGAAACGCCGTTCCGGGCGCTTCTCGATCGCCTTGAGGATGACGCGTTCGAGCGCGGCCGGCATGCGGCGATGAAACTGCCGCGGCGGCGGCGGATTCTCCTGCACGTGCGCGTGCATGAGCGCATAGTCGGTGCGCCGCTCGAACGGCAGGCGACCGGTCAGTGTCTCAAACAGGCTGATGCCGAGGGTGTAGATGTCAGAGCGATAGTCGGTCTCGCGGCCGTTGATCTGCTCGGGCGAGATGTAGAGCAGCGTGCCGACCATCGCGCCCTGCGGCGAGGGGTCGACGCTGTCCATGAGCTTGGCGACGCCGAAGTCCATGACCTTCACGCCCTGGGTGTCCGTGAGGAACAGGTTGCTCGGCTTGAGGTCGCGGTGCACCACGCCCTGGCGGTGAATGTGCTCGACGCCGAGCAGGGCGCGTTCGAAGATGCGCAGCGCGTCGGAGATGGGCAGCGGGCCGTCGCGCTGCAGCCGCTCGGCGAGCGTCTCGCCCGCGGCGTACTCGAGCACCAGCACCTCGCCCTCCGGCAGCTCGAGGAAGGAGTACAGGGTGAGCACGTGCGGATCATTGCAGCGCGCGTGGGCGCGCGCCTCGGCACGGAAGCGCGCGAGGTAGTCCGGGTTGCGGCACAGCTGCGGCGGCAGGATCTTGAGCGCCACGGTGCGCTCGAGCTCGGTGTCCTGCGCCCGGTAGACGATGCCCATGCCGCCGCCGCCCAGCCGCTCGAGGATGCGGAAGCGACTGAGCTGATCACCCGGCCGCAGCTCCGCGCGTGGCGGCGCATCGGCGCTGCGTTCGACCGCGGCACGGCGGTCCTTGAAGCGGTTGGTCAGAATGACCGTGCTGGGCAGGCTGTGCGGGTGCGGGGCTTCCATCGACGCGCGTCTCGACATACACCACGGGCCGGCGGGTGGCGCAGGGCAACTCCCTAGGTATAGGCCAGGGCGGGCACCGCCGGCCACTGCCGCCCGGCATCCGCAGGACGAGCGCCGGCCCGCGACGGACGGGCGGCACGCGCGGCGGCGTCGAAAAAATGGCGGCAGGCCGTTGAGAAATAGGTGATAATCCTGCCCCCGGACAACACGCCAGGCAGTCCCCAGCCCATGCCCATCAGCCCGATCAGCGATATCGTCGATGACATCCGCCGCGGCCGCATGGTCATCCTGCTGGATGACGAGGACCGCGAGAACGAGGGCGACCTGCTGATGGCGGCGCAGCACGCGCGCGCCGAGGACATCAACTTCATGGCGCGCTACGGGCGCGGGCTCATCTGCCTGACCCTCACGCCGGAGCATTGCCGCCAGCTGCAGCTGCCGCTCATGCAGAGCGACGCGCATCGGCGCCTCGGCACGGCATTCACGGTGTCGATCGAAGCGGCCCAGGGGGTCACCACCGGCATCTCCGCGGCCGATCGCGCCACCACCATTCAAGCCGCCATTCGGCCGGACGCGAAACCCGCCGACATCGTGACCCCTGGGCACGTGTTCCCGCTCATGGCCCAGAAGGGCGGGGTGCTGGCGCGCGCCGGGCACACCGAGGCCGGGGTCGATCTGGCACGCCTTGCCGGGTTGCGACCGGCCGGCGTGATCTGCGAGATCATGAACGAGGACGGCACCATGGCGCGCCTGCCCGAGCTCGAGCAGTTTGCGCGCCAGCACGGTCTCAAGATCGGCACCATTGCCGATCTTATCCGCTACCGCATGGAGCACGAGTCGACCGTGCAGCGCGTCGGCGAGTGCCTGCTGCCGACCGAGTTCGGCGAGTTCCGTGTGGTCGCCTACCACGACGACATCGACGACCGCGTGCACCTGGCGCTGGTGCGCGGCGAGCTCGCGCGCGGGCGCCCGGCGCTGGTGCGCGTGCACGTGCAGGAGAGCCTGCTCGACCTGTTCACCGACGCGCACAGGCACGGACCGTGGACCCTGCACCGCGCGCTGGCACGCGTGGCGCAGGACGGCAACGGCGTGGTCGTGATCCTGCAGGGCGCCGAGACCCCGCAGGAGCTAATGCGCCGCATCGAGCATTTCCAGAAACAGGCGCACGGCTTAGAATCTGCGCCACAGCGTGGCGAGCGCCAGGTGATGCGCACCTACGGCCTCGGCAGCCAGATCCTGCACGATCTCGGGGTATCGAAGATGCGCGTGCTCGGTCATGCCATGAAGGCGCCGGCCCTGTCCGGTTTCGACCTGGAGATCGTCGAGTACATCGAATCCGATGCGCCGGCGCCGGTGCATCGTCTGGACAGCAAGGACAAGAAGGTTTCGCGATGAGCAGTGTCAGGAACGTCGAAGGGGATCTGATCGCGCGCGGTGCGCGCTTCGGCATCGTGCTGAGCCGGTTCAACGGCTTCATCGGCGAGCGCCTGCTGGACGGTGCGGTCGACACGCTGGTGCGTCACGGGGCCGAGGCCGGCGCCATCGACGTGGTGCGCGTGCCGGGTGCGTTCGAGATCGCGCTCACCCTCAAGACCCTGGCGGCCACCCGGCAGTACGACGCGCTGATCGCGCTCGGCTGCGTGATTCGTGGCGCCACGCCGCACTTCGACTACGTCGCCGGCGAGTGTGCCAAGGGCATCGCCCAGGTCGCCAGCGCGTTCGAGCTGCCGGTGGCCTTCGGTGTGCTCACCACCGACACCATCGAGCAGGCGATCGAGCGCGCCGGCACCAAGGCCGGCAACAAGGGCGTGGACGCGGCGCTCTCGGCCATCGAGATGGTGAACCTGCTGAAGAAGCTCAAGCCCTGAGGCGTCATGGTCAAAGGCAGCCGGCACAAGGCGCGCCGCGCCGCGGTACAGGCCCTGTACCAGTGGCAGCTCACCGAGCAGGACCCCGGCGACATCGAGAACCACTTCATCCTCGACCACAGCATGGAGGATACGGACCTCGCGTACTTCCATGAGCTGGTGCGCGAGATCCCGCTGCACCGCCATGAGCTCGACGATCACATCGCACCGCATCTCGATCGCGCCTTGCAGGATGTCGATCCGGTGGAGCGCGCCATCCTGCGGCTCGGGGCCTACGAGTTCGAGTTCCATCCCGAAATTCCCTACAAGGTCGTCCTCAACGAATCGGTCGAGCTCGCCAAGACCTTCGGCGCCGAACATGGCCACAAGTACGTCAACGCGGTGCTCGACAAGGTCGCAACCAAGCTGCGCGCCGTGGAACTCAAGGGGTCGAACGCCTCGCGGTAGACGGCGCGTCGCCACGGGCGGCGGTCCAGGATGATGCGTGACGCGATGCGGAGGTATCGTCTCCCTCACCCCGACCGCGCCGCGCGCAGGGGCAAGGGCGCGCAGCAGGCATGACCGAATTCGAGTTGATCGCCAGGTTCTTCGCGCGCGAGCCGTTGCGTCGCGCGGACGTGCGACTCGGCATTGGCGATGACTGTGCGCTGCTGGCCCCGCGCGCGGGTCTGGAGCTGGCGGTCACCACCGATCTGCTGCTCGCCGGCGTGCATTTCTTTGCCGACGTCGATGCGGCGGCACTCGGCCACAAGGCGCTTGCCGTCAACCTGAGCGACCTCGCGGCCATGGGTGCGGAGCCGGCCTGGTTCACGCTCAACCTGGCGCTGCCCGCCGCCGACCCCGCGTGGCTCGAAGGATTCAGTGCCGGCCTGTTCGCGCTGGCGCGCCGTCACGACATCGCGCTGGTCGGCGGCGACACGGTGCGCGGAGCACTCAGTGTCGGCATCCAGGCGTGCGGCTACGTGCCGCCGGGACAGGCGCTGCGCCGCCGCGGTGCCGCCCCGGGTGATCGGGTGTTCGTCACCGGCACGCTCGGCGATGCCGGCCTCGCCCTGCAGCAGCGGCGTGGCCGGCTCTCCCTGCCGGCGGCGGACGCGCAAGCCGTCGCTGAGCGTCTCGAGCGGCCCGAGCCGCGCATTGCCGCCGGGATGCGGTTGCGTGGCATCGCCAGCGCGGCGATTGATCTGTCCGACGGCCTGGCCGCGGACCTCGGCCACATTCTCGAGGCGAGCGGCGTCGGCGCGGTGGTGGCGCGCGAGCGCGTGCCGCTGTCGGCGGTCTATCGCCGGCATCTGCCCGGCGTCGGCTGGGACCTGGCGCTCGCCAACGGCGACGACTACGAGCTGTGCTTTACGGTGCCGCCGGATCGGCTCACGCAGCTCGAGGCCGTGCGTGCCGCGCTGGGTTGTCAGGTGAGCGAGATCGGCGAGATCGTCGCCGGCCGCGGGTTGCGCATCGAAGACGCGGACGGCCGCGAGCATCGGCTGGCGCACACCGGCCACGATCATTTTGCTTGATTGGCCACGATTATCGAACCCACGAGGAGACCCCATGCGCATCGGTACCCCCCTGAGCCCCAGCGCCACGCGCGTCATGCTGCTCGGCAGCGGCGAGCTCGGCAAGGAAGTCATCATTGCCCTGCAACGGCTGGGGGTGGAGGTGATCGCGGTCGACCGTTATGCGAATGCGCCCGGCCACCAGGTCGCGCACCGTGCGCACGTGATCGACATGGCGGATGCCGCGGCGCTGCGCGCGCTCGTGGCGCAGGAGCGCCCGCACCTGATCGTGCCGGAGATCGAGGCCATCGCCACCGACGAGCTGGTGCGTATCGAACAGGCGGGACTCGCCGAGGTGATCCCGACGGCGCGCGCCGCGCAGCTCACCATGAACCGCGAGGGCATACGGCGCCTGGCGGCCGAGGAGCTCGGGCTGCACACCTCGCGTTACGGCTTCGCCGAGAGCCTGAACGAACTCAAGCAGCGAATCGACGGCGGTATCGGCTATCCGTGCATCGTCAAACCGGTGATGTCCTCCTCCGGCAAGGGCCAGTCGACGGTGCACTCCCCGGAGGACGTGGAGCGGGCCTGGGACTACGCCCTGAGCGGCGGGCGGGTGAGCCGCGCGCGCGTGATCGTCGAGGAGATGATCGCATTCGACTATGAGATCACCCAGCTCACCGTGCGCGCCGTCGGCGCCGGCGGCACGATCGAGACCCATTACTGCGAGCCGATCGGGCACGTGCAGGTCAAGGGCGACTACGTTGAGTCGTGGCAGCCGCAACCGATGAGCGCGGTCGCGTTGCGCAAGGCGCGCGACATCGCCAAGCGCGTGACCGACAACCTCGGCGGGCGCGGCATCTTCGGCGTGGAGCTGTTCGTCAAGGGCGACCAGGTGTGGTTCAGCGAGGTCAGCCCGCGGCCGCACGACACCGGCATGGTGACCATGGTGAGCCAGGCGCAAAACGAGTTCGAGCTGCACGTGCGCGCCATTCTGGGACTGCCGGTATCGACCGCGCTGCGCGCGCCCGGGGCGAGTGCCGTGATCTACGGCGGCCTGGAGGCCCGCGGCATCGCCTTCGAAGGCGTGGCCGAGGCGCTGGCGGTGCCGGAGTCGGAGCTGCGGCTGTTCGGCAAACCGGAGGCGTTCGTGCGCCGGCGCATGGGCGTGGCACTCGCCACCGCCGGCAACGTGGAGGAGGCGCGCCGGCGCGCCAAGCTCGCGGCCAGCAAGGTGCGGCCGGTGCCGGGGACCGCGTGAGCTGCCCGCTGTGTGAACCCTGCGGCGAGACGGTGCTGTGGCGCGACCGGCAGCTGCGCGTGATCCTGGCGCAGGACGCCGACTACCCGGCCTTTTGTCGGGTGATCTGGAATGCGCATGTGCGCGAGATGACCGATCTCGGCATCCGCGAGCGCAAGTACCTCATGGCGGTGGTGTTCACCGTCGAGGCCGTGCTGCGCGAGCTGCTCGCGCCGGACAAGATCAATCTCGCCTCGCTCGGCAATCAGGTGCCGCACCTGCATTGGCATGTGATCCCGCGCTTCGCCGACGACGCGCACTTTCCGGACCCGGTGTGGGCGGTGCGCCGGCGCGAGCCGGCACTGCACGGGGTCGCGCCCGAGCTGCTCGTTCAGGCGCTGGTCGCGCGCCTGGGGGCGTGAGCTGACGGTGGCCGGGCAGGCTTGCCTCGGTGGTGCGCAGCGGGAATAATCCCGCTGCCCGCCGGGAGGCCGTGCGATCCAGGTGACGGAATCGCCAATGCTGTCATCCCGGGCGACGGCGGCCGGCGCCTTTGTGGGCCGGGCGTGCGTCGACACACATTCACGTCGTTTGCGTTGTTCCCACCACAGCAAGAGAGGAGGCCGGTAATGGCAATTCGCAAGGCATTGGTCAGCGGCATCTGCGCACTCGGTCTGGCGGCAGGCGCCAGCAGCACGGCGCTGGCGCAGGGTTCGGTCAAGGTCGACGGCACACGCTTCACCCTCGAGGTGCCGCAGGGCTGGAACCCCGGCTACAAGGACCTCGACAACCTGTTCATGATCTTCTTCAAGGACCCGGCGAGCGGCGCAGTGCTGGAAGGCGTGTACCTGCGCGGCGCGCAGCCCGGCAGCTTCAAGCTGGCCGACTTCAAGAAGGCGCGCATCGATGGCGAGAACAAGCGCTACGAGGGCAAGGGCCACAAGGTGGTCAAGGAGGGCGAGACCAGGATCGGTGGCGCCAAGGGCAACTACATCGAAACCACCTGGAGCGATGGCGGCAAGAACTTCGTCAAGTACACCGCGCAGCACCTGAAGGACGGTCAGCGTTACATGGTCGTCCTGTGGGGCGAGCAGGGCAAGGTCGACCGCAAGGTGTTCGACCGGGCGGTCGCGAGCTTCGCGCTGGTCGCGGGCAAGTAGCGCCGCCAACGGCGAGCGGGGCGCGCGCCCCGCTCGCCCGTTGCGCTGCGCTCGCCGGCGCGCGCCGCTGCAGGGCGGAGACCGATGGAAACGACACCGCAACCCGTGCCCCGGCGCGGCCTGACGCGCGCGGCGTTGTTCAAGGGTGCGCTCAGGTTCGCCGGTGGCATCGCGCTGTTCCTGGCGACCGTGCACTCGCTCAGCCTTGCTGTTGCCTGGTGGCGCGGCGAGCTCAAGCCGCTCGACGCCGCCGATGGGCTGTGGATCGTGCTCCTGCCGCTGTGGATCGCGCTGTTCCTGCGCTACTACTCGATCCTGCGCCCGGAGTGCGGCGCCTGCGCGCCGCCCTCCGCCGACACGTTGCGCAAGCCGGACGCATGAGGCTGCTTGCGCTCGACACCGCGACCGAGGCGTGCAGCGTCGCCGTCGCGCTCGACGGGGCGGTCTATGAACACACCGAGCTCGGGCGACGGCACTCGGAAGGAATCCTCGTGATGGTCGACCGTGTGCTCGCGGAGGCCGGGGTCGCACTGTCGCAGCTCGACGCCATCGCCTTCGGGCGCGGGCCGGGACTGTTCACGGGGCTGCGCATCGGTGCGGGCGTGACGCAGGGGCTCGCCTTCGGCGCGGACTTGCCGGTCGTGCCGGTATCGTCGCTCGCGGCACTGGCGCAAGGCATCGCGGCCGAGTGCGTGCTCGCGGCCTTCGACGCCCGGATGCAGCAGGTGTACTTCGCTGCCTTCACGCGCGCCAGCGACGGGCTGGTCCAGGCAGCCTCCGCCGAGGTGGTGTGCGACCCGGCGGCGGTGCCGCTGCTGCCGGGTGAGGGCTGGTACGGGGCCGGCAGTGGTTGGGATGCCTATCACGCCAGCCTGCGCGCGCGTCTGGGCGCGCGCGTGTCCGGG
>CAZVUN010000131.1:0-7820 GCA_964629975.1 uncultured Acidiferrobacteraceae bacterium | reverse complement strand
CTGGCATAGTTACGGCTTCTGCTTTCTCCCCGCGCCGGTACAATGAGCAGGCGCCAGAACGTTAGGTTACGAGTCGCCCGGCGCTGTATCTCTTCTTTGGACACCGATGTGCATTCACAATTACAAGCCATCCGTGGCCAGCGTGAGCCGTGGCGCTGCAGCGTCACCCGTCAGCGGACTTCCAGCCGATAGTCCCGCATCATGAAGAACCGCGCAGGTATCGGTGCCGAATCCGGGAAGCTGTCGGCGTTTATGCAAGTCACGGACGCGGCTCTCATTCTGAGCTCGCTCTTGCTCTCGACCTGGCTACACCAGCAGCTCTGGAGCGAACGCCACACGGGGGCTGTCCTCGCCGCCATCGCTGTGTTCCTCGTGACGGCTCATTTCTTCGATGTCTATCGCTCGTGGCGCGGCTCATCCATAAGGCGAGAACTTGTCAATCTGATTTGGGCATGGACCATCGTATCGGTTGTGCTCATGTTTATCGCCTATGCCACCGAGACGTCCGCTTCCTACCCACGCCGCACGTTCCTCACTTGGTTCGTGTTAACCCCTTTGATGCTGATCGTGTGGCGCGGTTGGCTACAAACCATACTCGGAATTGCGCGACAACACGGCCTGAACACCCGAAACGTTGCCATCGTTGGAGCGCGGGAGTTGGGCGGATACCTGGCACGGTCGATTCTTGACGCCCCGTGGATGGGTCTGAATCCGCTCGGGTTCTATGACGACCGCCGACCTGCCGGTGAGCGCCCGCTCGTACGCGACCCAATCGAGGTGATCGGCAATCTGGATGCACTCGTAAAACATGCACAACAGGGCAAGGTCGACATTGTCTACATTACGCTACCGATGCGCGCCGAGGCACGCATTCATGATCTGGTCAGCCGACTGTCCGACACGACGGCGTCTGTCTACCTGGTGCCCGACTTCTTCATCTTTGACCTCTTGAACGCGAGTTGGGGCAATATTGGCGAGATACCAGTGGTCAGCATCTCGGAAACCCCATTCTATGGTGTAGATGGGCTCGTAAAACGGCTGGAGGACATTGTCCTTACAACCATTATTCTGTTAATAATAGCCATCCCAATGATTGCTATCGCGATCGGCGTCAAGCTGACCTCGCCTGGTCCGATCCTCTTCAAGCAAACGCGCTACGGATTGAATGGCCAGAAAATTGAGGTATGGAAATTCCGAACAATGACCGTATGCGAGGATGGTCCGGTCGTGGTGCAAGCGCGACCCAATGATCCGCGAATCACGCGCTTCGGAGCCTTCCTGCGCAGATTCTCCTTGGATGAGCTACCACAGTTTATCAATGTCATGCAGGGACACATGTCCATCGTTGGACCGCGCCCCTACGCTGTGACACATAATGAGCAATATCGGCGTTTGATCAATCGTTTCATGCTGCGACACAAGGTGAAGCCTGGCATAACCGGTTTGGCGCAGGTCCGTGGGTGGCGCGGCGCGATCGACTCAATCGATCAAATGCAGGAAAAAGTTAACTACGATCTTGCCTATATCCACAACTGGTCGCTGTGGCTGGATCTCAAGATAATCGCTCGCACGGCATTTGGTGCATTTTTTAGCCGCGCCACATCTTAGACGACTGCGCTGCAAACACCTGTCGTTTTTGCTACTCCGTTGTCGACGACGATTTCCCGTGCAGCGTTCCAGTCGGTCGATGCAACTGCTTGACGCAAGTCGACAAAATCGAAGTCGGTCAGAACAGCCTCGAGCTTGCCAAGTGCACCGCGCAGACCGTAGTAAGACTTGAATTTCCGAATCAAGGACAGCCCGTCAATCATCGGCTGGGTCGGGTCAAAATCGCGCGGATGAAAGTAGGTCATCACGTAAGGCGCCCGCCGCATCCAGTAACGGATCAGTGACAGGGGAAGCAAACGGAAATAGCCGCCGCCCGAAAAGATGATGCTGCGACCCAACACGGTCACGGTGTTTATCGGCAGCTCCTTTATCCGGCCGGACGACGTCCGCACCCACACTGGCGAAGCTGCGCCGAAACCTTCATAACCGCCGTGGGCGCGCTGAGTCGGAAAAATGGAACAATCTACTTCGATACCACGACTAATCAATACATCAAAAAACCAGTTGCAGGCTGGCGTCACCGAGAACCCCGGCGCTCGATAGGCCGTTACCTTCTGTCCCGTTGCTGACTCAATCGCACC
Organism: uncultured Acidiferrobacteraceae bacterium; assembly: GCA_964629975.1. Lineage (GTDB taxonomy): Bacteria > Pseudomonadota > Gammaproteobacteria > Acidiferrobacterales > Sulfurifustaceae. Next base: position 5,631 of record CAZVUN010000131.1, on the reverse strand, counting down.
AATCGCAGCATCAAGGTCTTCGGCGAACCGCTGTGGTCCGAGCTCATAAACGAGCTGGTGCATATCCGAATGGCATGCGACCTCATGCCCGCGGCGGGAAATCTCATGCAAAACTTCCGGATATCTCCGGGCGATCCACCCGAGACAGAAGAATGTGGCGTGGTGACCAGTTCTATCAAGCAGATCCAAAATGCGCTGGGTGTTTGCACGAACACGGCTAGGAAAGCGCACCCACTCGCGCTCCGTCCTGGTCGATGCGTTTTCCAGCACATGGAACCAGTCTTCAAGGTCGAAGGTGAGGACATTCATTGCCGTCACTCGCTCAATTGGGCATGCAACAATTCAATTCTAGCAGTCGGTCAAGCCCACGAAGTCACGGATTGCGCTGAGTGTGCCAGCAAGGCCACCACTCCTTGGCGGACAAACAGTCAATAGGACAGCCCACGCAGACTCTAGGCTTCCCACTCCTCCAGCGGGGTCGACGGCTTGCGCTTCTCGGTGAGCAGGCGGCGGGCGTCCTTCTCGCTCTCGCCGAACGCCATGCGGATGGTCTTGGTCCCGGCCGGCCCCTCGGCCTTGCGCATTTCACGCGCCGCCTTCATCGCCTCCTGAAACTTCTCGTAACTCCTGATCAGTTCCGGTTGCGTGTTCGGTGACAGGCGAAACACAAAGTAGGGCATGATCAGACTCCGGTTTCGATATCGGTGCGAAGGAATGTTACGGCGTGCGGCGAATTATGCCAGCGCCACCGGCATCGAGCTACTCGCCGACGTGCAGCAACTGCCCGCGCACGCGCGCGATGCGAAAGAACCCCAGGAACGCGCCGACCCCCGCCGCCAGATAAACGACGTTGAGCGCCATGGCATTCGCCAGCAGGTCGAGCCGGAACTGCCGCTCGAGCAGCACCGCGCGCATGCCTTCAAAGACGTGACTGGACGGCAGCGCCCAGGCCACGTACTGCAACCACTCCGGCAAGGTGGCTACCGGGTAATAGACGCCGCTCACCGGCTGCACCGCGAAGATCGCGATCCACGCCATGCTCTCCGCCCCGAGTCCGTAGCGCAGCACGATCCCCGACACCGCCAGGCCGATGGCCCAGCCCATGACGATCAGATTGACGAAGAAGCCGAGCAGCGGCAGCCCGAGATCGAAGATCGAGTAGTGAAAGAGCGGCATCGCCACCAGCGCCGCACCGCCGACGCCGATGAGCGTGCGGATCAGGCTCATGGTGAGCAGCGCCGCCGCCAGCTCACCCGGACGCAACGGGCTCACGAACAGATGCCCGAGGTTGCGCGACCACATCTCCTCCATGAACACCAGCGCGACACCGAGCTGGCCGCGAAACAGCACGTCCCACAGCAGCACCCCGGAGAGCAGCACGCCCGAGACCTGCGCCAGCCACGAACTGTGGTTCACCAGGAACACGGTGATGAACCCCCACAGCACCATCTGCACCGTCGGCCAGTAGATCAGCTCGAGCACGCGCGGCCCGGAGCTGCGCAGCAGGTACACGTGGCGCAACACCAGCGCGCCGATGCGCCGCAGCGCACCGCCCGGCCCGCAATGCCGATCGTGGGCCGCGCTCATGGCCTGGCCCCGGACGCATCGAGCCCGAGCTCGAGGGTACGTTCCCGCGCGATATCGATGAACACCTCCTCCATGTTGCGCCGCCCGTAGCGGCGCAACAGCTCCTGCGGCGTGCCGCGATCGACCAGGCGGCCGGCGCGCAGCATCAGCACGTCGCCGCACAGGCGCTCGACCTCGGACATGTTGTGCGAGGCGAGCACGATGGTCGCACCGCTGCGCGCCCGGTAGTCCTCGAGCAGCCCGCGCACGTAATCGGCCGTGTCCGGGTCGAGCGAGGCGGTCGGTTCGTCGAGCAGCAGCAGCTCCGGCTCGTTGAGCAGCGACTTGGCCAGCACCACGCGCGTCTTCTGTCCGGCCGACAGCTCGCCGTAGGGGCGGTGCAGCAGCGCGCCGATCTGCAGCCGCTCGGCGAGCTGCGCGATGCGCGCCGCCGGGCGCGCCAGCCCGTAGAGCCGCGCGTACACGCCCAGGTTCTGCCGCACCGTCAGGCGCCGCGGCAGATCGACATAGGGCGAGGAGAAATTCATGCGCGGCAGCGCCGCATAGCGCCGCCGCAGCATGTCGATGCCGAAGATGCGGATACTGCCGGCACTCGGCAGCAGCAGCCCGAGCAGCATCGAAAGGGTAGTCGTCTTGCCGGCGCCGTTGCCGCCGAGCAGCGCGGTGGTCACGCCGCGCGCGACGTCGAAGCTCAGGTTGTCGACGGCGAGCAGCGTATCGAAGCGCTTGCTCACCGCCTCGATCCGGATCAGCGGCTCGGACATGCACGCAGCCTAGCGAATGCGCCCGCCGGTTGTCAGCCGCGCGGCGCTCAGGGCGCCGCGGCCTCGAGGCGCTTCCATACGCACTGGCCCTTGCTCTTCTTGTCGATCTCCTCGAGCCAGGCCTGGTGCGCGGCCAGTTCGGCTGCGCTCGGCGCGATGACGGCAAGCCGCGGGCGGTTGGGGTCGGCGCGGCGGATCTCGCTGTGTGCCGCGGCCTGCATGGTCGTGCGCGCGTCCTCGAACAGACCGGCCTGCCCGCCGGTCATGGCGAGATACACGTCGGCCAGAATCTCGGCGTCGAGCAGCGCGCCGTGCAGCGTGCGCTGCGTGTTGTCGACCGCGTAGCGCTTGCACAGCGAGTCGAGGTCGTTCTTCTGTCCGGGGTGCAGGCGGCGCGCGAGCGCGAGCGTGTCGATCACGCGGCACAGGCTGTCGATACGGCGGGCCTCGCCGCCGTTGGCCGCGCTCACCAGCGCCAGTTCGTGGTTGAGGAAACCGACGTCGAACGGGGCGTTGTGGATGACGAGCTCGGCACCGGCGACATAGCGCAGGAAGTCCTCGACGATGTCGGCGAAGCGCGGCTTGTCGGCGAGTGACTCGGTGGTGATGCCGTGCACCTCGATCGCGCCGGCGTCGATCTCGCGCTCCGGGTTGATGTACTGGTGGTAGTTGTTGCCGGTCGGCCGGCGGTTCACCAGCTCGACACAGCCGATCTCGATGATGCGGTGGCCTTCGGACGGCTCCAGGCCGGTGGTCTCGGTATCAAGGACAATCTGCCGCATGGGCACCTCGCGTCGCTTCGCCGGGCAGGAACGTCACTTGCGGTAGAACGCCGCCAGGAACACCCCGACCGCCGCGCACACCGCGCCCCCGGCGTAGTACATCAGGGCCTGGTTCGACAGCGATCCGGTGAACGCCTTGCCGAGCTGCGCGCCGACCGATTGCGAGGCGGCGTAGCCCAAGTACAACAACACCGCCCCGAGGGCGATCAAGACAAAACCGACCAGCCTGGTATTCACGGTCTCCTCCTGTGGCGTGGTTAGCCGACGCCGCCTCAACTCAGCATCTCGTCGATGGCGCGGTTGGCGAGCGCGTCGGCGCGTTCGTTCTCCGCGTGCCCGCTGTGACCCTTGATCCACTTCCAGTGGATCTTGTGGCGGTGGGTCGCGGCCTCGAGCCGCTCCCACAGATCCTGGTTCTTGACCGGCTTCCTGTCGGCCGTCTTCCAGCCGCGCCGTTTCCAGCCGGCGAGCCATTCGGTGATGCCCTTGCGCACGTACTGCGAGTCGGTGGTGAGCGTCACCTCGCACGGGCGCTTCAAGGCCTCGAGCGCGGCGATCGCGGCGGTCAGCTCCATGCGGTTGTTGGTGGTCTGCGCCTCGCCACCATACAGCTCCCTTTCGTGCGCACCGGCGCGCAGCACCACGCCCCAGCCGCCGGGTCCGGGATTGCCGCGACAGGCCCCGTCGGTGAACACCTGCACCTTGTCCATTACTTGACGCGCTTGAGGTGGCCGCGGCGCACCAGCAGGCGCGCGGCCGGCTCCGTCACCACCGGGGCACGCAGGCGGCGCGCCTTCCAGGCGAGCGGCAGCGGTGTCACCCCGTGCACACGTTTCTTCGCGACCACCAGATACACGGCCGCCATCATCGGCCACCAGCGATCGCCCATCTTGTCGAGCACGTGCAACCGGTCACGCAGCGCCTCGTGCGCCACCGGCGGGCGGTAGAACAGCATCTGCCCGTGGGTCAGCTCGAAGTCGAGCAGCTTGAGCCAGTCCTTGATGCGCGCCAGGCGGTAGAAGTTGCCGCACCACGGTGCCGCGCGCGGGCGGCGCGCGAACATGCGCCGCACGCCCCACAGGCTGACCGGGTTGAAGCCGAGCACCACCGCGTGACCCTCGGGGCGCAGCACGCGTGCGGTCTCGCGCAACACCTGGTGCGGATCGGTACTGAAGTCGAGGGTGTGGGGGAGGATGGCGACATCGACGGATTTGCCGTCGAGCGGCAGCTCCTCGGCGAGTGCGCGCACCTGGCAGCGCTCCGTGCCCGCACAGGTATCGAGCAGGATACGCGTCGGCGCCACGCACGCATCCATGAGGTCGAACTCGCCGATGCGCCCGAGCTGCAGGGCCACCGTGCCGTAGAGCGTCGGCAGCACCGCGCGCAGCTGCTGCGACTCGGCCGCCTGCAGCGCGCGCCCGAGCGCCGAATCAAACCAGGCGCACAACTGCGCGCGCGGATCACCGCCCTCAACCGCGCGCATTGACGCGCCCTCCCCGGCGCCGCACACTCGCTCGCATGGCCGATGTTTTACACGTCCCGGCATTCGAGGACAACTACATCTGGTTGATCCGTGGCGCGTCCGCGCGGCACGTCGCGGTCGTCGACCCGGGCGATGCCGAACCGGTGCTGGCCTATTGTGCCGCGCACAACTTCGAGCCTAGCGCGATCCTGTGCACCCACCACCATCGCGACCATGTCGGCGGCATCGCCGAGCTGCGCGCGCATCATACTAATATCCCGGTGTACGGCCCGGCCAACGAGCCGATCCCGCAACGCACGCACGCGCTGTCCCACGGCGACCAGGTGGTGCTGCCGCATCTCGATCTGCAATTGCGCGTGCTCGGCGTGCCCGGTCATACCCGTGACCATATTGCGTATTTCGGCCATGGCTGGCTGTTCTGCGGCGACACCCTGTTCTCGGCCGGTTGCGGCAGGCTGTTCGAGGGCACACCGGCGCAGATGTACGAATCGCTCGCCCGCCTCGCGGCACTGCCGGCCGGCACGGCCGTCTACTGCGCCCACGAGTACACCGCCGACGGGCTGCGCTTTGCGGCCGCGGTCGAGCCCGACAACGAAGACGTGCGCGCCTACCAGCTACAGGTCGCGGCCTGGCGCGCCGCCGGTCGCCCCAGCCTGCCGTCGAGCATCGGGCTGGAGCGGCGCATAAACCCGTTTCTGCGCTGGGATTGCCCGGCCGTACAGGCGGCGGCCGAGCGTGTCGCCGGCCGCGCGCTCGACTCCGGGGCTTCAGTTTTCGCCGCGATCCGCCGATGGAAAGATGAGTTTCGCGGCTGACGCGGGTTGACCCTGGGTCCCGGACTACCTACCATTTGATGCGATGGATCGGAACAAGAGCCAACAAGCCGTCCTGTGCGTCCTCTGCGGCTTGGCCCTCGCCGGGTGCGTCACCGTTCCGTCCAATCCCCCGGCCGAAACCGCGCCCAGCGCGGCGAGCGCGCCGGCGGTGAGCAGTGAGGTTCCGCTCGCCGCGCAGG
>CAZVUN010000130.1:0-7824 GCA_964629975.1 uncultured Acidiferrobacteraceae bacterium | reverse complement strand
CAGGATCACGATCACCAGCACCACCAGCCAGTGCCAAATGCTGAATGAACCCATGCGTCGCTCCGTCGCTCTGCCGTTCGTTGTGCCGATTATTGCGGCGCCGCGCTCTTACGCTTCGGTGCGCGCCGCGCCTTGCTCTTTGCCTTGGCCCGGGCGCGCGGCCGCGGCGGCGTCGGGGTGGCCGGCGCGGTCTCGGGCGCCTGTGCCGCCAGCAGTTTCGCCTCGGCGGCCGGTTCGGCGCGCGCGGGCGCCGCTGCAGCGGGCGCCGCGGCCTCAGCCGCGGGCTTCTCGCCCTCGTCCTTCATGCCGGACTTGAAGTTCTTGATGGCCTCGCCGAGATCCGAGCCCAGCGTCTTCAGCTTCTTGGTGCCGAAGATCAGGATCACGATCACCAGCACCACCAGCCAGTGCCAAATGCTGAATGAACCCATGTTGCTCTCCGCGTGTTTCGCCCGAATCAGCCGCCGCGCGCGCCCCGCGCCGCCTTCTCAGCATGGCCCGAGGTCCCGAAGCGCCGCTCCAGCTCCGCCAGCACCTGCTCGGGTTTCAGGTTGAGGCTCGCCAGCATCACCAGCGTGTGAAACCACAGATCGGCGGTTTCGCGCACGACCTGCTCGCCATTGCCGGACTTGGCCGCGAGCAGCGTCTCGGTCGCTTCCTCGCCGACCTTCTTGAGGATCGCATCGAGCCCCTTGGCGTACAGACTCGCGACATAGGACGACTCGGGGCTCGCGCCCTTGCGCGCCTCGAGCGTTGCGCCCAGCTTGGCTAGAACGTCGGACATCGGGTCTCGGGTCTCGGGTCTCGGGTCTCGGGTCTCGGGTCTCGGGTCTCGGGTCTCGTCTTGACCCTGAACCCAAGACGCAAGGCTCGCGACTATCTCCTGTAGATCTCCGCTTCAGTCTTGATGACCGGCTCCACCGTCACCCAGCGATCGCCCTGCAACTGCTGATAGAAACAGCGGCTGCGCCCGGTGTGACAGGCGATGCCGCCGCGCTGCTCGACCAGCAGCAGCACCGCGTCGTTGTCGCAGTCGAGCCGGATGTCTTGCACCGCCTGCACGTGCCCGGACTCCTCGCCCTTGCGCCACAGTCTCTGGCGCGTGCGCGACCAGTACACCGCGCGCCCCTCCGCGGCCGTGGCCGCGAGCGCGTCGCGGTTCATCCACGCGAGCATCAGCACCTTGCCGCTCGCGGCGTCCTGGGCGATGACCGGCACCAGCCCGTCGGGACCCCACTTTACGGCATCGAGCCAGGAGGACGGCATGCGCTTCGGGTTTCAGGTCCAAGGTTGCTCCCAATAGTACCACCCCGGGGAACCGAACCTTAAACCGCAACCCGCCGACCTGGCCCTCAGAGCCGCACCTCGATGCCGGCGGCGGCCATGCGCCGCTTGGCCTGCTCGATGGTGTATTCGCCGAAATGAAAGATACTGGCGGCCAGCACCGCGTCGGCGTGCCCGGCGAGGATGCCCTCGACCAGGTGATCGAGATTGCCGACCCCGCCGGAGGCGATCACCGGGATGCGCACCGCGTCCGCCACCGCACGCGTTAGGGCCAGGTCGAAGCCATCGCGCGTGCCATCGCGGTCCATGCTGGTGAGCAGGATCTCGCCGGCCCCATACGCGTCCATGCGCCGTGCCCACTCGAGCGCATCGATCCCGGTAGGCTTGCGCCCGCCGTGGGTATAGACCTCCCAGCGGCCGGGCCCGGTCTGCTTGGCGTCGATCGCCACCACGATGCACTGCGAGCCGAAGTGGTCGGCTGCCTCCTTGATGAACGCGGGGTTGGCAACCGCGGCGGTGTTGATCGCCACCTTGTCGGCGCCGGCGTTGAGCAGGCGGCGCACGTCCGCGAGGCTGCGGATGCCGCCGCCGACGGTGAGCGGGATGAACACCTGCTCGGCCATGGCCTCGACCACGTGCACCATGGTGTCACGATTGTCGGAACTCGCGGTGATGTCGAGGAACGTGACCTCGTCGGCACCCTGCTCGTCGTAGCGGCGTGCGATCTCGACCGGATCGCCGGCGTCGCGGATGTCGACGAACCGGACGCCCTTGACCACGCGCCCGTTGTCGACGTCGAGACAGGGGATGATGCGCTTGGCGAGGCCCATCTGAGAAACCAATTGTGAACTTTGAATGATCAATGTTGAATGAATGAGCGCGCACAGCGCGCACCGCTATTCAACATTCATAATTCAAGGTTGCCCTACCTGGCCAGCTGGTCGGCGAGCTTCTGCGCGGCGGCGAAATCGAGCGTGCCTTCGTAGATGGCGCGCCCGGTGATGGCGCCGACCACACCGCTGTCGGCGATCTCGCACAGGCGCTGGATGTCATCGAGGTTGGTGATGCCGCCGGAGGCGATCACCGGGATGGAGATGGCGCTGGCGAGCTTGACGGTGGCGTCGATATTGACGCCGGTCATCATGCCGTCGCGGCCGATGTCGGTGTAGATGATCGCCTCGACCCCCATGTCCTGGAACTTCTTGGCCAGGTCGACGACGTCGTGGCCCGACAGCTTCGACCAGCCGTCGATCGCCACCCGCCCGTCCTTGGCGTCGAGCCCGACGATGATGTGCCCGGGAAACTCGGCGCACACATCGCTTACGAAGTGTGGCGCATTCACCGCCTTGGTGCCGAGGATGACGTAGCGCACGCCCATGCTGAGATAGGCCTCGATCGTGTCCTCGTCGCGGATGCCGCCGCCCACCTGGATCGGCAGGTGCGGGAATGCGCCGGCAATCGCGCGGATGGCCTCGGCATTGACCGGCTTGCCGGAGCGTGCGCCGTTGAGATCGACGATGTGCAGACGCCGCGCGCCAGCGTCGACCCAGCGCCGGGCGGTCTCGAGCGGATCGTCGGAGAACACCGTAACGTCGTCCATGCGCCCCTGGCGCAGGCGCACGCACTTGCCGTCCTTGAGGTCGATCGCCGGAATGATCAGCAACGACATGCTTGCCGCGTCCACTGTGCCAGGCCGGGGAATGAACAGGTGCCTTCGGGGTCCGTCTCTAAATTGTTTAGCACAGCCGCCTACGCGGTGCCGTCCCACTGCAGGAAGTTGCGCAACAGTTGCAGACCTGCCTGCTGGCTCTTTTCGGGGTGGAACTGCACGGCAAAGATATTGGCATGGCCGGCCGCCGAGGTAAACGGCACGCCGTACTCGGTCACGCCTGCCACCCAGGCCGGATCGGTCGTATCCGCGTAGTAGCTATGCACGAAGTAGAAGCGCGCCTGCTGCGCGATGCCGGCCCACAGCGGATGCGCGCGCGTCTGCTGCACCTGGTTCCAGCCCATGTGCGGCACCTTGAGCGCCTGGCGGGTGACCGGATCGACCATCTTCGCAGGGGGGAACAGCCGCACCTTGCCGGGGGCGATGCCAAGGCACGCCACCCCGCCGCCTTCCTCGCTCCATTCGTAGAGCGCCTGCAGGCCGAGGCAGATGCCCAGGAACGGCTTGCTGCGCAGCGCATCGAGCAGTGCGTCGCGCAGGCCCTTGCCGGCGAGCGCCGCAACGCAACCGCCGATCGCGCCCTGCCCCGGAAACACCACGCGCGCGGCGCGCGCCACGGTTGCGGCATCGCTCGCCAGCTCAACGCGCGCGGCGGGCGCCACGTGCTCGATCGCCTTGCACACCGAGCGCAGGTTGCCCATGCCGTAGTCGATGACTGCAACGGTGGTCATAAACCGATCAGCGGCAAGGTGCGGGGACCGAGGTACGAAAACGCCCTACCGACAACGAATCCCGCGCGCCTCGAACCTCGTCGCGCTCAAAGACTGCCCTTGGTCGACGGCACCGCCGCACCCATGCGCGGATCGGGCTCGAGCGCCACGCGCAGGGCGCGCCCGAACGCCTTGAACACCGTTTCGGCCACGTGATGCGCGTTGTCGCCGCGCAGGCAGTCGATGTGCAGCGTGAGCTGCGCGTGGTTGACCAGGCCCTGAAAGAACTCGTGCACCAGGTCGACATCGAACTCGCCGATGCGCGCGCGCGGGAACGCGACGTGGTATTCGAGCCCGGGACGCCCGGACAGGTCGACCACCACACGCGACAGCGCCTCGTCGAGCGGCACGTAGGCATGCCCGTAGCGGCGGATGCCCCGCTTGTCGCCGAGCGCCTTGGCGAGCGCCTGGCCGAGGGTGATGCCGATGTCCTCGACCGTGTGGTGCGCATCGATGTGCAGGTCGCCCTGCGCCTGGATGCCGAGATCGATCAAGCCGTGGCGCGCGACCTGCTCGAGCATGTGCTCGAGGAAGGCGATGCCGGTGTTGAGCTGGCAGGCGCCGGTGCCGTCCAGATCGACCTCGACGGTGATCCGGGTCTCCTTGGTGTTGCGCTCGATGCGCGCGCGGCGGGTGGACATGGGCAGTCGGGCAGAACCTCAAAGCCGCATGCTACCACAGGCGGCCGCCCCCCGGCTCACAGCAGCGCTCGCAGCGCCGCCAGAAAAGCGGCGTTCTCCTGCGGCGTGCCCACGGTCACGCGCAGGCAGCCGGGGATCACGCCGTCCAGGTTCTTGATCAGCACGCGCGCGGCGAGCAGCCCGTTGAACACCTCGGTCGCCGGGCGCGTGTCGACGCGAAACAGGATGAAATTGGCGCGGCTCGGCCAGGCGTGCACGCCGGGCAGCGCCGCCAGTTCGCGCCACAGGACCTCGCGGTCGGCGCGGATCTGCGCGGCCTGCGCCTCGAGCAGCGCCGCCTGGGTGAGCGCGAACTCGGCGCTCGCCTGCGTGAGGCTGCCGAGGTTGTACGGCAGGCGCACCTTGTCGAACTGCGCGAGCCACGCCGGCGCCCCGGCCAGGATGCCGAGCCGCAGCCCCGCCAGCCCCTGCTTCGACAGGGTGCGCATCACGAGCAGGTTGTCGAATTCCGCCAGCCGCGCGAGGAACGATTGCTGCGCGAAGGCGTGGTAGGCCTCGTCGATCACCACCAGCCCCGGGGTGGCGCGGATCAGCCGTTCGATCACGTGCGCATCGAACAGGTTGCCGGTCGGGTTGTTGGGGTAGGCGAGGAAGATCACCGCCGGCGCGTGGCGCTCGATCGCCTCGAGCATCGCGGCCTCGTCGAGCGCGAAGTCGGGCCCGAGCGGCACACCGGCGAATTTCATGCCGGCGAAGGTCGCGATCATCCGGTACATCACGAACGTGGGGGTGGGCGCGAGCACGGTCGCGCCGGGATGGGCGAGCGCGAGGCACAGGATCTGGATCAGCTCGTCCGAGCCGTTGCCGAGCAGCAGCGCCTGGTCGGCCGGCAGCGCGAGCGCATCGCGCAGCCGCGCCTTCACGCCGCGCGCGCCGGGATCCGGATAGCGGTTGAGATCGACAGCGCGCACCACCTCGACCCAGGCGCGGCGCACCGCCTCGGGCCAGCTGTACGGGTTCTCCATCGCGTCGAGCTTGATGAGCCCGGTCGCGTCCGGCACGTGGTAGGCCGCGAGCGCACGGATCTCGGGGCGGATCAGCCGCTCAATTCGACTGGGAAGATCGTTCACGATGGCTGGCCAGCGCACGAGGGCCGGATGTTGAATGCTGAAGGTTAAATCCTGAATCGACGAGCGCGCTCCGCGCGCCTTCTCTCAGCTTCCTCAATTCAACATCAAACATTCAAGATTACTTCTTGATGCGATATTCCGCCGAGCGCGCATGCGCGGTCAGGCGCTCGCCACGCGCCAGCACCGAGGCGGTGCGGCCGAGGCGGTCGGCGCCGCTGTCCGAGCACATGATGAGACTGGTGCGCTTCTGGAAATCGTACACCCCAAGGGGCGAGGAGAAGCGCGCCGTGCCCGAGGTCGGCAACACGTGATTGGGCCCGGCGCAGTAGTCGCCGAGCGCCTCGGCCGTGTAGCGCCCGAGAAAAATGGCGCCGGCGTGGCGCACGCGGCTCGCCAGCGCCATCGGCTCCTCGCACGACAGCTCGAGATGCTCGGGGGCGATGCGGTGGATGAGCGCCAGCGCCTCGTCCAGGTCGCGCACCGTGATGAGCGCGCCGCGGCGCTCGAGCGCGGCGCGGATGATGTCGCGCCGCTCGAGAGTCGGCAGCAGGCGCACGATGGCGTCGCGCACCGCGCGCGTGTACGCGGCATCGGTGCTGATGAGGATGGCCTGGGCGTCTTCGTCGTGCTCGGCCTGCGAGAACAGGTCCATCGCCACCCACTCCGGATCGGTGCGTCCGTCGCACAGCACCACGATCTCGGAGGGTCCGGCGATCATGTCGATGTCGACCGCGCCGAACACCATGCGCTTGGCGGTCGCGACGTAGATGTTGCCGGGGCCGACGATCTTGTCGACCTTCGGGATGCTCGCCGTGCCGTAGGCCAGGGCCGCCACCGCCTGCGCGCCGCCGATGGTGAACACGCGGTCGACGCCGGCGACCGCCGCCGCCGCCAGCACCAGCTCATTGAGCTCCCCGTCCGGCGTCGGCACCACCATCACGAGCTCGGGCACGCCCGCGACCTTGGCCGGGACGGCGTTCATCAGCACCGAGGACGGGTAGGCGGCCTTGCCGCCCGGGACATACAGACCGACGCGCTCGAGCGGCGTGACCTGCTGGCCGAGCAGCGTGCCGTCGGCCTCCGTGTAGTGCCAGGAATCGATGCGCTGGCGCTCGTGGTAGGCACGGATGCGCGCGGCCGCCTCGGCGAGCGCCGCGCGCGCCGGCGCATCGATGCCGCGCGCCGCCTGCTCGAGACGCTCGCGCGCGATCTCAAGGCCGGACGCCGCGCTCACGCGGTGGCGGTCGAAGCGCTCGGTGTACTCGATGAGCGCCGCATCGCCGCGTGTGCGCACGTCCTCGATGATCGCGCGCACCGCCGCCTCGATCTGCGGGTCGACCGACTGGCTGCGATCGAGCAGGCGCGCGAACTCGGCGGCAAAGGCCGGGTCCGTGGTGTCGAGCAGGCGGATGGCGAGTGCCATGGGACTAGCCGACCGCCTGCGCGAGCTGATCGACGATGCGCTTGAGCGCCGCGCGCTTCATCTTCATCGCGGCCTTGTTGGCCACGAGCCAGGCGGAGATGTCGGCGATCGGCTCGACCTCGGTGAGCCCGTTGGCCTTGAGCGTCTGGCCGGAGCTCACCAGATCGACGATGCGCTCCGACAGGCCCACCAGCGGGGCGAGCTCCATCGAGCCGTACAGCTTGATGATGTCGGTCTGGATGCCCTTGGCGGCGAAGTGCCGGCGGGTGATGTTCACGTACTTGGTGGCCACGCGCACGCGCGTCCAGTGCCGCGGGTCGTCGCGCGAGGCGAGCGTGACCGGCTCGGCCACCGCCAGACGGCAGCGCGCGATCTTGAGGTCGAGCAGCTCGTACAGTCCGTTGCCCTCGTGCTCCATGAGCACGTCCTTGCCGGCGATGCCGAGGTCGGCGGCGCCGAACTGCACATAGGTCGGCACGTCGGCCGCGCGGATGATGGTGAGCTTCACCGCCGGCACGCCGGTGTCGAGGATGAGCTTGCGCGTGCTGAGCGGGTCCTCGAGCGGCACGATGCCGGCGCGCGCCAGCAGCGGCAGCGACTCCTCGAGGATGCGACCCTTCGACAGCGCGATGTTGACGCCCGCGGCGGCGGATGCGGGCGGCAAACCGGACGGGCGCGTGACCGTCGCCATGTCAGGCCGGGTGCGGTTGCACGCGTGCCGCGCCCACGCTGCGGGAGGAGCCGGGCACGCGGCGGATGCGGGCGCCGAGTTGCGCGAGCTTCTCCTCGATGCACTCGTAGCCGCGGTCGATGTGGTAGATGCGATCGACCACGGTCTCGCCCTCGGCCACCAGCCCGGCGAGCGCGAGCGACGCCGAGGCACGCAGGTCGGTCGCCATCACCGGGG
>CAZVUN010000129.1:0-8022 GCA_964629975.1 uncultured Acidiferrobacteraceae bacterium | reverse complement strand
CAGGCTCGCTGCCGGCGGGCCCGGCTAGTGGCTGGTGCCTTCCGAGCGGGTGATCTTGTTGTACACGTTGTACTTGCCGGAGGGTTTCTTCATCGGCAGGCGTTTGACCTCCTTGAAGGTCTGCGCGTCGTAGACCACGAGCGCGCCGTCCATCTCCCAGATCGACACCAGCGCGTACCGGCCGTCGCGCGTGAACTCGGTGTGCGCGGCGGTCTTGCCGGGCGCAGGGGTGAGCGTGCGCGCGACCTTGAGCGTCTGCTTGTCGATGATCTCGATGGTGTCCCTGGCCTTGCTCATCATGTTGTCGGCCCAGGCGTAGCGCGTGTGCTCGTGCGAGCGCATGAAGAAACCCGGCCCGAGCGTCTCGATGCGCGCGATGGTTTTCCAGTCCTGCATGTCGATGACCGAGATCACGCCCTCCTTGAGGTTCGGCGTGGCCAGCACCGGTCTGCCCTGGTAGATCCAGCTGATGCCGGAGCCGAGATGCGGCAAACCGGGCAGCGCGACATCGGCGATCTTGCGCCCGACGATGAGATTGACCACCTGCCCGTTCCTGGCATCCCGTGCGGCGCCGACCAGATGCTCGTATTTCTGATCGAAGAAGAAATCATCGAGGTAGTCGTCGAGCTTGATGCGCCGCACCGGGAACGGCCCCTTCTCTGGAATCGCCTCGCCATACTGGAAGTCGTGGACGTAACCGCGATAGATCGGTTCATGGTTGGGATCGTAGGGAATCTCCCATACCTCGGGCAGATCCTTGAGCGCGGCGATGAAGCTGCGGCGCGGCGCGGCATCGTATACGGCCGACACGCGCGAGGTCTTGCCCTGGTCGTCGGCCACCGCGATGACCTTGAGCGGCGCGAGGTCGACGGCATCCAGCACCACCAGTGTGTGCGGCAGGTAGTTGCCGACCAGCACGTACTTGCCGTCGCCCGAGACCGCAAGGTTGCGGGTATTGATGCCGGCGCGGATCTCGGCGATGTACTTGAGGTTCCAGAGGTCGTACTTCGAGATCCAGCCGTCGCGCGAGGCGAAATACACGTAGCGCCCGTCCGGCGAGTACTTCGGCCCCCCGTGCAGCGCGAAGCGCGTGGGGAAGCGCTGAATCGGCTCGAATCTGTCGCCGTCCAGCAGCGTGGCGTGGTGGTCGCCGAGCTCCACGACGATGAAGAGATTGAGCGGGTCGGCCTTGAATACCGGCTTGTCCGGCAGCGTACCGGGTTTGACCTGCACGATGTGGCTCTTGCGGATTTGCGCCTCGCCCCAGGTCGGCGTCTTGAGCAGCGGTGTGTAAATGAGATCCGCCAGCGCCGCGACCTCACTGTCCTTGAGCTTATCCGCGAAGCCGGGCATCTGTGTGGCGGCACGCCCGAGGGCAATGGTCTTCACGGCCTCGGGCTTCCTGAGTCGCGCCAGGTTCTCCGGCAGCAACGCCGGGCCGATGCCGCCCAGCCGGTCAGCACCGTGGCAGCTCGCGCAATGCCCGGCATAGAGCGTTTGCGCGTCCGGTGCGGCCGCGCCCCGCACAGACAAAGGCGCGATGACGGCCGCGAACGAGAACAACGCAGGCAGGACGAAGCGGTTGGACATGGTGAAGGCGATGCTGATTGATCAGGAGCTGGGAACGAGCAGGGCGCGCAGCGCCTCGGCATCGAGCCGGTGGGCGCGGCCGAATCCCGGCACGACACGCGCGGATTGCGGCACGAACCGCATCAAATAGAAATCGCCGAGCGTGAACTGCACCTCGGCGTGCGGCAGGCGCGCGAGATAGCGCCCGCGCGCGGCGATGTAATCGGCGCTGTCGCGCGCAATGACGTCCACGCGGCCCTGCAGGCTCACGCGCGCGAGCGTCTGCGGATCGCGGCTTGGGTCCTCATCCGGTTCGCTGAACGACAGTGCCGCGCGCGGGTTGGCCAGCAGATAGCGGGTGTGCAGCGACAGATGGCTCAGGTGCAGCAGGAACTGCCCCGCCTCGGCATCGGGCGCCACGGCCACCCAGGAGGCGAACGGTTCGTTGTCGCGCGCCGTGGCGAGCGCCGCCCAGCGCGTCTGCGTCAGCAACGCGATGAGTGCCCGGGCCTCCTGGGGCGTGAGCGTGATCACCCGCGCATTGTAGGCAGGCGCACTCACGGCGGGAACCTCAGGCGCGGCGGGTGGAGCGCCGGCGCGTATACGGGGTGACCGTAACACGCGCCGCGCCGGGCGCCACACCGATCTCTTCGTCCGTGAGATAGCAGGCCGGGTCCTCCGCCCACGGGTCGCCGGTGAGCTGGTGCGCGCGCACGCGCGTGTTGCCGCCGCAGATGTCGAGGTACTGGCACTGACCGCAGCGGCCCTTGACCGGGCGCGGCACGCGCTTCAATCCGGCCAGGAGCGGATCGGAGGTGTCCTGCCAGATGGCGGAGAATGGCCGCTCGCGCACGTTGCCGAGCGTGTAGTGCCACCAGAAGGTGTCGGGGTGGACGTTACCCACGTTGTCGATGTTGGCGATGTTGACGCCCGAGGAATTGCCGCCCCACTGCGCGAGCTTCGCGCGCATGTGCGCTTCCAGCTGCGGGAACCGGCGCCGCACCCACAACAGCAGGTACACGCCGTCGGCGTCGTTGTTGCCGGTGACGAATTCCCTCCTGCGCCCGCGCTGCGTGTCGTCCCAGCACTTCTCGAACAGCAGCTCGAGCGCCCAGCGCGTGGTGTTGAGCACCACGTCGTGCTTGCGGTTGATGTTGCCGCGCCCGGCATAGTTGAGGTGCGAGAAGTAGAACTTGTCGATACCCTCGTCGTCCATGAGTTGCAGCAGCTGCGGGAGCTCGGCGGCGTTGTCCTGCGTCATGGTGAAGCGCATGCCGACCTTGATCCCGGCGTCGCGGCACAGGCGGATGGCCTTCATCGAGGCATCGAACGCGCCAGCGAGGCGCCGGAACCGGTCGTGCGTGGCCTGGATGCCGTCGATCGAGATACCGACGTAGTCGTAGCCGATAGCCGCGATCGGCTCGATCAGTCTCTCGTCGATCAGCGTGCCGTTGGTCGAGAGCCCCACGTAGAACCCCATGTCCTTGGCGCGGCGCGAGATCGCGAAGATATCGGGCCGCATCAGCGGCTCGCCGCCGGAGAGGATCAGCACCGGCACGCGGAACGCCTGCAGGTCCTCCATGACCCTGAAGACCTCGTCGGTCGTGAGCTCGCCCGGGAAGTCCTTGTCGGCCGAGATCGAATAGCAGTGCAGGCAGGTGAGGTTGCAGCGCCGGATCAGATTCCAGATGACGACCGGACCCGGCGGCACGCGCTTGGGCCCGAGCGGCTGGGGCTCGGCGATCTCCTGCATGTACTGCGAGATGCGGAACACGTGATACCCCGGTGTTAAGTGTTGAGTGGTAAGTGTTTGGTGAAGGATGCGCGAAGCGCTCCCCGACTGCGCACTGAACCCTTCGCGCTACGCACTGATACGCAACCCCGTCTTCTTCAGGATCCGCGTGCTGTACAGCACGGCATGCCCGCGGTCCGCGTCGCCCAGCAGGCGCGCGATCTGCGCGACCTTGGCCTCGACCTCGGCGCGCTCGCGCCCATGGACCATGGCGAACAGGTTGTACGGCCACAGCGGCGGGTGGCGCGGGCGGTGATAGCAGTGGCTCACGAAATCAAGCGCACCGATCTTCGTGCCGAGCTCGCGCATGCGCTCGTCCGGCACGTCCCACACCGTCATGCCATTGGCCGCATAGCCCAGCTTGTAGTGATTGGGCACCGCGCCGATGCGGCGGATGATGCCGGCGTCGAGCATGCGCTGCATGCGCGCCATGACCTCATCGGCGCGGATACCCAGTTGTTCCGCGATGGCGTGGTACGGCCGGCTCACGCGCGGCAGGCCTTCCTGCGTCGCCACGATAATGCGGCGGTCGGTGGCATCCAACTGGTTACCTTCTCCCGCCGGGAGAAGGTCAGGATGAGGGGATAGGAAATCCTCCCGCACGGCGGCCCTTTCCGGGGGGGAGAGGGCGTTTTGCTGTTGGCGCCCGTTCCTCATGCCTCGAACCTCAGGCCAACGTAGAACTCCTCGAGCTTCGGCAGGTTGTACACCTTGAGCCCGGTGGCGCGCTCGATCGCGTCGATCACCTCCGCGATGCGCTCCGGGGTATCGGTGGCCAGCACGAACCACAGGTTGAAGGCGTGCGCGCGCGCGTAGTTGTGCGCGACCTCCGGGTGGGCGTTGATGAGCGCCGCGACGCGCTCGACATCGGCGGCCGGCACCTGCATGGCGGCGAGGGTGAGCGCCCCGCCCAGGCGCTCGGCGTGGTACATCGGCCCGAAGCGCGTGAGCACCCCGCTTTCCAGCAACGCGTCGAGGCGCCGCAGCAGCTCGTCCTCGCTCGTGCCGAGCTGCTGCGCGACCTGCGCGTAGGGCCTTTCGCAGATCGGGAAGCCGCCCTGCAGGCGATTGACGATGGCGCGATCAAGGCGGTCCACGATCTGCCTCGGCGGTCGATGCCAGGCGCGCGTGCGGCGCGGCATCGACATGCGTACGTCCCGGTACATCAAAATATACGGCACCGCGCTGCTTGAAGCGCCGGCGCGAGAACAGCACCGCGTGCGGCAGGTTGTGCAAGCCACAGCGGTTCACCATCCACTCGAGGTGCGCGCGCACCTGCTCACGGTCACGCCCGTGGATCATGCAATAGAGGTTGTAGCGCCACGTGGGCAGGCGGCGCGGGCGGCGGTAGCAGAGCGTGATGAAATCGAACCCGGCGAGGCAGCGGCCGAGCTGGCTCACCTGCTCGTCCGGCACGTCCCACACCACCATGGCGTTGGCCCCGTAGCCGAGCTCGTGATGGCGCACCACCACACCGAAGCGGCGGATCACGCCCGATTGCTGCAAGCGCGCCAGGCGTGCGATCACCTCGGCCTCCGACAGCCCGACACGCGCGCCGATGTCCGCATACGGATGCGACACCAGCGGCAGCCCGCCCTGGATGGCGGCGAGCACGCGCCGGTCGGTGTCATCCACCGGCGGACGCGCGGGCCGTGCGTACGGTGTGCCGACGTTCAGGTCCATCGCAGCTCAAACCCCAGGTCGATGTGAAAGTCCTCAAGCAGCGGAAAGCTCAGCACCTCGTAGCCGCTGCGCGCGGCGATGTCGTCCAGCACCTGTTGCAGGCGCGCGGCATCCGGGGCCGTCGCCACGAACCACAGGTTGAGCGCATGCTCGCGCTCGTAGTTGTGATTGACCTCGCTATAGCCGTTCACCAGCGCCGCGACCTGCTCCAGCTCGGCGACCGGCACGCTCATCGCGGCCAACGTGCTGACCCCTACCGTGTTCGGGCGCACGACCGCGCCCACGCGGCTCACGGCCCCGGCCTGCATGAGCGCCGCGAGCCGCGCCAGCACCTCGGCCTCGCTCACGCCCAGCGCGCGTGCAATGTCAGCGTACGGCGTGGGCGACAGCGGAAAGCCGTGCTGAAAATCGTTGAGCAGGCGCTGATCGAGCGCGTTCATAGCCCGATCCGGTGGGCGCGGGCGGCGAAGAAGATGCCGGAGGGCCTGGCCGCCGCCAGTTGCGCCACGCGCGCGAAGGTCTCGGTGTCGTACACCTCGACGCGGTCCTCGTCGCGCACCGACAACCACACCGCCTCGCCGCGCGGCGTGAATTCCAGGTGCAGCACCGCCCTGCCGGGCTTGAGTGTCTTGATCACCTGCGCGCTCTCGCTGTCGATGACCTGCACCGTGTCGTTGTGCGGCAGCGCATAGTTCACCCACAGCTGGCGCCCGTCCGGGCGCGCCACCACGAAGATCGGCTGGCCGGCGACTGCGATGCGCCCGGCCTCCTGCCAGGTGCGCAGGTCGATCACCAGCACCTCGTGCCGCCCGACCGCCGGCACGAACGCGCGCTCGCCGGCCATCGCCCAGGCGTCGAGGTGCGGCATCTTGTACACCGGCAGCGGTTCCTGTCCGCGCCCGTAGCCCTGCAGGATGCGCGTGGCGCCGCGCTCCAGGTGCCACAGGTCAACGAGCGCCAGCCCGTCCTCGCCGAACAGCCCGGCGATATAGAAGCGCCCGTCCGGCGTGACGGTGCCGTCGTACGGCTGCCTGCCGACATTCGCGAACCGGGTGACCGCGGGCTTGCCCGGATCGCGCGCGTCGATCACCCAGATCTCGTTGCCGTCGTACAGCGAACACACGAAGCGCCCGCCGGGCGCATCCACCAGGCCCACGACCTTGGAGCGCTTGCCCTCGGCCCCATAGACCGCCGGGATCTCGGCGAGCGGGGCGAGGGTCGCGGCATCGAACAGCCGCACGCCGCCCGGCTCGTAGTTCGATACCGCCACCACGCGCCCGTCCTGCGAGATCGCCCCGCCGATGGCGTTGCCGCCCTGCACGATGCGCTTGTCGATGGTGGCGCGCAGCAGGTCGACCTTGGTGAGGCCGCCGTCGCGGCCGAACACGTAGGCGTAGCGCTGATCGCGCGAGTACACCGCCGAGGCGTGCGACAGGTCGCCGAGGCCGGTCACCTGCGCGAGGCGCGTGCGGTGCGTGGTGTCGACGATCTGGACCGAGCCGCTGGCGCGTTCGATCACGATGCCGAGATCGCCGCTGCCCCAGGGTGTCGGCGTGGCGCAGCCGGCGAGCACAGCCGCGATCGCGCCGGCCGCGCCGGCACGCAGGATGGCGCTCATGGCCCGAGGCCGTTGACCAGCACCTGCACCAGCCACTCGGCGTCGCGCTCGTTGAGGAAGGTCTTCCACGGTGGCATCGGCGTGCCGGGGCGGCCGTGCAGGATCACGTCGCGCAGCATCACCGGCGGCTTGCCGGCGAGCGCCTCGGGCGTGAGCGCCGGCCCCAGGCCGCCCTGCAGCGTCATGCCGTGGCAGGATCCGCAGTCCTGCACGAGCAGGTGCATGAGCTGCTGCTGGCGACCCGAGTCGGGGTAGCGCAGCTGCGCCACCGGTGCCACGCTGTGCACGCCGGCGTCCCTGGCGCGCGCGGACGGTTCGCCCGTGGCAGGGGCGACCAGCAGGGCAACGAGCATCACCGGCACGACCGGGTAGGCGATCCTGCAGAACCGCGTCTTGCACGTCATCGGTTGCTCCCCCTGTTGTGAAAGGTGGGGCGAGCCCGCCGCCCGCCCCAAGCACCACACGGAGGAAGACTTAATACACGTCGTGCTGCGTGTTGTAAACGTTGAACTTGCCGGTCGGCGTGACGAGCCGCTTGTCCTTGATGACGGTTTTCACCTTGCGCGTCTTGTCATCGAGCACGACGATCGCCGACTCCTGGGTCTTGCCGTTCCACACCGAGAACCACACCTCGTCGCCGGCCTTGTTGTACTCCGGCTGCACCACGCGTTTCGGGCCCTCGCCCAGCTTCGCCAGCTCGGCGACCTTCACCACCTCGTACGGCTTGTCGAGGTTGTTGATGTCGAACACGGCGACCGACTGGCTGATGGCGGCATCCGGGTTGAGCGGCGTGTCGACCCACAGGTTCTTGGACTTCGGGTGGGTCTTGATGAACAGCGACCCGCCGCCCTGCGCCTTGAGGGTGCGCACCACCTTCCAGGCATTGGCCTTGTTCTTCTCCGGGTCGGTACCGATCAGCACGATGGTATCGTCGCCCAGGTGGCTCGTGGCCCACACCGGACCGAACTTCGGATCGACGAAGTTGGCGCCGCGGCCCGGGTGCGGGATCTTGCCGACGCCTTCCTTGACCAGCTTCACCAGCTTGTTTTCCTTGGCGTCGACCACGGCGATGGTGTTGCGCTGGTTGGCCGCGACCAGGAAGTAGCGCTTGCTCGCGTCCCAGCCGCCGTCATGCAGGAAGCGCTCGGTGCCGACGGTGGTGACCTTGAGGTTGTTGATGTCGCTGTAGTTGACCATCAGCGTCTGGCCGGTTTCCTTCACGTTGACCACGAACTCCGGGTGGAAGTGCGAGGCGACGATCGAGGCGACTCTAGGCTCCGGGTGATACTCCTGCGTGTCCACGGTGTAGCCGCGGGTGGCGACGATCTTCAGCGGCTCGAGCGTGTCGCCCTTCATGATC
>CAZVUN010000128.1:0-8040 GCA_964629975.1 uncultured Acidiferrobacteraceae bacterium | reverse complement strand
CCGAAGCGTCCGGAGGCGACCTGCTTGATGCGCGAGTTGCGCTCGGTGCCGTAGCGCTCCGGGTCCTCGCCGCCCTCGCCGGAGTTGGAACGCCCGCCGATGCGATTCATGGCGATGGCCAGGGTCTCGTGCGCCTCCTGGCTGATCGAGCCGTAGGACATGGCGCCCGTGGCGAAGCGTTGCATGATCGATTCGATCGACTCGACCTCATCGAGTGGCACCGGCGGACCCACCGGCTTCAGCTCGAACAGCCCGCGCAGCGTCGCCAGGTGGCGCGACTGGTCGTCGACCGCCCGCGCGTACTCCTTGAACACCGCGTACGAACCGGCGCGCGTGGCGTGCTGCAGCTTCGCGACCGTGTCGGGATTGAACAGGTGATACTCGCCGTCGCGCCGCCACTGGTACTCGCCCCCCCACTCGAGCTCGGCATGACCCGCCGGCCGGTCCGGGTAGGCATGGCGATGACGCAGCAACGCCTCCTGTGCCACCACCTCGATGCCGATGCCGCCAATGCGCGTGGCCGTCCAGGTGAAATAGCGGTCGACGAAGCCCTGTGCCAGACCGATAGCCTCGAAGATCTGCGCGCCGCGATACGACTGGATGGTCGAGATGCCCATCTTCGACAGCACCTTGAGCACGCCCTTGTTGAGCGCCTTGACATAGTTCTTTACGGCCTTGGCCGGATCGACCCCCGGTAACATGCCCTGACGGATCATGTCGGCGAGCGTCTCGAACGCGAGATAAGGATTGATGGCGCCGGCGCCATAGCCGAGCAGCAGCGCCATGTGATGCACCTCGCGCGCCTCGCCGGTCTCGATCACCAGCCCGACACGCGTGCGCGTGCCTTCGCGCACCAGGTGATGGTGCACACCGGCGGTGGCGAGCAGGGCGGGGATGGGCGCATGCGCGCGGTCGACGCCGCGATCCGACAGGATCAGGAAGGTGCAGCCCTGGGCAATGGCGTCGCTCGCCTTGCGGCACAGCTCCTCGAGCGCAGGGGCGAGCCCCCCGCTGCCGGCGGCTGCCGGAAACAGCATCGGCAGCGTCACGGTCCGGAACCCGGCACGCTCGATGTGGCGCAGCTTGGCAAGTTCGTCGTTGGTGAGCAGCGGCGAGGCGAGCTTGATCTGGCGGCAGCTCGCCGGCCCGGGCGCGAGCAGGTTGCCCTCGGGTCCGATATTGGTCGCCATCTGCGTTACCAGCTCCTCGCGAATCGCATCGAGCGGGGGGTTGGTGACTTGTGCAAACAGCTGGCAGAAGTAGTCGTACAGCAGGCGCGGGCGGTCGGACAGCACGGCGAGCGCGGCATCATTGCCCATCGACCCGACGGCCTCCTCGCCGGTGCGCGCCATCGGCGCCATCAGGATCCGCAGATCCTCGTGCGTGTAGCCGAAGGCCTGCTGGCGCTGCAGGACCGTGGCGTGATCGTCGGCGGGCACCTCGGGCGCGGCCGGCAGCTGGTCGAAGGCGACGAGATTGTCGCGCAGCCACTCACCGTACGGCTGGGCGCTGGCGTAGCGCTGCTTCAGCTCGGCATCGTCGATGATGCGGCCCTGCGCGGTGTCGACCAGGAAGATGCGGCCGGGGTGCAGACGCTCCTTGATGAGGACGTTTTCTGGCGCGATGTCGAGCACGCCGACCTCGGAGGCCATGACCACCAGGTCGTCCTTGGTGACGTAGTAGCGCGAGGGGCGCAGGCCATTGCGGTCGAGCACCGCACCGATGACGGTGCCGTCGGTGAAAGCGATCGAGGCCGGACCGTCCCACGGCTCCATCAGGCAGCCGTGAAACTCGTAGAACGCGCGCCGCTCGGCGTCCATGGACTCGTGCCCGCTCCACGCCTCGGGAATCATCATCAGCACCGCGTGCGGCAGCTCGCGCCCGGCCATGTGCAGAAACTCGAGCACGTTGTCGAAGGTGGCCGAATCGGAACCATCCTCCATCACGATCGGCAGGAGCTTCTTGAGGTCATCACCGAACAGCGGCGAGGCGCACAATGCCTCGCGCGCGCGCATCCAGTTGATGTTGCCGCGCAGCGTATTGATCTCGCCGTTGTGCGCCAGGTAGCGGAACGGGTGGGCGAGCGGCCACGACGGGAGGGTGTTGGTGGAAAACCGCGAGTGCACCAGCGCCAGCGCGGAAGCGAGCGCCGGGTCGCGCAGGTCGGGAAAGAACAGCTCCACCTGGTTCGGTGTGAGCATGCCCTTGTAGATGAGCGTGCGGGCCGACAGGCTCGGCACGTAGAACAGGCTGCGTTCGCCCAAACTGGAGCGCGCCACGGCGTGCTCGACACGCTTGCGGATCACGTACAGGCGGCGCTCGAAGGCAGCGGCGTCCTTGAGGTCGGCGGCGCGCGCGATGAACACCTGCTTGAAGGCGGGCTCGCTGGCGCGTGCCGTCGGGCCCAGATGCGAGTCGTCGGTCGGGACGTCGCGCCAGCCGAGCAGTTTCTGTCCTTCCTCGCGAATGATGCTTTCGAACAGCTCCTGGCAGGCGCGCGCCTGTGCGGCATCCCGCGGCAGGAACACCAGACCCGCGCCGTAGTCCCCGGCCTCGGGCAGCGCGATGCCCAGCTCGGCGCACTCCCGGCTGAGAAAGGCGTGCGGCATCTGGAGAAGGATTCCGGCGCCGTCGCCGGTATTGATCTCGCAGCCGCAGGCGCCGCGATGCTGCAGGTTCTTGAGGATCGTCAGGGCCTGGTCGACGATGGCATGCGAGCGCCGCCCCTTCATGTCCACCACGAAACCGACGCCGCAGGCATCGTGCTCGAAGGCGGGATCGTACAGGCCGACGGGCCACGGTTTGCTCAGCTTATTCACTGTCGTCACCACATGTTTCGACCCGGATGAGAGGCCGAAGGCCGGGCCACGGCGCGATAAAGTGCGCCAGGGCGTGAAAAAACTCTTTTTATTCTTGCGTTTAAGGCAATTTCGAGACAAAGGGCGAAAAAGTATACCGGCCGGAACACCCCGGTTCAATGGAACCGGGAGCCGGTCGTGCCGGGCTGCAGGGCCCTCAGGTCAGTTCGGCCGGGCTGAAAAGGCGGGCATGCTCACGGATGGCGTAGCGATCCGTCATGCCGGCGATGTAGTCGGCGATGATGCGCGCGCGTGTGTGCGGGTCGTCTTGCGCGCCGGTGGCCTGCAAGCGCTCCTGGTCCTGGTGCGGCAGCAGGCGGGGATCGTCGTGAAAGGCCGCGAACAGCTCGCGCACGATGCGTACCGACTTGGCGCTGGCGCGCCGCACGCGGTAGTGGGCATAGAGCCGCTGGCGCAGGAAGCGCTTCAGAGCGCGCGTCTGCTCGGCGACCTCCGGGCTGTAGCCGATAAGGGGGCCGGGGTGATTGCGCACGGCCTCGATGCTCGCCACGCCCGCGGCGGCCAGTTGGCGCTGGCTGGTTTCGATGAGATCGGTGACGACGTGATTGATCATGCGGCGGATGGTCTCGTGGATCTTGCGCCGCGGCGCGAGCTGCGGGTAGCGGCGCTGCACGTCGCGGTAGCGATCGGCGAACAGCGCGATGTCGCCCAGCTCCTCGACGCTCAACAGGCCCGAACGCAGGCCATCGTCGACGTCGTGATTGTTGTAGGCGATCTCATCGGCGAGATTGGCGAGCTGCGCCTCGAGGCTCGGCTGTCGCTTCTCGAGGAAGCGCTGGCCGAGCTCGCCGAGCTGCGTGGCGTTCTTGAGCGAGCAGTGCTTCAGAATGCCCTCGCGTGTCTCGAACGTCAGGTTGAGACCGGGAAACTCGGCGTAACGTTCCTCCAGCACGTCGACCACGCGCAGTGACTGCAGGTTGTGCTCGAAGCCGCCGTAGTCGCGCATGCAGTCGTTGAGCGCATCCTGGCCGGAATGGCCGAACGGCGTGTGTCCGAGGTCGTGCGCGAGCGCGATGGCCTCCACCAGGTCCTCGTTGAGTCCGAGGGCACGGGCGATCGAGCGCCCGATCTGCGCCACTTCGATCGAATGCGTCAGGCGCGTGCGAAACAGGTCGCCCTCGTGGTTGACGAACACCTGGGTCTTGTACTCGAGGCGGCGAAATGCCGCGCAATGGATGATGCGGTCGCGGTCGCGCTGGTACTCGCTGCGATGCGTGGGCGCGGGCTCGGGATGCTGGCGGCCGCGGGTGCGGCGATCGTCCGCGGCGTACGGGGCGAGGGTCATGCCGCCTGCCTGCCGAATGCCAGGGTCGCGGCGAGCTGGGCGGGCTGGAACTCATCGGTCACCACCGCCTCGCCGAGCGCCTTCAGCAGCACCAGGCGCAGGCGTCCGTCCTGCACCTTCTTGTCGACCGCCATCAGCTCGAGGAAACGCTCCTCGGTCAGCGTTGCCGGTGCCCGCACCGGCAGGCGCGCGCGTCGCAGGAGCGCCTCCACGCGCGCCACATCGCCACTCGCCAGCCAGCCGACGCGGCGCGACAGTTCCGCGGCCAGCACCATCCCGACGGCCACGGCCTCGCCGTGCAACCAGCGGCCGTAGCCCATGCCGGTTTCGATGGCGTGACCGAAGGTGTGCCCGAGGTTGAGCGTGGCACGCACGCCGCCCTCGCGCTCGTCGGCCGCCACTACCTCGGCCTTGTTCTGGCACGCGCGGTGAATGGCGAACGCCAGCGCGGTTGGATCGCGCGCCAGCAGGGCCTCGAGGTTGCCCTCCAGCCAGGTGAGGAACTCGCGGTCGCGAATCAGCCCGTACTTGATGACCTCGGCGAGACCGGCCGACAGCTCGCGGTCGGGCAGCGTGCCGAGCGTGTCGGTGTCGATGATGACGCCGCGCGGCTGATGGAAGGCGCCAATCATGTTCTTGCCGAGCGGGTGATTGACGCCGGTCTTGCCGCCGACCGAGGAGTCGACCATCGCGAGCAGCGTGGTCGGAATCTGTACGAACGGCACCCCGCGCTGATATACCGCCGCCGCGAACCCCGCCATGTCGCCAACGACGCCGCCGCCGAGCGCGATCAGCGTGGTGCGCCGATCGCAGCGCTGCTGCAGCAGCACGTCGAATATCCGGTTCAGCACCTCCAGGGTCTTGTGCTGCTCGCCGTCCGGCAGAATGACCTCGACCGGCGCCCGATCGGCGAGCGCGCGCTTGACACGCGCAAGATAGAGCGGTGCGACCGTCTCGTTCGAGACGATGGCGACGCGCTGACCGGCGATGAGCGGGGTGAGCAGTTCCGACCGCTCGAGCAGCCCGCTACCGATGTGTATCGGGTAGCTGCGGTCAGCCAGATCGACGGTGAGCGTCTGCATCAGCGGTCTCGAGTTTCTTCACCTGGGTGGCGATCTCGCGCGCGACGCTGAGCGGCGAGCGGCGCGCGGTATGCACGACGATGTGCGCCGTCTCGCGGTACAGCGGGTCGCGCATGCGCAATATCTCCGCGAGCTTCTCGCGCCGGTCGGTATTCTGCAGCAACGGGCGGCTGCGGTCCTTCTGCGTGCGTTCGACCAGTGTCTCGAGCGGCGCGCACAGGTACACGACGATGCCGCGTTCGCGCAGCACCCGGCGATTGTCGGCGGACAGTACGGCGCCGCCGCCGGTGGCCAGCACGAGATTGTCCTGGCGCGTCAGCTCGTCGATGGTGGCGGACTCGCGCCGGCGAAAGCCGCTCTCGCCCTCGATCTCGAAGATGAGCGGAATGGTAGCGCCAGTGCGTTCTTCGATGACATGGTCGGAGTCGAGAAACCGCTTGTGCAGTAACTCGGCCACGTGCCGACCGATGGTGGACTTGCCCGCCCCCATCGGCCCGACCAGTATGACGTTGTGCTGCCGGCTCATGCGCGGCCGCTATTATAGCCGCGCGTGCCGGGGCCGCGGGGGGGGCGGGATCCGCCCGCGCTTCAGCGCACAGCGAGCTTCTCGGAGAGGATGCGCGGGGTCAGGAAGATCAGGAGTTCGGTCTTGCTGTCCTTGACGTCCTTGCTCTTGAACAACCAGCCGAGCAAGGGGATATCGCCGAAGAATGGCACTTGCGTGACCGAGTCATTGCGATCCTGCTCGTAGATGCCGCCGATGACCACGGTCTCGCCATTGTCCAGGAGCACCTGGGTCTGGATCTCCTTGACATTGAGCAGGCCAGTGACGGCATCGACGAAGTTGTCCTTGGTGACCACGACATCCAGATTCACGCGCTCATCGGGCGTGATCTGCGGCGTGACCTCGAGCTTCAAGGTCGCCTTCTTGGTCACGACCGAGCCGGCACCCAGCACCGTCGTGGTGAACACGCGCTCCTGACCCTGTTCGATCTTGGCCTTCTTCTGCGTAGCCGTGATCACGCGCGGGCTGGAGATGATCTTGCCCTTGCCTTCCTGCTCGAGCGCGGATAGCTCCAGGTCGAGGATGTTTGCGCCACGGAACAGGGTGAGGGAGAAGACCCCCGGGGACTTGCCGCCGAGGGTCCCAGCCGGCAGTGCCACGTTGAGGCCGCTCGGAACGTACTGAAACGTTCCGTCGTTGACGTACGGTGGCACCGCCTCGAGACTGCCGGTGGTGATCCCGCGGTTACCGCTCTGGGTCGAATCGGTCAGATGGCCGAAGCGCGCGCCGAGGCTGCGCGAGAAGTTGTCGGTGGCCTCGACCAGGCGGGTTTCGACCATGACCTGGCGGATCGGCTGATCGAGCTGGGCCACGAGCTTGCGGATCTCGCGGATCTTGCCCGGCGTGTCCTGCACCAGGATCGAGTTGCTGCGCGCATCGACCGTCACCTGGCCGCGCGGCGACAGCAGCGTGTTGGTGGTCCCGATGGCCGTGCCGGTGGCGCCGATGCCCTGGCCGGTGGCCTGCGCGCCGAACACGGGGTGCTGCTTGTCGCCAACCTCGACGACCGGCTTGATCGACTTGATCAGATTGGCGATGTCCTCGGCCTTGGCGTAGTTGATCTGGATGAGCTCGGACACGAGCGGCTCGAGCTCGAGATTCGACTTGCTGGCCTCGAGTGCGGCCTTCTCCTTGGCGGCGACCTCGGCCGCGGGCGCAACCGTCACGACATTGCCCTTGCGCCGTACGGCCAGCGCCTTGGAGTCGACGATCAGGTCGAGCGCCTGATCCCACGGCACGTCCTTCAGGCGCAGCGTGAGGTTGCCCTTGACGGTGTCGCTGACGACAAAGTTGAGGCCGGTGAAGTCGGCCAGCACCTGCAGGGCGGCACGCACGTCGATGTTCTGGAAATTGAGCGACAGCTTCTCGCCCGAGTAGCCGAACTCGTCGACCTTCTTCTGGTCCGGCTTTTCGATGATCGGGCGCAGGCTCACGGTGAACACGTTGCCGGCCTGGAACGCGCTGTGCTCGAACTTGCCGCGCGGCACGATGATCATGCGCGTGTTCTTGCCCTGCGCGAAGGTATCGATCGTCTGCACCGGCGTGGCGAAGTCGACCACGTCGAGGCGGCGCTGCAGCTCGCCCGGTGTAGTGGTGTCGAGGAAGTCGATCACGATCTCGCCGGCCTGCTCGCGGATATCGACACCGACCGCCGGATCGGACAGGCCGATGGTGATCTTGCCCTCGCCCTGTACGCCGCGCCGGAAGTCTATGTTGGTCAGGGCGAACTTGCCGACCTTGCGGCTGCCCGCGAAATGCGTGACCTTCGGCTGCTGGGCGCCGGCGATGGCGCTGCGTGGCGCATCGAGGGTAATGACGAAATCGTTGCCCTGGGCGCTGACCGAATGGCCGACCGGGCGGACCAGATTCAGCACAACGCGCGTGCGATTCTCGTCGTCACCGGCATCGATGCTCGTGACAGCACCCTCGCGCACCGCGATGCTCTTTTTCGGCAGCGCCACCCGGGTGTTGGGAAAGTCAAATACCATGCGCGCCGGCTTGTCGGGCTTTTCGCTCTTGAAGAGCGCCGGTTGCGGTACCGGTCCCGACATACGCAACACGATTTGCAGCCGATCGCCCGGCAACTTGGCGTAGCGAATGTCTTCCAGGGCAGTCCTCGCCGGCTGCGGGGCCGCCACGGCCGGTGCGGCGGCCGGGGCCGCCGGCGCTGCCGGGGCCACTGCCTCGGCGCTGGCCTTGCAGAATGTCCTGCGCCCGGACGCCGTGCAG
>CAZVUN010000127.1:0-8068 GCA_964629975.1 uncultured Acidiferrobacteraceae bacterium | reverse complement strand
TGCGCGCGGTGTTCTTCCGCGCCTGGCAGCGTCATCAACAGGGCCAGCCGCTCGAGGGCATCGAGCGGCTGGTGGTGGACGTGGCGCTGCGCCATCCGGAGTACCACGCGGTGCTCACCAACCCGGACGGCTACCGCGACCGCGACTATCTGCCCGAGATGGGCGAGACCAACCCATTCCTGCACATGGCGATGCACATCTCGCTCGAGGAGCAGCTGTCGCTCGACCAGCCGAGCGGCGTGCGCGCCCACTATCAGCGTCTGCTCAGGCGTCTGCCGGACGAGCACGCCGTGCAGCATCACATGATGGAATGCCTGGCCGAGATGCTGTGGCAGGCGGCGCGCCACGGCGGTGCGCCGAGCGAGGCGACCTACCTCGACTGCCTCGCCAGACTGGGCAACGCGTCACTTCGCTGACGTCGTCGCGTCCGCCGCTCCTGCCGCGCCGCGGCGGGCGTAAGGATGGCGTGCGCCGCGCGACCAATGCCGCGAGCCCGCGCACCATCGCGCGGGCGCCTTGAGCGGCATTGGCCAACGCGGGGCGCCTGCCTCATGCAGAGCAGATCACACGCACTTCTGTTGTCATCGGTCATCGGCGGGGTCCTGGCCCTGGCCGGTCATGCACAGGCCGCCGGCCTGGTGCAATGCGCCGGGCAGGAGCGCTGTTACGGGGTGTCCAGGGCCGGGAAGAGCGACTGCTCGACGGCGACCTCGGCATGCCCGGGCACGGCCCGGCAGGACTTCCAGAAGGACGCGTGCATCTACCTGCCGGAGGGCGCCTGCCTCAGGCTCGTCGGCGGCGCGCTCGAGCCCGCCACGGCCGGCACCCGGCGCTGAGCACCGCTACCTCTGCGGGGACCGCCAGGCGCCGGCATGACGACGTCGCTTGCGCGCCTGCACACAAGCCGTGTGTAATCCCGCGCAGCGATGCTGCCCGGATGAACAAACCGATCCCACCCGCCGAGGATGCGCTCGCGCCCGCGTCGTGGCTCGATGCGCACGGCGATGCCCTGTACCGCTACGCGCTGGTGCGGGTGCGCAACGCATCGGCCGCGGAGGATCTCGTGCAGGAGACGCTGCTCGCGGCGTTGACCGCGCGCGAGCGCTTCGCCGGCCAGTCCTCGGTGCGCACCTGGCTCATCGCCATCCTCAAGAACAAGCTGATCGATTACCTGCGCCGGCGCGCGCGCGAGGCGCCGCCCGCCGAGGAGCCCGACGACGAGCTCATCGACGCCATGTTCGAGGACGATCCGGGACAACATTGGCGCTCGGCGCCGAGCGTGTGGACCAACCCCTCGGGCGCCTTGGAGCAGACCCAGTTTTGGCAGGTGTTCAGCGATTGCCTCGCGCAGCTGCCGCCGCGCCAGGCCGAGGTGTTCGGCCTCACCGAGCTCGACGGGCTGAGCGGCGAGGAGGCCTGTAAGGTCCTCGGACTGAGCGCGTCTAATCTGTGGGTCCTGATGCACCGCGCGCGACTGCGTTTGCGGCAGTGTCTCGAAACCCGCTGGTTCGGTCGGAAACAGGGCGGATCGCGATGCTGACATGCAAACAGGCCAGTGCGCTCGTCTCGCAGTCGCTCGATCGGCGCCTGTCGTGGCGCGAACGGCTCGGGCTGCGCCTGCATCTGGTCATCTGCGCGGCGTGCGCGCGATTCGCGCGCCAGGTGCGGCTGTTGCACGCCGCGGCACGGGCGTTCGCCGAGGCGGGCGTGGCGGCGGATTTGCCGGCGCGCCTGTCGGCGCCGGCCCGGCAGCGGATCGCCGAGTCGCTCCGGCGCCAGGCAGGACTGGACTGAGAATTTCTGCAACCCTCGCAACCCCAAAGGAGACACTCGTGAAGCCAATCAATACCGTTGTGAACGCTGCCATCTGCGGACTGATCGCGCTCGGCGCGGGCGGTGCGGCGCAGGCGGCCGATGCCCCCAAGAACGAGAAGTGCTACGGCATCGCCAAGGCCGGCAAGAACGACTGCCAGACCTCGACCAGCGCGTGCACCGGTACCGCCAAGAAGGACGCCCAGGGCGACGCCTGGATCTACCTGCCCAAGGGCACCTGCGAGAAGATCGTGGGCGCCTCGCTGCAACCGAAGAAGTAGCCGGGGCGGCGTGCGCACGGCACCCGACCGCGGTCAGCCGCTCCCCGCACGCGCGGGGATCGGTCTGCGTGCCCCGCACTACCGCGCGCTGCTCGAGGAGGAACCGGACGTCGGCTTCCTCGAGGTGCACAGCGAGAACTACTTCGGTGCGGGTGGCGCGCCGCACTACTACCTGGAGCAGGCACGGCGGCGCTACCCGCTCAGCCTGCACGGCGTGGGCCTGTCGCTTGGATCCGCCAATCCGCTCAATCGCCGGCACCTGGAAAGTCTCAAGCGCCTCATCGAACGCTATGCGCCGGCGCTCGTGTCCGATCACCTGTGCTGGTGCTCCATCGACGGACGCTATCTCAACGACCTGCTGCCGCTGCCGTACACGCAGGAATCGCTCGACCATTTCGTGCGCCGTGTCGACGAGGCGCAGGAATACCTTGGACGCGAGCTGCTGATCGAGAACCCCTCGAGCTACCTGCAGTTTCGCGACTCAAGCATTCCGGAGTGGGAATTCCTGGCGGAAGTTGCGCGGCGCAGCGGCTGCGGCATCCTGCTCGACGTCAACAACGTCTATGTGAGTGCCTGCAATCACGGCTTCGCGGCGGATCGCTATTTCGCCGCCCTGCCGCCGGCCGCGGTCAAGGAGATGCACCTCGCCGGCCACACCGTCAAGCGCCACGCGCAAGGCGAGCTGCTGATCGACACCCACAACGCGCCCGTCACCGACGCGGTGTGGGCGCTGTACGAGACGGCGCTCGCGCACTTCGGGCCCGTGCCGACGCTGATCGAGTGGGACAGCGAGCTGCCGGCGCTTTCGGTGCTGGTGACCGAGGCGCAGCGCGCGACCGGGCGCCTGCGCACGGCGGCGCCGCAGCGGGCGCGGGCATGACGGCGTCGCTGCAGGAGCTGCAGCGCGGCTTCGCCACGGCCGTATTCACGTGCCAGCTCGATGCGTTCGCGCACGCCATCGCACCCGGGCGCTTCGCCCCGGCGCAGCACCTGCAGGTGTACCGCAACAACGTCGCCATCAGTCTCACGGAGGCGCTCGCCGCCGTGTACCCGGTGGTGGCGCGCCTGGTCGGGGAGGAGTTCTTCGGCCATGCCGCCGGCCGGTTCATCGAGCGCTGTCCGCCCGCCAGTGGCAACCTGCACGATTTCGGTGCCGAGTTCGCCGAGTTCCTGGCCGGTTTCGCCCCGGCGGCCGCGCTCGTCTATCTACCGGACGTGGCACGCCTCGAGTGGGCGTGGCACCGCGCGTTTCATTCCGCCGATCACGCGCCGCTCGAGCTCGCGCGCCTGGCACAGGTACCGGCCGAGCGCTATGAGAGCCTGTGCTTCGTGCTGCATCCGTCGGCACGGCTTATCGCCTCGCCGTATCCGATCGACCGCATCTGGCAGGCCAACCAGCCCGACCAGTCCGGCGAGGAGGCCATCGATATCGCCACCGGCCCCGCGCGGCTGCTCGTGATCCGCCGCCACCTCGACGTCACGGTCGAGGCGCTGACACTCGCCGAGTTCGCATTCTTGTCGGCCCTGGCGGAACGCGCACCGCTCGACGCAGCGTGCGCGCGGGCGCTTGCCGCCGACCCGGCGTGCGACGTGACGGAGGCGCTGCGCGATCACGTCGCGCGCGGCACCGTGGTCGACTTTCACTAGCGTTGCCGCCCAACAACGAGATTCCGGAGGCCCCATGCACCCCATCGCCCGCACCCTCTCGCTCGCCCAGCCGCTGATCCGGCTGCTCGAGGTCGCGCGCCCGCTGTTCGAGCTCGGGCTGCGGCTGTATCTGGCCAATATCTTCTGGAAGTCCGGCGTCAACAAGCTGCAGAGCTGGGACACCACGGTCGCGCTGTTCGAAAACGAATACCAGGTGCCGGTGCTGTCACCCTATGCCGCCGCCGTGCTCGGCACCGGGGCGGAACTGATCCTGCCGGCGCTGCTCGCGCTCGGGCTGACCGGGCGTCTTGCCGCGTTCGCGCTGTTCGTGTTCAACATCGTGGCCGTGATCTCCTATCCCGATCTCAACGAGATCGGTCTCAAGGATCACATCACCTGGGGCATCCTTCTGCTGGTGCCGCTCCTCTACGGGCCCGGCAAGCTCGCGCTCGATGGCTATCTGGTGCGCCGCTGGGGCTCGCCGGCGCGTTAAGTCACCTTCAGGCCGTCGAGGAACTGCTTCAGCGCGTCGGACTGCTGCGCCGCCAGCCACAGCTCCATGCTGGAGCCGATCGGGCGCAGGTGCGGCAGCGCGTCGAGCTCCACGCCGTCACGCGCCGCGGCACCTGCCAGCGCATCGAGTGCGCGGCTGCCCGCCTCCGTCAGCGCCTGCGCCAGATGCGCGTGCGCGCGCGGCAAGCCGACGAACCACAGCGCCCCGCTGTCAGTCGGGCCGATCACGGTACGTCCCCGTGCCAGCCAGTGGTTGGCGTCGTCCAGCACGTCCCACGGACAGTGCGGCACATTGCACGGCACCACCCCGGCCGCGCCTGCCCGGGTCAGCAGGTCGGCGAGCGCCGCCGCCATGCGCACGTTGCATGCGCCCGGCGCCTGCGCAACGAGCTCGATCTGGAACGTGTCGGCCAGCATGGCGAACAGCGGATGATCGA
Source organism: uncultured Acidiferrobacteraceae bacterium (assembly GCA_964629975.1). Classification (GTDB taxonomy): domain Bacteria; phylum Pseudomonadota; class Gammaproteobacteria; order Acidiferrobacterales; family Sulfurifustaceae. The sequence goes on along the minus strand of CAZVUN010000127.1, from coordinate 3,378 downwards.
TGTCCGGGGCGCCGTACAGATACACCGGCCCCGGCCAGCTCGCCACGGCGAGCTCGACGGTGGCACGGATCAGGAACTCGGCGATCGTCGCGCGCTGCGCTGGCGTGTAATCGACCGCCAGGCCCGGCAGCACGTGCGCGGCGTTGGGCGGGTCCGCGAGGATGGCGAGACTGAGGTCCTTCATGCGCCGCCATCATACCAGCCGCCGCACTGCGCCCCGGCCAAGCCCAAGCGCGCCGCTGGGGATTCGGCGCTAGCCGACACCGCAACCGCGCCATCCGTGGCGCGCGGCCCTCGGTCCGGTCACGAACCGAAATGGCAGACGTAGTCGAGCAGGTCGATGACTTCGATCTCGAAATGCGAGTTGCCCGGCACGTGGAAGCTCTGCCCGGCCTGGTAGTCGACCCATTGCTGCTCGTTGGCGAGCTTCACGCGGCAGTGGCCCTGGGTGATGTCGATGCGCTCCGGCGCCTGGGTGCTGAAGCGGTAAGTGCCGGGCAGCATCACCCCGAGCGTCTTCATCTCGCCGTCCGGCGTGACGATAGAGCGGCTGGTGACGCGGCCTTCGTGGTAGACGTTGGCCTTTCTCTTCACTTCGACGTTCTTGAATGTCATCGTTTCTTCCCCTGGCGGCGCGCCGCGATCCGCAGCCGCAGTGCGTTGAGCTTGATGAAACCCTCGGCGTCCTTCTGGTCGTAGGCGCCGCGGTCCTCTTCGAAGGTCGCGATGCCCGGGTCGAACAGGCTGTCCTTGTCCGACTTGCGGCCGACTACCGTGACGTTGCCCTTGTAGAGCTTGACGCGCACCACCCCGCTCACGTGCGCCTGCGAGGCGTCGATCATCTGCTGCAGCATCTGCCGCTCCGGGCTGTACCAGTAGCCGTTGTAGATGAGCGCGGCGTAGCGCGGCATGAGCTCGTCCTTGAGGTGCGCCACCTCGCGGTCGAGGGTGAGCGATTCCATGGCGCGGTGCGCCTTGAGCAGGATGGTGCCGCCCGGGGTCTCGTACGCGCCGCGCGATTTCATCCCGACGTAGCGGTTCTCGACGATGTCGGCGCGGCCGATGCCGTTGGCGCCGCCGAGTCTGTTGAGGGTCGCCAGCACCGTCGCCGGGCTCATGGCCTTGCCGTCGAGCGCCACGCAGTCGCCCTGCTTGAAGGTCAATTCAAGGTAGGTCGGTTTGTTCGGCGCCTTCTCCGGCGCGACCGTCCAGCGCCACATCGACGCCTCGGGCTCGGCCCACGGGTCCTCCAGCACGCCGCCTTCGTAGGAGATGTGCAGCAGGTTGGCGTCCATCGAATAGGGCGACTTCTTGCCCTTCTTGAACTCGACCGGGATCCTGTGCTGCTCGGCGTACTTGAGCAGCGTCTCGCGCGAGGTCAGGTCCCACTCGCGCCACGGCGCAATGACCTTGATCCCGGGCTTCAACGCGTAGGCGGTGAGTTCGAAGCGCACCTGGTCGTTGCCCTTGCCGGTGGCGCCGTGCGCGATCGCATCCGCCCCGGTCTTGTTGGCGATCTCCACCAGGTACTTGCCGATCAGCGGGCGGGCGATGGAGGTGCCGAGCAGGTACTCGCCCTCGTAGAGCGTATTGGCGCGAAACATCGGGAACACGAAGTCGCGCACGAATTCCTCCTTCAGATCGAGGATGAAGATCTCCCTCACCCCCAGCTTCTTCGCCTTGGCGCGCGCCGGCTCGAGCTCCTCGCCCTGGCCGATGTCGGCGGTGAAGGTCACGACCTCGCAGCCGTAGGTCTCCTGCAACCACTTGAGGATGACGGAGGTATCGAGACCGCCGGAGTAGGCGAGAACGACTTTCTTGATCTTGGCCATGAAGGGAAATCCCGGATGGTTGACGGATGCGTGCCGGGGCGAGCCGGCGCGCCTCTTTACTTCTTGCGCACCGGCATGAGGTCGGTGCACACGCCCTCGAACACCTCGGCCACCATGCCGACCGATTCGCACAGGGTCGGGTGCGGGTGGATGGTGCGCCCGATGTCCTCCGGGTCCGCACCCATCTCGATGGCGAGCGCCAGCTCCCCGATGAGGTCGCCGGCATGCGTGCCGACGATGCCGCCGCCGATGACGCGATGGGTTTCCTCATCGACAATGATCTTGGTCACACCCTCGTCGCGCCCGTTGGCGATGGCGCGGCCCGAGGCACTCCACGGGAAACGCGCCTTGGCGATTGCGCGGCCGGTCTTCTTCGCCTCGTCTTCCGTGACGCCCACCCAGGCGATCTCGGGGTCGGTGTAGGCGACCGAGGGGATCACGCTCGCATCGAAGTACGACTTCTGGCCCGCTGCCGCCTCGGCCGCCACATGACCTTCATGCACTGCCTTATGGGCCAGCATCGGCTGACCGACGATGTCGCCGATGGCATAGATGTGCGGCACGTTGGTGCGCATCTGCTTGTCGACCTCGATGAAGCCGCGATCCGTGACGGCCACGCCGGCCTTGTCGGCGTCGATCTTCTTGCCATTCGGCGCGCGCCCCGTCGCCACGAGCACGAACTCGTAGAGCTGCGGCTCGGCCGGAGCGTTCTCGCCCTCAAACGATACGCGAACACCTTCCTTCAATGCCTCGACCTTCACCGTCCTGGTGTTGAGCATGATGCGGTCGAAGCGCCGCGCGTTCAGCTTCTCCCACACGCGTACCAGGTCGCGGTCGGCGCCGGGCATGAGACCGTCCTGCATCTCGACCACGTCGAGGCGCGCACCGAGGGCCGAGTACACCGTCGCCATCTCCAGGCCGATGATGCCGCCGCCGATGACGAGCATCTTCTTCGGCACGCTCTTCAGTTCCAGCGCCCCCGTGGAATCGACGATGCGCGGGTCCTCGGGAATGAACGGCAGCTTCACGGCCTGCGAGCCGGCCGCGATGATCGCCTTGGCGAAGCGCACGACCTTCTTCTCGCCCGTGGTCGCCTGACCCGGACCGGAGGTGAGCGCGACCTCCAGGTGATTCGCGTCGAGGAACCGCCCGATGCCGCGCACGACCTCGACCTTGCGCCCCTTGGCCATGCTGGCCACCCCACCCACCAGCTTGCCGACCACTTTGTCCTTCCACGCGCGCAGCTTGTCGAGCTCGAATTGCGGTGCGCCGAAACTGACGCCGTGTTCGGACAGGCGCTGCGCCTCCTCGGTCACGGCCGCCACGTGCAGCAGCGCCTTGGACGGGATGCAGCCGACGTTGAGGCACACGCCCCCGAGCGTGGCGTAGCGCTCGACCAGCACCGTGCGCATGCCGAGGTCGGCGGCGCGAAACGCCGCGGAATAGCCGCCCGGCCCGGCGCCCAGCACCAGCAGCTCGCACTCGACGTCGGCCTTCCCGGCGAACGGGCCGCTTGGCGCCGGGGCCAGCGCGCGCGCCGCGGTCG
>CAZVUN010000126.1:0-8072 GCA_964629975.1 uncultured Acidiferrobacteraceae bacterium | reverse complement strand
GCGCGGCGCGGGCCCGCAGACGCCGCTCGGCGCGCTGCTGGCGCTCGAGCAGAGCCAGTTCCGGCTGGCCGCGCTCGCCGCCGCACACCCGCCGCTGCTCGGCGAGGTGCATGCTCTGGTTACCGAGACGCGGGTCGCGGTGAGCGCGGCGGCACAGCACTGGCCGGTGGAGCGCGCGCAGACCCACGAGGCGATCTATCGCGTGCTCTACGGCGGACGCGCTGCGATCGAGGAGGCATTGGTACAGCAGCACGGCGCGCCACTGCCGGCGGTGACGGTGCTGGGCGAGGTCGCCTCGGCCGCGCCCTCGACGCTGATCGCGGGCGTGCGCGTGCACAGCGGCGACATCGTGCTGTCGCGCGGCGACGCGCCGACCTCGGCCCTGATTGCGCGCGGCAACACCTTCCCCGGCAATTTTTCCCACGTGGCCATCGTGCACGTCGAGGCGGGCTCCGGAAAGGCGACCGTGATCGAGTCCGTGATCGAGCGCGGGGTCATCACCACGCGCGCCGAGGATTTTCTGAGGGAGAAACGCTATCGCCTGCTGCTGCTGCGCCTGCGCCCCACGCACCCGGCGCTGCAGGCCGAGCCGCTTGCGGCGCATCGTGCCGCGAGCGCCATCCTGCAGCAGGCCCGGTCGGAACCGGCGCCCTACGATTTCGCCATGGACTGGACCGACCCGGCGCGCATGTTCTGCTCCGAGGTCGTGCATCACGCCTATCGCGCGGTCGGCATCGATCTGTGGGCGTACAAGCCGGCGCTGACGTCTCCGGGCCTGGTGCGCTGGCTCGGCGACATGGGAGTGACGCACTTCACGACGCTGGTGCCGTCCGATCTCGAATACGACCCGAAGCTGGTGCCGGTGGCGGAGTGGCGCAACGGCGAGACGCTGCTCACCGAGCGGCTCGACAACGTGACGCTCGATGTGCTGCTCGAGGGCGCCGAGCGCGGCGACCGGCTCGGCTACCACCCGCTCACCGCGCTGCCCGGCGGACTGGCCAAGCTCTGGTCCGGCGTGCAGTCGGCGCTCGGCGCCACACCGAGCGTGCCGGCCGGCATGCGCCTCGACACCGCGCTGCGCGTGCGTTCGCTCATCCACACCGTGCACCCGCGGCTGCGCGAGGCGATCGCCGCGGGCGCCGAGCGCTATCGCGCCGCGCGCGGCCACCCCGCGCCGTACTGGGCCCTCACCGACATCGCGCGCCAGACGCTCGCCGCGCTGCGCGCTGACCTGGCGCCGGCGCTGACGACAGCGGACGCGGCGCGTTAACCGTGCGCGCCGGTCAGCGGTAGTGGCGATCGCGCGTGAGCAGTCCGACGCGCGTGTCGAAGAAGTAGCTGATCCCGACCAGGAGGGTGTGCGTTTTTTCCGGCAGGTCGTACAGCGTGTAGCCGGCGAACAGGTCGATGGCGTTGCCGACCAGCGCCGGCTGGTAGTGCACGTCGAAGCGGTAGGTGTCCTCGAAGTCCAGACCGTCGGCCGCCAGCCGCAGCCGCACGTTGTCGGCCGGGTACCAGGACGCGCTGAGCGTCGCGGCATCCAGACTGACGGAACCATCGAAGCGCGTGTACGTGCGGCTCGCACCGAGCGTGATGCGCGCGAAATAGTACTCGGCCTCCGCCACCGCGGTCTGGCTGTCGAGGCTGCCGGTGCCGCTCGGCAGGAAGGTCGCGGCACACTTCGAGCGCGCCTGTCCGGCGCCGTAGCGCAGGCCCATGCGACCAATGGCCGCGTCGCGCAGGAACAGATCGGCGTCGATACGGCTGCTGTCGATCTCGCACTCGGGCGGTGCGCCGGACGCCGTCACGGCGCCGGTCTCGGAACGGAAGGCGTCGCCAAGGTTGGTGCGCGTACCGTCCGCCGAGAGCGCCGCGCCGAGGTAGTCGCCGAGGGCGAAGACACCGCGCGCGTTGATGCCGTAGAAGTTTTCGGCGCGCGTGCCGGCGCGCAGCGTGTCACCGGCGGTGATGCCCATCTCGAAATTGGCGCTTTCGACCGCGCGCCGGTCGGCCAGCGCGCAGGTGCCATGAACCAGCAGCAGCACGGCGAGGAGATGGCGCGTCATCGGGTCGATCGCTCCTGTGACCTGTTGCAGTAGCGGTTCACGGCGGCAGCGGCTGCACCACGATCTGGCTGCTGCCGGCGAGGAACAGCGTGCCGCCATCGGGGCTGATCGTCATCCGGACGCCGGTGCCGGGATCACCCGCGGGTGTGAGCGGCGCGCCGCCTTGGGCAAAGGCACCGCCGGCGGGGCTCGCCGTGAGATCAAAGGTCAGGATCTGGCCCGCGGCGGAATCGAAGGTGTAGGCACGCGTGCCATCCGGACGCAGCGTCACCGCCGCCGTCGTGGCCGGCAGCGTGCCGAGCAGCTGATAGCCGCTGTCGTACACGTTGGTGCCGTTCAGCACGATACGGGTCGCCGCCCGGTCGAGCGCCGGCGCAACCGCATTCTGATTGAGTGCGATGCCGGCGGCGGAGAAGCCCTGCGTCGCGGCGGTGTAGCGATAGACGCCCGGCGGCTCGGTGAGCGCCGCGTCGCCCTGCACGATCGCCAGGGTCGATCCGTCGGCGGCCGCGCGCGGGGTCGCGTTGATCAGATTGAGCGTGGACGCGGGCGATGCGAACGTCGCGCTGGCCACGCGGTAGAGGCTGACCGGCGTGCCGGCGCTGCCGCTGGCGCCGCTGGTCACCACCGCGGTGTCGTCGTTCGCCACCGCGAGCTGCTTGAGCGTGACGCCGGAGGCGAGGGCCGGGGCCGGCGTGACCGTGCCGGCCGCGAGCGTCGCGGGATCGACGTGGGTGAGCGCGGTCTGGGACAACGCCAGCAGCTCGGACCCGCGCGTCGACAGGGCGATGTCCGTGAGACCGCTGAGGGCGGCCGTGGCCGGTGCGTCCCAGCTGGCGCCGTTGAAGGCGTAGCGCACGAGCGTGCCGCCGGCGGTCGCGTCGTTCAGCGCCACGAGCAGTGCGCGGCGCTCGGCATCGTAGACGAGTGCCTGCACGGCGGGCGCGGCGGCCGGATAGGCAAGGGTCGCCGCCGGGTAGCCGGTCGGCGCCACCACCCTGAGGCTCGCCGCCGAGGTGATCGGGCCGGGGCTGGTGGGCACCTCAAGCGCAACCGGGTAGCTGCCGGCGGCGAGCGCAGGGTAATCGGCGTGAATCTCGGTGTCACTTACGACCGTGAAGGTGGTGGCCGCGGTACCGCCGAAGGTCACGCCCTGCACGGTGAAGCTGCTGAATCCCTGTCCGCGGATGATGGCCGTCTGCGCGGTGTTGGCGGTTCCCACATACGGCGCGATGTAGCGCACGATCGGCGGAATACCATAAGTTACATTCACCACGGAGGTGTTGCCCGGCAACAGACGCAGGCACGCCGCATCCGCGCAGCGGTACCCGGTCACGGTGAGCGCGCCGGTGAATGCCCCGGCCCCCAGGGTGGCGGGAGAGGCGGGCGTGACGGTGATCTGCGCGCTGCTACCGCTCAGCGTGTAGCTCACATCGGCGATCGCCGAGCCGTCGTGCAGGATGGCGACGTACACCGTGCCCGGACCGAAGGTCGCGCCGACGGTTTGCGCCGCTGGCGTGGGCGCATCGGGACTGGCGGCGCTGAACGCGAGGCTGCTGGTCGTGACCGTGCTGCTCACGTCCTGGCTCGCCCCGCTGCTGCACGCGGCGAGGCCAGCGGCCCACACCAGCAAGAGCGCGTGACGCACGCGGCGAAATCGCATTCACCCTCCCTTCGCTGCCGGGCGCATTCGCGGCACCGACACGTTCGAAAATGGCTACGGGTCCGGTCGGTGCGAGCGGCTGCTGCGCCCTGTTTCGCCGGATCCAGCCTGCGCGCATCCTATGCGGAAAACGCGGCAATTGCAGCATCTCGCGGGCTCCCGATCCGGGCCGGCGTGCGAAACGGGGTGGCGCGGTTAAGAGGCTGGCAGGCCTGCGGGGCGAAGCAACGGCTGGCGATTCGCCCCAGCCGGGTTGCACCAAGCAGCACGCGCGCGGCGCGCGCAGCGGATGGCAATCGCCCACCTCGCGTAGCAGGCGCCCAATCTCTGCGCCGGACACGCACCGAGCGGCCTTTGCGCGGCGCGCCGGCGGTGTCGTGACGTCGGGCGGCGGAAAGCAAATCCGCGCCGACCGCGCGGCAATGGCGGCACGCGCCTGCGCCCCGTGAGCCACGGCCGCTTGACGCGGGCCGGGCGCGGCACCGCTGCCACCGCGCGCCGGCCTCTGCCGCCCGATCCTCCCGCCGCGGCCGCTGTCACGGGCTACACTGTTCCGTTGGGGAGCACCGCGGAGGGAGAGATCATGCCCATGACCCGCAGGCAGTTTCTGCTCACGCTGCCGGCACTGGCGTGGCCGGTGCGCGCAACGCCTGCCGATGATCCGATTCGCCTCAATATTCCCGGACCGCGCGCCCTGCCGTTCCTGCCGCTTGAGCTGATCAAGCCGCTCGGGCTCGACCGCGAACAGGGCACCGAGCTGGTGCTGCGGCATTTCCCGAGCGGCGTGCAGGGCATGGACGACGTGCTGGCCGGCAATGCGCATTTCGCCGCCTTCGCGTTCTCCATCACCGTGGCCCTGGCCGCCAAGGGGCTCGACGCCGTGGCGGTGGTGCCGGTGAGCGGGCGCACCCCGCCGTTTGGCTTCGTGGTACGCAGCGAGCTGCGCACGCGCATCCGCACACCGGGCGATCTCAAGGGGCGCAGCATCGGCGTGTCGGTCGGCAGCGCCACCACCAAGACCTACCTGCAGTCGCTCGCGGAGATCATTCTGGCGACCTACGGGGTGGGCGCGGACGATGTGCGCTGGGTCGGCACGGCGCAGAACATGGCCGGTCAGCGCGGGGCGCTGCGCGGGCGGGTCGTGGACGCGGTGTTCTGCGAGGAGCCGTTCGTGAGCGGTCTGGTGAGTGACGGGGTGGGTCACGTGCTGCTCGATGTCGCCGATCCCAAGGTCAGCGCGCAGGTGCCGGGCCTCAATCACCTGCGCTCGACGGTCGCGACGACGCGCCGTCTGGCGCAGCAGGATCCGCAGCGCGTGGCGCGCCTGGTGCGCATGGTCCAGGGTTCGCTCGCGTGGATCCGCCGGCACCCGCCCGCCGCGCTGATCGACCGCCTCGCGATCGCGGACCGCACCGAGCGCGAGCAGTTTCTCAAGGTCCTGGCGCGCCTGCCCCAGCTGTACAGCAGCGACGGGCGCTTCTCCTCGCGCGAGATCGCCAGCACGCGCCAGTTCATCGCCGCCTCGAGTCTGCCGGGCGCGCACATCGACCCGGACGCGGTCGTGCTCGACACCTGGGCCGGGCGGACGAGCTGACGCGCATGGCCCTCGCGCTCCCGCCCGGCCTGCGCAGTCAGGCCACGCTGCGATTGATGGCCGTCATGGCGGTGGCCAGCGCGGCGCTCGCCGCCGTGTCCGGCTACAACTACCTGACCCTCAAGGAACGCGAGCTGCAGCACGAGATCAATAGCCTGAGCGCCCACTACACCGTGCAACTGCCGCGCGTGGTGGAGCAATGGCGGGTCGAAGCCGAGCAGACCCGGGCGCGGCTTGAGTTCGCGCGCATCCTGGAGGAACCCGAGGCCGTGCGCTGGGCGATCCTCACCGCCTACATCAATGCGCAATGGGAGTTCCTCGGCTTTCCCCACCTGCTGCTGCTCGATGAGGCGGGCGAGGTGCGCTTTCGCTATGGCGCCGCGGCCAGTGAGCTCGAGGCCGGCGCGCGCCATCTCGCGACCGGCTGGTTCCTGGCGCAGCAGTCGCAGGACCTCTACCGCCTGTTCGTGCAGCCGATCTGGCTCGGCCGCGCGGGGCAGGGCCGGCTCGTGCTGCTCAAGCCGATCACGCCGTCGGTGCTCGCCAGCCTGACGGTGCCGGATGCCGATCTGCATCTGTTCCTGCACGGGCGGCGCGTGGCGTCCACCCATCCGGCGACGGCGCCGAGCGACGCAGCCGGTGTGCCCGGACTGGTGCGGTCAGCCGCGGGCACGTCGATCCAGATCGCACTGCCGTGGACGCCGCGCGAGGCCGAGCAGCCGATGCTGGTGGTACAGAAGCGCCTGCCGGAGAGCCTGCCGCTGCGCGACTACCTGCTGCCGCCGCTCCTGTCGTTGCTGGTGATCCTGCTGCTGCTGTGGCTCGCGCTGGTGCGCTGGCTGACGCAAACGGTTCGCCGCATCGAGGCGCTCGAGCACGGCACCGCGGCCTACTCGCGCGGGGCATCGGCCGCGCAGGTCGAGGCGGCGCTCGATGCGGCGCGCGCACGCAGCGACGAGATCCGCGATGTCGCCCTCACCCTGGGCGAGATGATGCGCACGGTCGAGGCGCGCCAGCACGAGCAGCGCAGCCACCTCGAGACCCTGGCACTGCTCGAGGAAGCGGTGGTGGAGGTCGACGCCACCGGCCGCATCGTCCACGCCAGTCCCGGCTGGAGCAAGCTCGTGCACGAGGACCAGCCGCTCGGGCGCCCCTTCCTCGACTATATCGAGGCCGAGGATGCGAGCACGCTGCGCGCCCGTTGTGAGGCGTTGCGCGAGGGCGAGCCGGGTCCGGCGACACTGCGCTGCCGGCTGCGCGGCTCGAGCGCCGAGCATCCGGTGTGGGTGGAGTGCCGGCTGGTGGCGCGCCACGACGCCGCCGGACAGATTGACGGTGTGCGCGGCGTGCTGCGCGACGTCACCCAGTCCTACCTGCACGAGAAGCAGATCAACCACATGGCGCTGCACGATGCGCTCACGCAACTGCCCAATCGCGTGCTGCTCGAGGACCGCATGAAGATCGCGTTGCGCCTGGCCGAGCGCACCGGGCGCAAGGTCGGGGTGTGCTTCATCGATCTCGATCACTTCAAGAACGTCAATGACACGCTCGGCCACAAGACCGGCGACCAGCTGCTGGTGATGTTCGCGCGCCTGCTGCGCGAGCGCCTGCGCAGCGGCGATACGCTGGCGCGCTGGGGCGGGGACGAGTTCGTGCTGCTGCTGCCCGACATGGAATCGGACGACGCCATCCGCGAGGTCGCACGCAAGGTCGCGCAGGCCGCGCAGTCGCCGTTGCCGCTCGCGCACAGCGAGTACCGCATCGGCTTCAGCATGGGCGTGGCCCTGTATCCCGATGATGCCGGCAACGCCGACGCGCTGCTGTCGCAGGCCGACCGCGCGCTGTTCCACGCCAAGGCCCAGGGGCGCAACCAGATCTGCTTCTTTGGCGACATGGACGACAAGGGCGGCAGCCGCCGGGACTTCGAGATCCAGAGCCAGCTGGCGAGCGCCATCCAGCACGGCCGCATCCAGGCCTGGTTCCAGCCGATCATCGCCGCCGCCAGCGGGCGCTGTGTCGGGGTCGAGGTGCTGGCGCGCTGGCACGACGAGGCGCTCGGCTGGATCAGTCCCGCGACCTTCATTCCGATGGCCGAGAACCTCGGCCTGATACGCGAACTCGGTGAACAGATATGGCTCGCGAGCCTCGAGGCCGCGCAGGCCGGGCGGGCGCGCGGCCTCGACCTCGGCCTGCACGTCAACATCTCCAAGCGCCAGCTGTTCCAGGCGGCCTTCGCCCAGACGCTGCTCGCGCAGGTGGACGCGCGCGCACTGGCGCATGACGCCATCACCTTCGAGGTGACGGAAAGCATCGCGCTGCTCGACGTGGAACATGCCGCCCAGCGCCTGCGCGAGCTGCGCGCGGCGGGCTTTCACATCTCGATCGACGATTTCGGCACCGGCTTCGCCTCGCTGTCACAGCTGCACGATCTGCCGGTGAGCGAGCTCAAGATCGACATCGCCTTCGTGCGGCGCCTGCACGACCCGAAGGGCCTGAGCATGGTGCAGGCGATCATCCAGCTTGCCAAGACCTTCAACCTCGGTATCGTCGCGGAGGGCGTGGAGGATGCGGCCACGGCGGAACGCCTGCGCGCGCTCGGTGTCGATTTTCTGCAGGGCTACCACTTCGCGCACCCCATGCCGCGCGCGGCCTTCGAGGCGTGGCTGGGCGCGCCCGCGGGCCGCACCGCCACATCGGGTGTCAACGGCAACCAATTTTGTCCCCTTTTCGGCAAGTAAAATTGTCCCTT
>CAZVUN010000125.1:0-8197 GCA_964629975.1 uncultured Acidiferrobacteraceae bacterium | reverse complement strand
GGCGAGCTCGGCGCGCAGGCGCCGCGCCTCCTCGACGGTGGCCGCGGGCAGCTGCCCCTGCAGGAGGTCGCGGCGCTTGATGGCCTGCGCGTTGCCCTGGTCAGCGGCGGCCATGTACCAAGCGAGCGCCGGTGCCATGTTGTTCGGCAGGTTGAATCCGAACTCGTACAGCACGCCCAGCTCGTACTGCGCGGCCTCGTCCCCCTGGGCGGCGGCCGCACGCAGCGCCGCCAGCGCGGCATCGTCTGCGGCCTGCAGTCCGTTGGCTGCCAGCAGTCCGATCGCCACTGCCATCAGGGTCCTGTTCATCGCCGTCACTCCGTTGTCTGCCGCCGCGTGTGTCTAGATACCTATATAGTCGGCACGCCGCGAGGCCGCTAGCGAATGCGCCCGACGATGCCTTCGAGCTGGTCGAGACTGGTGTACTCGATCACCAGCCGGCCCTTGCCGCGACTGCCGTGCTGGATCGCCACCCTGGCGCCGAGCTTGTCGGCGAGCTTCTGCTGGAAGGCGCGGATATCGGGGTCGAGGCCGGTGCGCCGGCCCTTGGTCGCGGGAGGCTTCTCCAGCAGGCGGCGCACCAGCTGCTCGGTCTCGCGCACCGACAGGCGCCGCTCGACCACCTGGCGCGCCACCTGGCTCTGACGTGCGCCCTCGAGCGCCAGCAGCGCGCGCGCATGGCCCATGTCCATGCGCCCCTGTTCGAGCATCTCGCGCACGTCGTCATTGAGCGTCAGCAGCCGCAACAGGTTGGTGACTGCGGCGCGCGAGCGCCCCACCGCCTCGGCGATCTGCTGGTGGGTCATGCGAAACTCGTTGATCAGGCGCTGCAGCGCGTTGGCCTCCTCGACCGGGTTGAGGTTCTCGCGCTGGATGTTCTCGATGAGCGCAATGGCGATGGCGGCCTCGTCCGGGATGCGCCGCACCACCGCCGGCACGGTCTCCAGGCCGGCCTGCTGCGCCGCGCGCCAGCGACGCTCGCCGGCGATGATCTCGTAGCCACCGGCGGGCAGCGGGCGCACCACGATCGGCTGCACCACGCCCTGCGCCTTGATCGAGGCGGCGAGCTCGGCCAGCGCCTGCGGGTCCATGTGGGTGCGCGGCTGGTACTTGCCGCGCTGCAGCAGGTCGATCGGCAGGTGCTTGAGCTCTTCCTTTTCCGCGTGGCTCGACTCGATCGCCGCGCCGAGCAATGCGTCCAGGCCGCGGCCGAGGCGTGGCTTCTTGGTGATCACGCCGCCACCGCGCCCTGTTCGCGCCGCAGGATCTCGCCGGCCAGCGCCAGATAGGCCTGCGCGCCCTTCGACTGCATGTCGTAGGTGATCACCGGCTTGCCGTGCGACGGCGCCTCGGCCAGGCGCACGTTGCGCGGGATGATGGTGCGGTAGAGCTTGTCGCCGAAGTGTTCCTTGAGCTGGGCCGACACCTCGTTGTCGAGCTTGTTGCGCGGGTCGAACATGGTGCGCAGCAGCCCCTCGATCTGCAGCTGCGGATTGAGGGTCTCGCGCACCTTGCGGATGGTGTTGACGAGCGCGGTGAGGCCTTCGAGCGCGTAGTACTCGCACTGCATCGGGATCAGCACCGATTGCGCCGCGACCAGCGCGTTGACGGTCAGCAGGTTGAGTGCCGGCGGGCAGTCGATCAGCACGAAGTCATACTCCTCGCGCACCGTCTCGAGCGCCGCGCGCAGGCGCCGCTCGCGCCGTTCGAGTTCGATCAGCTCGACCTCGGCGCCGGACAGGCGGCCGTTGGCCGGCACCAGATCGTAGCCGCCCTCAGTCGGCAGGCGCGCGGCCTCGATGGTCGCGGTGCCGATCAGGACCTCGTAGGTGCTGGCGGCGAGGCTTTCCTTGTTGATGCCGCTGCCCATCGTGGCGTTGCCCTGCGGATCGATGTCGACGAGCAGCACCCGGCGGCGCGTCTTCACGAGCGACGCGGCGAGGTTTACCGAGGTGGTGGTCTTGCCGACCCCGCCCTTCTGGTTGGTAATTGCCACAATCCTGCCCACTGGGCCCATGCTCCCACTGCTACTCGCGCGTGATGATCACGACATGGCGCTCGGCCTTGAGTCCCGGGACCGTGAGCGGCTCGACCGTGCAACGAAAGGCCGCCGGCACATCCGCCAGCTCCGCGCGCGGGAACGCGCCCTTGAGCGCGAGCAGCCGACTGCCCGGGGCCAGCAGGTGCTGGCAACGCGCGAGCATATCAGGAATCGCCGTCCAGGCGCGAGCAACGAGCGTGGCGAACGCCTCGCCCGGGCGGAACTGCTCCACGCGCGCATTGACCACCGCGACGTTGGTCAGCCCGAGCTCCTGCACCGCCTGGGCGAGAAAGCGCGTCTTCTTGGCGTTGCTGTCGAGCAGCGTGAAGGCGAGTGCCGGACAGGCGCAGGCGAGCGGGATCCCGGGCAGCCCGGCGCCGCTGCCGATGTCGAGCACGCGCGGCCCGGCGACAAAGGGCGCGACCGCGAGACTGTCGAGCAGATGCTTCGGCACCATCTCCTCGATGGTGCGCACCGCCGTGAGGTTATAGGCGCGATTCCACTTGACCAGCAACTGCAGGTAGGCGAGCAGCCGCTCGGCCGCGCCCGGCGGCAGCTCCAGATGCAGGGCGCGTACGCCACGGATGAGAGAGTCGCTGAGCTGCACGCGCCGCCTGCACGGTGAACCGGATGCGGCGCATTGTGGCAAAGCCGCGCGCACGCCGGCAACGCGCCGCGCGCGTGGCGAGTCTCTCGGCACACGCGCCATCGGCCGAGCGGCATGTCAGCCTTCGCGGCCACGGCGGCCTCGTCTTGCCGTTTGCGCCCTTCGTCCGGCGCGGCGCGTGGGCGCGCACGCGACACCGGTAGACTGGGGGCGACTGCCTCGCGCAGCCTTGCCCAAGACCCCGGAGGAACAACGCATGAGACGACCCCTCGCACTGATTCTGCCCGCCTGTCTGGCGCTCGCGCCGGTCCATGCCCAGACCCCGACCGCGGAGGCGCCGTCCGCGGCCGCATCCCCCACCCGCGCGGGCGCCGTGGTACGCGCGCAGTTCACAAGCGCCATTCACGAGCGCGAACCGTCCGACGCCCTCACCCGCGTCGCCGCCGACAAAGGCCAGGTGTATTTCTTCACCGAGCTGGCCGGGCTGGCCGTCAAACGGTGACCCATCGCTGGGAACGCGACGGTCAGGTGCTGCACGAACAGCGCTTCGAGGTGGGCGGGCCGCGCTGGCGGGTGTATTCGAGCAAGACCCTCTATCCCCAGCAGGCCGGGGAATGGAAGGTGTCGGTGCTCGACGGGGCGGGCGCAACATTGGCGGTGAGCGCGCTCAGCGTCGGCGCGGCGCCGGCGCCCGCCGCACCGGCCACTGCGCCGGCGGCTCGCTAGGGGCGCGCGAGCGTGCGCCGCTTGAGGTGAATCAGTAGCAGCGAGATGGCCGCGGGCGTGACCCCGGCGATGCGCGACGCCTGTCCGAGCGTCGCCGGGCGGTGCGCCGCGAGTTTCTGGCGCACCTCGTGCGACAGCCCGTGCACGCGCTGGTAGTCGAGGTCGCCCGGCAGGTGTGTCTGCTCGTGGCGGCGGTGCTGCTCGATCTCGTCCTGCTGGCGCTCGATGTAGCCCGCGTACTTGGCGGCGATCTCGAGTTGCTGCGCAACCTCGGCATCCTCGACTGCCTCACCCGCACCCGCGAGCGCCAGTAACGCGCCATACGTCACCTGCGGGCGGCGCAGCAGCTCGGCGAGCGTCGCCTCGCGCGTGAGCGCCGTGCCCAGCAGGCGCTGCGCCTGTTCCTCGGACAGCTGCCCAGGCCGCAACCAGGTGCTTTCCAGGCGCTGCTGCTCGCGCGCGATGGCCGCGCGCTTTTCACTGAAACGCCGCCAGCGCGGCGCATCGATCAGGCCGAGCTCGTGCCCGATCGCGGTCAGGCGCAGGTCGGCATTGTCCTCGCGCAGCGACAGCCGGTACTCGGCGCGCGAGGTGAACATGCGGTAGGGCTCGGTGACGCCGCGCGTGATGAGGTCATCGAGCATGACGCCGAGGTAGGCCTGGTCGCGCCGCGGCCACCACGGCGCGCGCCCCTGCACCGCGCGCGCGGCGTTGAGTCCGGCGAGGAGCCCCTGCGCGGCGGCCTCCTCGTAACCGGTGGTGCCGTTGATCTGGCCGGCGAAGTACAGGCCGGCAATCGCCTTGGTCTCGAGGGTCGGCCGCAGATCGCGCGGATCGAAATAGTCGTACTCGATGGCGTAACCCGGGCGGGTGATGACCGCCCGCTCGAAGCCGCGGATCGAGCGCACCAGCGCGAGCTGCACGTCGAACGGCAGGCTGGTGGAGATGCCATTGGGATAGACCTCGTGGGTCGACAGCCCCTCGGGCTCCACGAAGATCTGGTGGCGATCCTTGTCGGCGAAGCGCTGGATCTTGTCCTCGACCGACGGGCAGTAGCGCGGCCCCACGCCCTCGATCACGCCGGTGTACATCGGCGAACGGTCGAGCCCGGCGCGGATGATGTCGTGGGTGCGCGCATTGGTGTAGGTGATGTGGCAGCTCACCTGGCGCGGGTGCTCGGCGCGCGTGCCGAGGAAGGAAAACACCGGTGTGGGTTCGTCGCCCGGCTGCGCCTCGAGCTGCGCGTAGTCAATCGTGCGCCCGTCGAGGCGCGGGGGCGTGCCGGTCTTCAGCCGCCCGACGCGCAGCGGCAGCTCGCGCAAGCGTGCCGCCAGGCGCGTGGCCGGGGCATCGCCCGCGCGCCCGCCCGGGTAGTTGTCGAGACCGATGTGAATGCGCCCGGCGAGAAACGTGCCGGTGGTGAGCACCACCGCGCGCGCCCGAAAGGCGAGCCCCATGGCAGTGACCACGCCGGTGACGCGCTCGCCTTCCACGACCAGGTCCTCGACCGACTGCTGAAACAGCGTGAGGTTGTCCTGGCTCTCCAGCGCGGCGCGCACCGCCGCCTTGTACAGCTGGCGGTCGGCCTGCGCGCGCGTGGCGCGCACGGCCGGGCCCTTGCGCGCGTTGAGAATGCGGAACTGGATGCCGGCGCGGTCGGTGGCGCGCGCCATGATCCCGCCCAGGGCGTCGATCTCCTTGACCAGGTGGCCCTTGCCGATGCCGCCGATCGCCGGGTTGCACGACATCTGGCCGATGGTCTCGATGTTCTGCGTGAGCAGCAGCGTGCGTGCGCCGAGGCGCGCGGCGGCGGCGGCCGCCTCGGTGCCGGCGTGGCCGCCGCCGATTACGATCACGTCATACGCTTCGGGATGCCACATGAGAATCGGGGGCAACGGGTCTGCAGCGCGCGACTATATAGCAACGCGGGGATACCCGTCATGGCAGCGCGGCGTTGGGCTACAGTGATAGGCACGGAGTCGTCGCACCCATGTCCCTGCTTCCCACCCGCAAGACCGCCTCCCGGCACCCGCAACTCGACGTCATCGTGGCGCGCGTGGGCGAGGTCGTGTTCGGCAAGGAGCACGAGGTGCGCCTCGCCCTCGCCTGCCTGCTGGCGCGCGGGCATCTGTTGATCGAGGACCTGCCCGGTATGGGCAAGACCACGCTGGCACACGTGCTGGCGCAGGTACTGGGGCTTAAGTTCACGCGCGTGCAGTTCACCGCCGATCTGCTGCCGGCCGACATCCTTGGCGTGTCGGTGTTCCAGAGCGACACGCACGCCTTCGTGTTTCACCGCGGTCCGGTCTTCACCCAGGTGCTGCTCGCCGACGAGATCAACCGCGCCACGCCCAAGACCCAGAGCGCGCTGCTCGAGGCGATGGAGGAGCGCCAGGTGAGCGCCGACGGCGTCACGCATCCGCTGCCGGAACCGTTCTTCGTCATCGCTACGCAGAACCCGCGGCACCTGATCGGGACCTTCGCGCTGCCGGAGTCGCAGCTCGACCGCTTCCTGATGCGCATTGCCATGGGCTATCCGGATCGCGCTGCCGAGCGCGCGCTGCTCAAGGGGCGCGAGCGCCGCGAGCTGCTGGCCACGCTGGCGCCGGCCATCACCGCCGGCGAGCTGCTGGCGCTGCAGCGCGCGGTGCAGGAGGTGCATGCCTCCGAGGCGCTGCTCGACTACCTGCAGAATCTGGTGGCGGCCACGCGCAGCCGCGCCGACGTTGCCGAGGGGCTGAGCCCGCGCGCCGCGCTCGCCTGGCTGGCGGCGGCACGCGCCTGGGCGCTGCTGGCCGGCCGCAACCTGGTCCTGCCCGAGGACCTGCAGGCGGTGGCCGTCCCGGTCTGCCAGCACCGGCTGCAACCGGCGCGCGCCGAGGGACGCGAGCAGCTCATCGAGCGCGTGCTCGCGTCGGTGCCCATTCCCTGATGGCAGCGGGCGCGGTGCGCGCCTGGGTGCTCGGGCGGCGCGAGCTGTACATGCTGCCGACCCGGCCGGGGTTGCTGTACTCGCTGCTGCTCGTGGTGCTGCTGATCGCCGCCATCAACTACGGCAATGGGCTCGCCTATGCCCTGACGTTCCTGCTGGCGGCGCTCGCCCTGGTGTCGATGCTGTATACGCATCGCAATCTGCACCGCCTGCACGTGGCGCCGCTTGCGCCGGCTGCCGTGTTCGCCGGGCAGACGGCACGCTTTCCGCTGGTGCTGAGCAACGCCGCGGCGTTTGCCCGCCTCGGCGTGCGCATCGAGCGCAGCCGCCGGGAGGTCGTGGCGACCGTCGATGTGCCGCCGCACAGCACGCAGGCGGCCGAGCTCGCGGTGGCGGGCACGGTGCGCGGAAGGCTGGCGATGCCGGCGTTCCGGCTCGCCACCCAGTTTCCCTTCGGCATCTTCTATTCTTGGTCGCGGGGCGTGCAGCTCGACGCCAGCTGTCTGGTCTATCCGCAGCCGGCGCCGCCCACACCGCTGCCGCTTGCGGGCGCGGCCCTCGCGGGCGGCGCCAGCCAGGCCCGCGGCGGGGGGGACGATTTCATCGGCCAGCGCGAATACCTGCGCGGCGACTCGTTGCGCCACGTGAACTGGAAGGCGCTCGCGCGTGGCCAGGGCTGGTACACCAAGCAGTTCGGCGGCGCCGAGCCGGCGTGCCTGTGGCTCGAATGGGAGGCGACCGCGGGGCGCGATGTCGAGGCCCGCCTCGCCATCCTGTGCCGCTGGGTGCTCGATGCCGAGCGCCAGGGCCTGGTGTACGGGTTGCGCCTGCCGGGCGAACAGATCGCGCCGGGCCAGGGCGCGGCACACCAGCACAACTGCCTCGCCGCGCTGGCGCTGTTTCGCCCATGAGCTGCCTGCAGCCCGATCGGCGCGCACTCGCCTGGATGCTGGCGACAGCGCTTGCCGCGGTGGTGCCGCTGGCCGGGCAGCTGCCGTGGTGGGTGCTCGGGGTCGGCGGGGCGGCCGGGCTGTGGCGCCTGCTGGGGGAGGCGCGCGGCTGGCGCCATCCCGGACGGTTGCTGCGCTGGACACTGACCGCGGCGGCGGCGTTCACCGTGTACCGCGAGTTCGGCCAGCTGTTCGGGCGCGATCCGGGGCTGGCGCTGCTGGTGGTGCTGCTCGGGCTCAAGTTCCTGGAGCTGCGTACGCTGCGCGACTGCATCCTGAGCGTGCTGTTGTGCTTCGTGGTGCTGGCCGGCGGATATCTCTACGGGCAGGCGCTGTGGCTCGGACCGTACACGCTGCTGGTGGTGCTGCTCGGGGCCGTCACGTTGCTGCGGCTCGCGCAGCCGCACGGGCTGACGGAGCGCGCGCGGCTGCGCCTGGCGGGCGTCATGCTGTTGCAGGCCTTGCCGCTGGCGCTCGCCGGCTACGTGCTGTTTCCGCGCATGCAGGGGGTGCTGTGGGCGCTGCCACAGGATGCGCACGCCGGACGCACCGGCCTGAGCGATGAGATGCGCCCGGGCAGCATCAACGCGCTGGGCGAATCGGAGCAGGTCGCGTTTCGCGCGAGCTTCGCCGGTGCGCCGCCGGCACCGGCCGCGCTCTACTGGCGGGCGCTGGTGCTGTGGGACACCGACGGCGCGCGCTGGACGCGTGGCGTGGCCCTCGGCGTGGCCGAGCCGGGGAGCGCGCTCGGGCCGGCGGTGCGCTACACGATTACGCTCGAGCCGAGCAACAAGCCGTGGCTGCCCTTGCTCGATGTGCCGCGCACGCTGCCGCCGCTGGCGCGCTGGGGCGATGCCCATACCGCGGTGCGCACCGCAGCGGCGAGCGAGCGCCTGGTGTACAGCGCCGAGTCGGTCACGCGCCAGCGCAGCACCGTGCTG
>CAZVUN010000124.1:6344-8485 GCA_964629975.1 uncultured Acidiferrobacteraceae bacterium | reverse complement strand
GGCATCGTCGCCGCCTACGTGCTCGGCATCTCGCGCGCCGTGGGCGAGACCATGGTCGTGGCGGTCGCCGCCGGCCAGCAGCCGAATTTCACCTGGAATCCGATGGAAGGCGCCGCCACCATCACCGCCTACATCGTGCAGGTGGCGCTCGGCGACCTGCCGCACGGCAGTCTCGAATACCAGAGCATCTTCGCCGCCGGCCTGGTGCTGTTGCTGATGACGCTGGTGTTCAACGTCATCGGTCACCTCATGCGCAAGCGTTTCCGGGAGGCGTACTGATGTCGGACCTGAGCGATGCCCGCCTGAGCGAGATCCGCGCGCTCATCAAGCGGCACAAGCAGTGGGACAAGGTCTTCGCCATCGTCGGGCTGGCGGCGATGCTGGTCGGCGTGATCACGCTGATCGCGCTGTTCGTCGATCTCGCCATCGACGGCGTGCCGCGCCTGACCTGGGACTTTTTCACCACGTTCCCCTCGCGGCATGCCAGCGAGGCCGGCATCCTGTCCGCCTGGGTGGGCACCACGCTGGTGATGCTGGTGACGATGCTCGCGGCGGTGCCGCTCGGGGTGGCGGCCGGCATCTATCTCGAAGAATACGCGCCACGCAACTGGATGACGGATCTCATCGAGATCAATGTCACCAACCTCGCCGGCGTGCCGTCCATCGTCTACGGCCTGCTGGCGCTCGGGCTGTTCGTCTACGGCCTCGGCTTCGGACAGAGCATTCTCTCCGCCGGGCTCACGCTCGCGCTGCTGATCCTGCCGGTGGTGATCGTCGCCACGCGCGAATCGATCCGCGCCATCCCCGGCACCATCCGCGAGGGTTCCTATGCCGTCGGCGCCACCAAGTGGCAGACGGTGCGCGACCACGTGCTGCCCTACTCCACCGGCGGCATCCTCACCGGCATCATCATCGGCCTGGCGCGCGCCATCGGCGAGACCGCGCCGGTCATCACCATCGGGGCGCTCACCTTCATCGCCTTCCTGCCGCCCTCGCCGGTGAAGAGCGAGTTCCCGTGGCTGTCGTTCGACTGGCTGTTCGCGCCATTCACGGTCATGCCGATCCAGATGTTCAACTGGGTATCGCGCCCGCAGGCGGCGTTCCTGGAGAACGCCGCGGCCGCGGGCGTGGTGATCATCGTCATGACGCTGGCGATGAACGCGGTCGCCATCGTCATTCGCTATCGCTTCCGCAAGCGCATCAAGTGGTAAGAATTTGAGAGGCCGCCATGACAACCGACGTCCAGTCAGTGATCAAGCCGATTGTTCCCGGGCCCACTCTTTCCAAGGAATACCGTGATACGGCCCTCGAATCGGAAAAGACCATGACGCAAACCATGCAGCGCACGCTCAAGGCCCAGGCCCGCAACCTGAATTTCTACTATGGCGGCAGCGTGCAGGCGCTCAAAGCCATCAACCTGGATCTCGCCGAGAAGCAGGTGACGGCGCTGATTGGCCCCTCGGGCTGCGGCAAGTCGACCTTCCTGCGCTGCTTCAACCGCATGCACGACCTCTATCCGAACAACCGTTACGAGGGCGAGATCCTCATCCATCCGGACAATATCAATATCCTCGGACCGAAGGTGGACCCGATCGAGGTGCGCATGCGCATCTCGATGGTGTTCCAGAAACCCAATCCCTTCCCGAAGTCGATCTACGAGAATGTCGCCTACGGCCTGCGGGTGCGCGGTGTGAGGAAGAGGAGCGTGGTCGACGACAAGGTCGAGGAGGCCCTGAGGGGCGCGGCCATCTGGGACGAAGTGAAGGACCGGCTCCAGGACCTGGCCTTCAACCTCTCGGGCGGCCAGCAGCAGCGCCTGTGCATTGCCCGGGCGCTCGCCACCGACCCCGAGATCCTGCTGTTCGACGAGCCGACCTCGGCGCTCGACCCGATCGCCACGGCCTCGATCGAGGAACTGATCGCCGAGCTCAAGGAGAGGCTCACCATCCTGATCGTCACCCACAACATGCAGCAGGCGGCGCGCGTCTCCGACTATACGGCCTTCATGCACCTGGGCGAGCTGGTGGAATTCGGCGACACCAACCAGATCTTCACCAACCCGACGCAGAAGCGGACGGAAGACTACATCACCGGGCGGTATGGGTGAGCCGGGGCTGTCGCGGACACACTTAACGTGTGTC
>CAZVUN010000124.1:0-6334 GCA_964629975.1 uncultured Acidiferrobacteraceae bacterium | reverse complement strand
GCTGCACCCTGGGCTGAAAGCCGGGATTTCGTGAGCGTCCAGTGGACGCTCAGGCAGGCGAACGCCCGGCCATGGATGGCCGGGCCGGGGTCGCACCGAGCCACTGAAGCAACGCCAAGGACGGCTTACGAGAGTTTCCGGAGAGTAATACATGGAACCTTTGCACACCCACATCTCCCGCCAGTTCAATGCGGAGCTCGAAGACATCCGCACCAAGGTCCTGCAGATGGGCGGCCTCGTGGAGCAGCAGATCGAACAGGCCATCAACGCGCTGGTGCGGGGCGATATCACGCTCGGCGAGGCCGTGGTCATGGATGACACCAAGGTCAACAGCCTCGAGGTGGCGATCGACGAGGAGTGCAACCACATCATCGCCCGCCGCCAGCCGGCCGCGAGCGACCTGCGCCTGGTGGTCGCCGTCATCAAGACCATCACCGACCTTGAGCGCATCGGTGACGAGGCCGAGCGGATCGCGCGCATGGCCGTGCGCCTGGCGGCCGAGACCCGCCCGAAGAACAACTACGCCGAAATCCAGGGCCTGGGTAACCAGGTCCGGCAGATGCTGCATGCCGCGCTCGATGCGTTTGCACGGCTCGACGTGGAGGCGGCACTGCGCGTGGCGCGCGAGGACCGCAAGATCGACGAGCGCTACGAGAGCGTCATGCGCCAGATGATCACCTTCATGATGGAAGACCCGCGCACGATTTCACGCGCGCTCAACGTGATCTGGGCGGCGCGCGCGCTCGAGCGCATCGGCGATCACGCCATCAATATCTGCGAGTATGTCATCTACCTGGTGAAGGGCCGTGACGTGCGCCACACCAGTCTTGAGCAGGTGGAGAAGGAGATCCTCGGCCGCTCGCCGGCGCCCTGAGCGCGAACGCGGCGCGTGGACCGGCTCGAGATCAGTTACCGGTTCCGTCTGGGCGACGGGCGCGCCCTCGAATTCCAGCTGCACATCGAGCCGCACACGATGGAGATCATCGACGCGGCGCCGGACAGCGTGCCGGCATGGTGTGCACTGGAATTTCACCAGTGCCCGAATTGCCCTCTGACTCCCGCCGATCACCCGCTCTGCCCGGCGGCGCTCAAGCTGATCCCGGTGGTCGAGCGTTGCGCCGGGCTCAACGCCTACAGCGACGCGCGCATCGAGGTGATCACGCCCGAGCGCACCACCGTCGCGTTGCGTCCGCTGCAGAAGGGTCTGAGCTCACTGGTGGGCCTGATCATGGCAACCAGCGGTTGCCCGCGCACTGCCTGCCTCAAGCCCATGGCGCGTTTTCACCTGCCGCTGGCAAGCGACGACGAGACCCTGTATCGCGCCGCTTCTATGTACATGCTGGCGCAGTATTTCGTGCACAAGGACGACACGCCGGTCGATCTGGCGCTCACCGGACTGGCCGAAATCTACCAACAGCTGCAGGCGGTCAATACCGCCATGGGCCAGCGCCTGCGCGCGGCCGTCGGTACCGCTGCCGCGACCCACGCGATCATGTCGCTTGACCTGCTGTCGCACATTTTGCCCTTTGATATCAAGACCTCACTCACCAGGCTGCGGCCGCTGTTCGCCGCCTACCGGCCGACGTAGACGCGGCGCCCGGTCGTCGCCGCTATAATCGCGCCTCCCACACTGACCGGCCTTGCGCCGCATCGAGGTATCTCATGGCGACCGTGGAAGCCACCGCGGAGAATTTCGAAGGTATCGTGAATGACAACAGCATGGTGCTCGTGGACTTCTGGGCGCCGTGGTGCGGCCCGTGCCGCAGTTTCGCGCCGGTATTCGAGCAACTGTCCGAACAGCACCCGGACGTGGTGTTCGCCAAGGTCAATACCGAGGAACAATCGGCGCTCGCCGCACATTTCCAGATCCGCTCAATCCCGACGCTGATGCTGTTCCGCGAGCAGATCATCGTGTTTGCCCAGCCGGGGGCGCTGCCCGCCCAGGCGCTCGAGCAGATCCTGGCGAAGGCAAAGACACTCGACATGGCGCAGGTGCGGCGCGACATCGCCGCGCAGGAACAGCCGCCGGGCTGATGCGCGGCTGCGCCGATCTTCGGCGTATGCCCGGGTGTCACGCGACTGTCATATACTTTTCATGTAATGCACCGCCCACCGGGTGGTTACCATGAGCATCGCCGAACTCCAGCCCCTCGATCCGCTGCGCCGTCCCGAGCTGTATATCAATCGCGAGCTGTCGCTGCTCGCGTTCAACTGGCGCGTGCTGGAGCAGGCCAAGGACGGGAGTGTGCCGCTGCTCGAGCGGCTGCGCTTCCTGTGCATCTCCTGCACCAATCTCGATGAGTTCTTCGAGATCCGCGTGGCGCGCCTGCAGGAAGAGCTGGCCTCGGGCGCGGTGCAGGCCGGCGCCGACAATATGTCGCCCGCCGAGATCCTCAAGCACATCAGCGGCGAGGCGCACCAGCTGGTCGCGGAGCAGTACCGGGTGCTGAACGACGTGCTGCTGCCGCTGCTCGAGCGCGAGAACATCCGCTTCGTGCGCCGCACCGAATGGACGCCGCAGCAGGAGGCGTGGGTGCGTCAGTACTTCGAGAAGGAGTTGCTGCCGGTCTTGAGCCCGCTCGCGCTCGACCCGGCCCATCCGTTCCCGCGCATCCTCAACAAGAGTCTCAACTTCGTCGTCTCGCTCACCGGGCGCGACGCCTTCGGCCGCCAGGGCGGGGTGGCGGTGGTGCAGGCCCCGCGCGCCCTGCCGCGCCTGATCCAGCTGCCGCGCGAGACCGCCTCCGGCCCGCACGATTTCGTATTCCTGTCGTCCATCATCCACACCCATGTCAACGACCTATTTCCCGGCATGGAGGTCACCGGCTGTTACCAGTTTCGGGTCACGCGCAACTCGGAGCTGTTCGTCGACGACGAAGAAGTCGACGACCTGCGCCGCGCGCTCGAAGGCGAGCTGGCCCAGCGCCGTTACGGCGAGACCGTGCGCCTCGAGGTCGCCGACAACTGTCCGCCCGAGATGGCCGCGCAGCTCATGCGCCAGTTCGAGCTCACGCCCGATGACCTCTACCAGGTCAACGGCCCGGTCAACCTCAACCGCCTGATCGCGCTGCCCGACATGGTCGACCGGCCGGACCTCAAGTACCCGGCCTTCACGCCGCGCCTGCCGCGCCGGCTGGTGCGCAGCAAGAACCTGTTCGAGACCATCCGCCAGGGCGACGTGCTGCTGCATCACCCGTTCGAGTCCTTCGCCCCGGTGGTCGATTTCGTGCGCCAGGCGGCGGCCGATCCGCAGGTGCTCGCCATCAAGCAGACGCTGTACCGCACCGGCGCCAAGTCGGTGCTGGTCGATGCGCTGGTCGAGGCCGCGCGCGCCGGCAAGGAAGTGACGGTGGTGATCGAACTGCGCGCGCGCTTCGACGAGGAGGCCAACATCGGCCTGGCCACGCGCCTGCAGGAGGCCGGGGCGCACGTCGTGTACGGCGTGGTCGGCTACAAGACGCACGCCAAGCTGCTGCTGGTGGTGCGGCGCGAGCGCACGCGCCTGCGCCACTACGTGCACCTCGGCACCGGCAACTACCATGAGCGCACCGCGCGCCTGTACACCGATTTTGGCCTGTTCACCTGCGACGATGCGATTGGCGAGGACGTGCACAAGGTGTTCTTGCAGCTCACCAGCATCGGGCGCCTGGGCAGGCTCCAGAAGCTCCTGCAATCGCCGTTCAGCCTGCACAAGGAGCTGCTCAACCGCATCACGCGCGAGGTCGAGCACGCGCGCAAAGGCAAGCCGGCGCGCATCATCGCCAAGATGAACGCGCTGGTGGAACCACAGATGATCCAGGCGCTGTACGCCGCCTCCCAGGCCGGGGTGAAGATCGATCTGATCGTGCGCGGCATCTGCTGTCTGCGTCCCGGGGTGCCGGGCGTGTCGGACAACATCCACGTGCGCTCGATCGTCGGGCGCTTCCTCGAACACCCGCGCGTGTACTACTTCCACAACGGCGGCCGCGAAGAGGTCTACTGCGCGAGCGCCGACTGGATGGATCGCAACTTCTTCCGGCGCGTGGAGGTGGCATTCCCGGTGGACGACAGGGCGCTGCGCGCGCGTGTGGTCAAAGAGGCGCTGGAAAACTACCTCGCCGACAACACCCAGGCCTGGGTGCTGCAGAGCGACGGCCGCTACCGGCGCGTAACGCCGGACGGCGCGCCGGCGCACGCCGCGCAGGTTGCACTGCTCAAGGAACTGACCGAATCGCCGTAGTGCCGCGGCGCTAGCCGAAGCCCAGGCGATAGCGCGCGGCGCGCAGGTACTGCGCCTCCTGCGCGAGATCGGCCTGGGTGAGCGGATTGCGCTCGAGCCAGCCGGGCGGAAAGCGCAGTTCCATCACTCGCTTGTGTGCCGTCAGCGTGAACTTCGGCAGCGCCACCTCGCTGCGCGCGCGGTGCAACAGCACCGCCAGGCGCAACAGCACCGCTAGCCGCCGCGCGCGCCGCTCCGCCGTGCGTGGCAGCAGCGCGAACTCCTCGAGCGGGAACTTGCGGCGGTGCGCGCGGATCAGCAGCGCCAGGCGCTCCTGCTCGGTGCGCGAGAAGCCGGCGAGGTCGGAATGACGCGCGAGGTAGGCGCCGTGCTTGTGGTACTGGGTATGCGCCACGGCCAGCCCGATCTCGTGCAGCTGCGCCGCCCACGACAGCGCCGCGGCGTCCTCTTCATTCAACTCCCAGCGGCGCGCGACCTGGTCGAAGCAGGCGCGTGCAGTACGCGCAACCCGGGCGGCTTGCGCCTTGTCGACGTGATAGCGGGTGCTGAGCGCGGCGATGGTCTGCTCGCGCACGTCCTCGTGGCGCATGCGCCCGTACAGATCGTACAGCAGCCCCTCGCGCAGGGCGTTGTCCGACACGCGCATGCGCTCGAGCCCCAGGGCCTCGAACACGGCCAGGAGCACCGCCACCCCGCCGGGGAACACCGGGGCACGCTCGTCGTTCAGCCCCGCGAGTCGCAGGCGCTCGATGTGACCGGCCTCGAGCAGTGTTGCGCGCAGGCGCGCGAGTGCCTCCTGGGTGATCTCGCCGTCGGACCAGCCCGCCGCCTTGATCACGGCCGCGGCCGCACGGATCGTGCCGGAGGAGCCGATCACGCTCTGCCAGCCGCTGCGGAACTGCGCCGCCACCGGTTCGAGCTCGAGCCGGGCGGCGGTCTCGGCGCGGCGCAGCGCCGCCTTGCTGATCTCGCCATCGGCGAAGTACTGCTCGCTCAGGCTGACGCAACCCATGTACAGGCTTTCCATGGCCTTGGCCTTGAGACCCTCGCCCAGCATCAGCTCGGTACTGCCGCCGCCAATATCAATCACCAGACGCGGCCCCTCGTCCGGCAGCTCGCGCGCCACACCGAGATAGATCAGGCGCGCCTCTTCGCGCCCGGAGATCACCTCGATCGGGTGCCCGAGCGCACGCTCGGCGCGCGCCAGGAACTTGCCGGCGTTGCGCGCGCGGCGCAGCGCGTTGGTGCCGACCGCGCGCACGCTGCCGGACGGCATGGCGCGCAGGCGCTGGCCGAGGCGCTCCAGGCAATCGAGCGCCTTGCGCTGCGCGTCCTTCGACAGGCGATTGTCCTCGTCCATGCCGGCGGCGAGCCGCACCATCTCCTGGATACGATCAAGCACGTGGAGCTGACCGTCGACCACGCGCGCCACGATCATGTGAAAGCTGTTGGAGCCGAGATCGACGGCCGCGACCATCTGCGGCGCGCCGCGCGGGCGCCCCAGGCGGGCACGGGTGGCGGCGACGAGGTTGCCGAATGCCATGATGAACTTCCTCCCTGACCGGTATTCTACTGCGAGGGCGCGCGCGCGGGCGCAAGCGTCCGCGCCGCCTGCAACAAGGCTGTCACAAAGCGTTCGCCGCCCGCACCGAGATAGCGACGCGCGAGCCGCGCGTAACGCGTGCGCTGCTCGCGCTGCACACGGCGCGCCAGACGCACCAGCCCGGGCAGCGGATCGCCCTCCAGCCGCACCGCGCCGCCCCGCGCGCCGAGCGCGTGTGCCAGCACGCGCCCGGCCCGTTCGGCGCCCGCGGCATGCGCGGCATCGGCCAGCATCGCGGCGCGCACGAAGCTGTCGTTGAGCAGACCGAACTCGTCCTGGAATGCCTTCAGCGCCTCGACCTGCGCGCGTCCGTGCGGCAGCCGCGCGGCCACCGGCTCGAGCAGGTAGCGCAGGCGCTTGGCGGCGATGCGCGCGGCGTGGATCGCGCTGCTGTCCTCGACCGAGCCGATCTTGGCGAGCGCGGCCTGCAAGGCGGCCGCATGCTCCGCGAGCAGCCGGCCGGTGACGGCGCCAAAGCGCTAGGTGCCGCGCGTGCGTGCGCGGCTGCCGCG
>CAZVUN010000123.1:0-8602 GCA_964629975.1 uncultured Acidiferrobacteraceae bacterium | reverse complement strand
ACGCTCGCACCCTCTGTATTACCGCGGCTGCTGGCACAGAGTTAGCCGGTGCTTCTTCTCTGGGTACCATCAGAGCCCGACGTATTAGGTCGAGTTTGTTTGTCCCCATCGAAAGTGCTTTACAACCCGAAGGCCTTCTTCACACACGCGGCATTGCTGGATCAGGGTTGCCCCCATTGTCCAATATTCCCCACTGCTGCCTCCCGTAGGAGTCTGGGCCGTGTCTCAGTCCCAGTGTGGCTGGTCGTCCTCTCAGACCAGCTACCCGTCGTTGCCTTGGTGAGCCGTTACCTCACCAACTAGCTGATAGGACTTGGGCTCATCTCATAGCGCGAGGCCTTGCGGTCCCCCGCTTTCATCCGTAGATCGTATGCGGTATTAGCCCGGCTTTCGCCGGGTTGTCCCCCACTACGAGGTAGATTCCCAAGCATTACGCACCCGTCCGCCACTCTACTTGGGGTTGCCCCCTTTCGCGTGCGACTTGCATGTGTTAGGCATGCCGCCAGCGTTCAATCTGAGCCAGGATCAAACTCTCCAAGAAAACTTCGTGTCCCCGAAGGGACGAATACTGCAAATGACCCGGTCTGCTTGCGCAGCCCCAGGCCACCTTTCAATGGATAGCCAAGGCTCGACTAAGCGCCCACACAAATTACTTGATCACGAATTTTGAAAGAACGCGCCGGAAAGCCGCATGGGCCGTCAGGCGATAGGGTCGCGCATTATACGCGCTTACCCTAGGGCGTCAACACCTGAATTGAGATCTTGCATATTGGCCCCCGCACGCTGAAAAAGCGCGGGTTTTTGTGCTACGAAGCGGGGCTTTACTGGACGGTGACACGGGCGAATCGCCGCCGTCCGACCTGCAGCACGTGAGCCCGCCCCGAGTCGATCTGCGTGGCGGGGTCATCCACGCGGTCGCCATCTATTCGCACCCCACCCTGCTTGACCAGCCGAATTGCCTCCGAGGTGCTGGCAACCAGCCCTGCCTCTTTGAGCACCCGCGGCACCGTCATCGGCTTCCCGCCAGCCGCCACCACGACTTCCGGCATGCTCTCGGGGGTCTGCCCCTGCTGGAAGCGCAGGCGGAAATCCTCCTGCGCCTCGGCGGCGGCCTGCGGGCCGTGGAAGCGCGCAACCAGCTCCATCGCCAGCTCGATCTTGCAGTCGCGTGGGTTTAGCTCGCCGCGCAGCGTGCGCGCACGCATTTCGCCCACGCTGGCGGGGGTGTGCTTGAGCGACGCCAGCTCGTAGTAACGCCACATCAGGTCGTCGGAGATCGACATGATCTTTCCAAAGATCTGCTTTGGGTCCTCATTGATGCCGATGTAGTTGCCGAGCGACTTCGACATCTTGTTGGCACCATCCGTGCCCTCGAGCAGCGGCATGGTAATGATCACCTGCGGCGCCTGACCATAGTACTTCTGCAGCTCGCGCCCGACCAGCAGATTGAACTTCTGATCGGTGCCGCCCAGCTCGACATCGGCGCGCGTGGCGACCGAGTCGTACCCCTGCAGTAGCGGATACAAGAACTCGTGAATCGCGATCGGCTGCGCGCTCTTGTAGCGCTTGCTGAAATCGTCGCGTTCGAGCATGCGCGCCACCGTGTGCTTGGCCGCAAGGTGAATAAGATCGGATGCCTTCAGTTCGCCCAGCCAGCTCGAGTTGAACATCACGAGCGTCTTTTCCGGGTCCAGAATCTTGAAGATCTGGCTCTCGTAGGTGCGCGCGTTCTCGATCACCTGGTCGCGCGTGAGCGGGGGGCGCGTGGTGTTCTTGCCGGTCGGATCGCCGATCATGCCGGTGAAGTCACCGATCAGAAACAGCACCTCGTGCCCCAGATCCTGAAACTGGCGCAACTTGTTGATAAGCACCGTATGGCCGAGGTGCAGGTCCGGCGCGGTTGGATCGAAGCCGGCCTTGATGCGCAGACGGCGGCCGCTGGCAAGCCGCTCGGCGAGCTCGGCCTCGAGCAGGATTTCCTCCGTGCCGTGCCGGATGATTTGGAGTGCTTCGTGGACGTCGCTCATGCGTGCGCCGAGTGCCGGGGAAATCACAGCAGGCGCGATAATACCGAGGCGGCTGCGGACAAGAAAGGGCGCACGCGGCACCTGACGTGGCTGAGAGGACCAGCGGCGCAGCAGGGCCCTTGTCTCAACACGCCACCCGGCGGAAACTTGCTGCATGCGCTACATCGGTCTGATGTCAGGAACAAGCGCCGACGCGATTGATGCTGCGCTGGTCGAGATCACGGCAGATCAATCGCTGCGGCTGCTGGCCACGCACGCACAACCCGTTGCGCCCGAAACGCGCACCGCCCTCGAGGCGCTGATGATCCCTGGCGATGACGAGGTCGATCGCGCCGGCCAGCTCGACATCGCCTTGGGGCACATGTTCGCTGAGGCGGCGCTCGAACTCCTGGCGCAGGCCGGCGTACAGGCATCGACGGTGCGCGCAATCGGCAGCCATGGACAGACGATCCGTCACCGCCCGGGCGCACGTTTTCCGTTCACGCGCCAGATCGGCAATCCCGCCACCATCGCCGAGCGCACCGGGATCACCACCGTTGCCGACTTCCGCGCCCGCGATATGGCCGCCGGGGGCCAGGGTGCGCCGCTCGCGCCTGCGTTTCACGACTGGGCATTTCGCTCCGATGCGACCGCGCGGGCGATCGTCAATATCGGGGGGATTGCCAACGTCACCCTGCTGCCAGCGCGCGCGGCGGGGGTGACCACGGGCTTCGATACCGGCCCGGGCAACACGCTGCTGGACCAGTGGATCCGGCGTCACCTGGGACGCCAATTCGACAACGACGGGGCGTGGGCCGCGACCGGCCACGTACATCACGACCTGCTCGCTGCGCTGTTGGCGGATCCCTACTTTCGCGTGCCGCCACCGAAGAGCAGCGGGCGCGAACATTTCAATCTGCCCTGGCTTGAGCGGATCCTGGCGGCCGGGTTCGGACACGTTTCGCCAGTCGACGTGCAGGCGACCCTCACAGCCCTTACCGCGCGGGCGATCGCCAACGCGGTCGAGCGCTACAGCGCCGATGCGCGGGAGATCTTTACCTGCGGCGGGGGCAGTCACAACCGCGTCCTGCTGCAAAGGCTGCGCGATTACCTGCCAGGGAGGCACATCGACACCACCACGGCACTGGGCCTGCACCCGGACTGGGTGGAGGCGAGCGCGTTCGCGTGGCTCGCCCACCAAACGCTTGCCGGACGGCCCGGCAACCTGCCGAGCGTCACCGGCGCGAGCCATCCGGTCGTCCTGGGAGGAATTTACCCCGCGTAGAAAGCACCAGGGGCCCGAACGGGCCCCTGGTGTCTACAGGTGTGCTGCGTTACTACACGCCGAACGACGAACCGCAGCCGCAGGTGGTGCGCGCGTTCGGGTTCTTGATCACGAACTGCGCGCCGTGCAGGCCTTCCTGGAAATCGATCTCGGCACCCATCAGATACTGGAAGCTCAGCGGGTCAATGAGCAGCGTCACGCCGTCCTTTTCCACGCGCGTGTCGTCTTCGTTGGCCTGCTCTTCGAAAGTGAATCCGTACTGGAAGCCGGAACAGCCGCCGCCGGTCACAAACACGCGCAGCATCAGCGCAGGATTCTTCTCCTCGGCAATAAGCTCCTTCACCTTGCCAGCGGCGCTCGAGGTAAATACGAGCGGGCTTGGCATTTCAGCGGTCACAGCGGCGGTCATGATGGGCCTCCAGGAATTCGATGATTCTGCATCATACCAGATGACTCGATTCCCGAGTCAAGCGGTCAACCAATGCCCCTAGCTCTCGGAGGGTTGGTCGCCGGCGACCGGCTTGAGGCGCGTCACGCTCGCCTTCTCGCGCCCCGCCTCGCTCGCCTCGCGGGTAAGGCTGCCGTTGATCACCGCGCCCTGGGCCATTTCAATCATCTTGTAGTGCACGTCGCCGCGGACTTCTGCCTTGGCCTGCAGCTCGATGCGCTCGGATGCGCGCACATCGCCCTGGATTTTCCCGTTGCTGATGATATGCGGGACGGTGACGTTGCCCTCGATGACCGCCTGCTCGCTTAACACCAGGGTGCTGTTGCCCTCGCCTAACGCGGTGACGTTCCCCTTGATCTTGCCATCGATGCGCAAGCCTCCGGCGAAGGTGACGTCACCGTGAATCTCGGTCTTGGCGCCGATCAGGGTATCAATCGTATTGCAGGGTTTCTCGTTGGGGTTCCTGCTGAGCGCATTCAACATTGCGTTTCCCTCCGTCTCAAAATAGGCGTTGCGTCGAAATGTCAGGCTGGGGGCCAGGCGTAGGTTTCGGCCAGGGTCTCGCCGCCGCCGGCGGTGATGACATTGACGCGAACCTGGCGCGGCTGAAAATTCTTGGGTAGCTCGAAGCGGCCCTCGATGTCCTGAAAGTACTTGAAGTTGACGTTGATCGGCTTGTCCTGTGGCCGGGGGAATTTGAGCACCGCCTCCTCCCCGGCCTGCATACCCGTGATCTCGAAACTGGCTGACCCGTAAATCGTGCGCTCGTGCTTCAGCGCCTGCACCAAGACCAGCTTATAGCGAAAGATGTTGCTCTTGCCGGCCGGCTCGATATAGAGACTCTGGATGCGCAGGCCAACCTTCTTGTCCGCAGGTGAAATGATGTTGCGATAGAAGTTGAGCTCTTCCCGCAGCTTGACGATCTCCTGCGCCGAGTTCTTGAGCGAGCGCTCGAGCTCCTGGTACGCCGTCTGATCCATCTGCAGTGTGCGCTGCGCCCGCGCCAGCGACTCGCGCAACTCCTGGTTTTCAGCACCCAGCCGGCGAATTTCCTCTTCCAGCGCGCCCTGCGCCTGCACGGCAGTGGAACGCTCAAAGCCCGCCATGCTCAAACCGTGCTCATAGATCCATACGGCTGACAGCACGAGCAACGTGACTCCGGCGGCGGCCACCGCCAGCTTGGCACGCGGCGACAGGCGACGTTTAACGACCAGATCGCCGGTCTTGAGTCGATTGAACATTTTCTGGCCCAGGCCCACGGGCCTAATTATAGCGGCCGGGTAGGGGGGTACCAGCGAACTTCAGGGCAGCAACCCGGGCGCTGCGAGCCCGGTTGTTTCCTCCAGCCCGAACATGATGTTCATGTTCTGCACGGCCTGGCCGGCCGCGCCCTTGACGAGGTTGTCGATCACCGCCAGCACCACCACCACGTCGCCGTCCTGCGGGCGGTGCACGGCGATGCGGCAGACATTGGCGCCGCGTACCGAGCGCGTGTCGGGGTGACTCTTGTGCGGCAGCACGTCGACGAACGGCTCGGCTGCGTAGCGCTGCTCGAAAACCGTCTGCACGTCGGCATCGGTACGCCGGAGACGCGCGTAGAGCGTGGCGTGAATTCCCCGGATCATGGGCGTTAGATGCGGCACAAAGGTGAGACCCACGGCCCTGCCATGCGCTATCTCGAGGCCCTGCTTGATTTCGGGCCAGTGCCGATGCCCCGGCACGGCATAGGCCTTGAAGTTGTCGGAGGCCTCGGAGAACAGCGTGTGCACCTCGGCCTTGCGCCCGGCGCCGCTCACGCCCGACTTGCAGTCGGCCACGAGATGCGACGTATCCACCAAGTCCTGCTCGACAAGCGGCAGGAATCCGAGCTGCACCGCGGTGGGATAGCAGCCGGGATTCGCCACCAAACGCGCAGTCTTGATCCGCGCCCGATTGACCTCGGGCAACCCGTAGACCGCCTCGGCTACCAGTTCCGGACACGCGTGGGTCATGCCATACCACTTCTCCCACAGCGCCACGTCCTTGATGCGGAAATCGGCCGCCAAATCGATGAACCGGACACCCGCATCGAGCAGGGTGCGGGCGTGCTGCATGGCGACACCATTGGGCGTGGCCGAAAACACCACGTCACAGCCCGAAAGGAGCTTGTCGTCCGGCTCGCTGAAGGCGAGGTCGACGTGGCCGCGCAGGTTCGGAAACAGCTCGGCAACCTTCTTGCCGGCCTCCGCGCGCGAGGTGATGACCGTGAGCTCGGCTTGCGGGTGCTGGGCCAGCAGCCGCAGCAGCTCCACGCCCGTGTAGCCCGTCCCGCCGATGATTCCGACCTTGATCATGTGTTACGACCACTTTTGCGCGTGATGAAGAACACGCAATATCTGAACGCTATCGAACCGAACCCTATAGACGATGATGAAGGGGGTGCCGGATACGACGAGTTCCCGTGTGCCTCGCACCCGCCCCGTGCGCCCCAAACTGGGGTACTCCATGAGATACTCGACGGCTTCACGAACACGCCGCGCCATGTCCCGCGCGGCCCTGGGATTGTCCTCGGCAATGTAGTTGGCGGCGTCCGTCAGGTCATGAAGCGCACTGGGAGTCCAGCTAAGCTCCACGCCGGCCCCATTTGCGCAGGATCTTCAAGGCTTCGCCGTGGGCAACGAGCCTGCCGGATTCCGCTTCGGCAATGCCCTTGCGAATCGCCTTGACCTGCCACTCCTGCAGCGTCAGAAACTCCTCGATTGCCTGCGCTGCCACATATGATTTCGAGCGGTCCGTCGCTTCCGCCAGAGCCTCCAGTCGCTTGGCCACTTCCGCCGGTACGCGCACCGAAATCATTGCTGTGCCGCTCATTGCATCCCTCCACGCCACACGGGTCCTTGCATCATTCTAGATGCTCAGCACATCGTTTGTGAAGATTGGTGACGATGGCGGTCAATCGGGTACCGCCCCCCTTGCCCACAAATCGCGGCCCGCCAAAAAAAACGGGGCCCTTGCGGGCCCCGTCATGGGTACGGCATTTATCGTTGGTGTTCGATCAGCTGTCAGATCCGACTTAGAACGCGGTCGAGAGCTGCACCTGCAGGCCGCTCGGGTCCTTGCCGTTAGCCGGGGCCGGCAGGGAATGGCTGGCGGCGCTGCCGGCCATACGGCCAAAGCAGTTCGCGCCCTTGGTGTTATCGCCGTCGTTGTCGATCATGTTGTACACGACCTTCATCGCCGTGGCCTTGGAGAAGTTGTAGAAGTAGCCCAAGGCGATTGCCGAACAGTCCTGGTTGTCATCACCGGCGGACCCATCTACGGTAACAGTACCTTCGGCCTTCTTGTCGTACATCGTGTAGCTCAGCGCCAACTCATGGTTGCCGAACGCGAAGCTGCCCGCCACGTTGATCGTGTCGGTCACCAGGGCGTTCGTACCACTCTGTGTCTCGTAGGTGGCCGCCACACGCAGCGCGCCGGACTTGAACTGGCCCGACACCTTCATCGCGTCTTCCAGTCCGTTGTTGCCCGAGAGCAGATCGTAGTCATAGTAGCCGAACGCGAGGTACAGCGGGCCGGAGCTCCAGCTGATCGAGCCGTTCATCGGGTTGCGCTCGCCGTTGGTGCCGGTGCCGGTGTCGCCGGTCTCGTTGGCGGTCGCGTACTCGAGGGCGAACTGGATGCCACCGAACTTGGGCGAGGTGTAGCCGATGTTGTTGGCTTGGCGCGTCTCACCGGAGAAACCGTCCGCGGTGAAGTCGCCGATGGTATCGCCGAAGATTTCCGTCGGCACGCTCACCATTTTGTACGCAGTGTTGTACTGACCGAGGCGGACCGAGCCCCAGCCGCCGCCCAGCCCGGCGTAGGCGTCGCGGGCGCTGCCGAAACCACCGTTGTCGACGTCAATGGTTTCCTCCCACAGGTAGAGAGCCTTCATGCCACCGCCGAGGTCCTCTTCACCCTTGACGCCGATGCGCGAGGCATCGTCGGTCACAGCGATCGTGCTGCTGTCCTGGTCACCGTCCTTATCGTTGCCGTTGTCGATCATGGCAACGCCGACATTCATCTTGCCGTAGACCGTCGGCGCGGCGTTGGCCGCGAACATCGGGGCAGCGGCGAGCGCGGCACCGATAGCGGCGGTCAGAAGCTTCTTGTTCATCGATTCCTCCTGGAATGCAGATTGTTGGGTTAACCCGAAAGCGGCGCTTGGGTGCGCCGCTGTCAAATATATAGCACGTGGATTTGCACGCGAGCAACAAGTTTTTGCGATCCCGCAACACGAAAAGTGTGATGTTGTTATGCCACAACAAACCGGCAAGGCTAATCTCGTTTGCATAGTCAACATCAGCTAATCAGTCCCAAGATGAAACCGGCGTTGAAACAGAGCCTTAGCGGAGTTACGCGGTAAGGAGACGGCAAATCAACGCAAAGCTGAGATCCGCCGAAGTCGCTGCATCCGGCCGCACCCCATGTTCGGTTCTGAGAGGCAAATAAGGCCCACCGTAACCGGCCCAGCCATTGGAACGGTGGCTGACGGGGCGGCATTGCGCAGTACACATGGCATCCCGACTCTCGCGGTATGTGTTCGTGCCTCAACTTGGCCATCGAATCCGGGGCATCACCCCTCAACAAGAGCTAGACCCGCCACGAAGGCGGGTTCTGTGTTTGTATGGCTGGGTGGCTAGTATTACTCGCACCTCCCATGGTGCCGCCCTTCGGGCCAGCTGCGCTGCGCGGAGCTATTCGGGATCGCCTCCCGGCGATCCTTAGTCGGACCCCCAAGGGGTTCTCATCCTAGCCCCAAAAAGGCAAAGGCCCGCGCGAGCGGGCCTTTGTCAGCGCCAATGCTAATTGTCCCCTGATCGGCAACTAATTTTGTCCC
Organism: uncultured Acidiferrobacteraceae bacterium; assembly: GCA_964629975.1. GTDB lineage: Bacteria > Pseudomonadota > Gammaproteobacteria > Acidiferrobacterales > Sulfurifustaceae. The sequence continues at coordinate 5 of CAZVUN010000123.1, read as the reverse complement.
TCAAC
>CAZVUN010000122.1:0-8778 GCA_964629975.1 uncultured Acidiferrobacteraceae bacterium | reverse complement strand
CCGCCAGCCGCTCCTGCCGGCGGCGCTCCGCCCGCGCGGTGCGTGCCTCGCTGCGCGCGCGCCAGCGCTCGGTGTCGGCGCGCGCGTACTCGGGCCACGGGCTTGCCGGATCGGCCGGGTTCGGGACGGGTATCATAAGAATGCAGTCGACCGGGCAGGGCGGCAGGCACAGCGCACAGCCGCTGCACTCGGCGGCGATCACGGTGTGCATGAGCTTGCGCGCGCCGATGATGGCATCGACCGGACAGACATCCAGGCACTTGCGGCAGCCGATGCAGCGCGCCTCGTCGATCACGGCACACAGCCGCGGACCGTGGGTGCCGCGCGCCGGATCGAGCGGCGTGACCGGCCGCGCGAGCAGGGCGGCGAGTGCCGCGATCGTGACCGTGCCCCCCGGTGGACACTGATTGATGCCGGCCTCACCGCGCGCGATCGCCGCGGCATAGGCGCGGCAGCGCGGGTAGCCGCAGCGCGTGCACTGGGTCTGCGGCAGGCAGGCATCGACACGTGCAACGAGGTCAGCGGTGTGCTCCATGAGGCAGGAGTATGGCAACCGCCTCCGCCAGCGGCAATAATGCACCCAAGACTGCTGATGCCGAATGAAGGACCGCGAACGCCAACGGCCACACACCTCTCATGCGCGCGGCGACGCACAGGGACGTGGCCGCTCGCGGCCGTCCTGGCCTGCGCGGCACTCGTGCATCCTGCACGTCGCGAGTCCAGCCCCGTCGCGGCGACCGCCAGGGATGGCGGGAGGTAGGGCAACGCAGGATGCAGTTGCCGGGAGCGGGTTTGGGGCGCGCGGCGACGCACAGGGACGTGCGAGTCCAGCCCCGCGCGGGAGCGGGTTTGGGGCGCGCGGCGGCTGGTGGGTCGCGGCGCAGGTCCCGGTGCTGTTGGGCGCGTTTGCGATCCCGCTGGCGAGCGGGGCTGGCGCGCTCGGCTTCAGCGCTGCGGTGCAGTGGACCGGCTTTGCGCTCACCGCCGTGGGCGGGGTGTTCAGCCTGCTGGGGCTCGTGACGCTGGGCGATGCGCTCACGCCGTTTCCGCATCCGCGCGACGGCAGCCGCCTGCGCGAGCATGGCATCTACGCGCGCATGCGCCATCCGATCTACAGCGGCCTGATCGTCGGTTCGGTCGGCTGGGCGCTGTGGTGGCAGAGCCTCTGGGGTCTGGCCTACGCGCTCGTGGTGCTGGTGTTCTTCGACCGCAAGGCCGCACGCGAGGAGCGCTGGCTCAACGCCCACTACGCCGGCTACGCCGCGTACCAGCGGCGCGTGAAGCGTTTCTTTCCCGGCATCTACTGACCCCGCCGCCGCTGGCGGGGTCAGTGTGCAGCGGTTACAGCGGCTGGCGCAGCGTAAAGGCGCCGCGCAATGCGCCGCGCTCGTAGCCGGTGGCCTGATCGAGCGGATAGCGCTCCTTCAGCTTGGCCTGCACCTTGGGGTCGATGTCGGTGCCGTGGCAGTTGAGGCAGGGGGCACCCTCCGGGATGGGGATCGCCTTCATGTAGCGGAATTCCTTCTTGCCGGCCGCCTCGACGACCTCGTAGAACTCGATGTTGGCCGGGTTCTCGCCGCCCTTCTTGCGGATCTCGAACAGTTGCAGCACCTTGCGCTCCCAGTCATCGGGAATGTTGTCGGCGTTGCGCAGCTTGAGGCTGGTGCGCGCGACCTTGCCGCCGTATTGCTTGGACAGCTGCGCACCGATCTGCGGGGCGCGCTTGCTGCACACCTCAATGGCGTTCACCGGTCCGCCGTTCTTGATGGCGGCCTGCAGCTCGCCTTGCAGCGTCGTCTGGAACTGCTTGGCGGTGTTGCGCGCGGCCTCGCCGCGCGCGCCCATGTCATCGGCGGCCAGGGCCGGGAGTGTGATCAGTACGACAGCCAGTCCAAGGTGGCGTGCAGTCTTCATGGTTTGCCTCTCTCGACAAGGGGGGTTGTGACGGATACCGCGCCATTCTTATAACCGCGTTTGCCGCCGGCGCGCAACGGCGCCGGTCAAACAGCGTGCGGTTTACAGCTTGAGCGCGCCGAGCAGATTGCTGTAGTCATCGGTCCACAGCACGCGCCGCCGCGGTGGCGGCTGCGTGGCGGCGGCGATGGCGGGTTGTTCGAGCCAGGCGCGATCGGCCGTGAGCAGCACCCAGGTGCTGGCATAGCCCGTGGTCGATTCGTCCGCTTCGATGACCGCCATGCCCAGGTCCAGGTGCGCGGCCGCGCCGGCCAGCACCGGGCGCAGGTCGAGGTTGCGGTTGCTGATGTGCACCGCCAGCACGCCGTGCGCGGGCGCAAGATGCGCGCGATACAGCGCGATCGCCTCGCGCGTCAGCAGGTGCGCGGGAATGGCGTCGCTGGTGAAGGCGTCGATCGCCAGGATGTCGAAGTCCTGGGCGGCGCCCTGCGCGAGTTCGCGTTCGAGCGCCAGGCGCGCATCGCCCGGCACGACCTCGATGCGCGAGGCGCTGTCGCGCGTGAAGGTGAACAGCGCCTGCGGACCGGCCGCCAGCCGCACCACCTCCGGGTTGAGCTCGTAGAAGCGCAGGCTGTCGTGCGCCCGCCCGTACGCGGCGAGCGTGCCGGTGCCGAGACCCACGACGCCAAGGCGCAGGCCGCGGCTGCGTGCCGGATGCTGCTCGATGGCGAGCGCGATGCCGCTGCCCGGGCCGTAGTAGGCGTTGGGCAGCTGCCGGTACTCCGCCGCCTGGAACTGAAAGCCGTGCAGGATGTGCCCGTGGCGCAGGATGCGCGTGTGCAGCGTGGGGTGGCCGGCGTCTTCCTCGAGCACCTGCAGCATTCCGTAGAAATTGCGCGCGCTCGCCACGCGCTCGACGCCGGGCTCGGCCGCGAGCCACGCGTGCGTGAGCGCGAACACCAGCACGGCCCCCGCCAGCATGCCGCGGCGCACGGCCGCGTGACTGCGCGCCCCGGCCGGCGCTGTGCACCAGCGGCGTTGTGCCAGGTAGGTCGCGCCGATCGTGAGCAGCAGATGCCCGGGCGACGGCTCGGGCGTGGCCGGGGTCTCGGGCGCCGCGCTCACCAGCCGCTCGCCGAACACGAACCCCGCGACCCACAGCGCGGCGAACAGCGCGGCGACCGCCGCGGTCGGCGAGCCGTGATACAGAAACGAGCGCCGCTCGCGCACCAGCAGCGTCATGACCAGTGCCGCACACAGCACCAGCGCGATCGGCAGCTCCCAGAGGCCGCGGAACGCGAGCGGGGCGACGAGGCCGACGAACAGGCCGCCGGCCGCACCGCCCAGGGTGATCGCCAGGTAGAAGCGCGTGAGGTAACGCGCCGCGGGCCTGCGCCGTACGATCTCGCCGTGACAAACCATGCAGCAGACGAACAGCACGAAGCTCCACACGCCGATCTGCGCCAGCCACGGCACGCGCGCGCCGTGCTTGAGCAGCAGCGTGGCGAAGGCCAGCGCCGGCAGCAGCGCGGCGAGGTACAGGCCGCGCCGGTACCAGCGCCGGTTGCCGAAACACAGGATGAGCGACAGCAGGTACAGCACGAGCGGCAGCATCCACAGGAAGGGCACGGCCGTGACCTCCTGTGTCATCTGGTTGGTGATGGCGAGCAGCAGCGTCGCGGCGCAGGCCGCGAACGCGAACCACAAGGCGAACTGCGCGCGCGTCGGGGGACGACCGTGCGCCGGTTGCGGGATGGGCGCTGCCGCGCCGCTCTCGGCGGCGCGCGCCTGATGCGCGCACCACAGGATACCGAGCGCGAAGGCGCCGTAGCCGAGCAGCCAGCCGAGCGCCTGGCCCCGAAGCGGCACCAGCACCTCGATGACAAACGGGTAGCTGAGCAGCCCGAGCAGCGAGCCGAGATTGGACAGGGCGTAGAGCCGGTACGGCGACTGTTGCGGGTGCGCGCGGCTGAACCAGGCCTGCAACAGCGAACCGGTCGTGGCCAGCACCAGAAACGGCGGCCCGACCGCGACCGCGAGCACGGCGAGCAACTGCGCAATCGGCGCATCGCTGCCGAGCGGTTTCCACTCCGCGCCGGCGAGCAGCGCACGGCCCCACGCGAGCTCTTGTCCCGCGAGCCAGGCGAGTGAGACCAGCAGCAACGCGCTGTGCAGGCGGCGCTGCGCGCGCAGCGTCAGGCGCGCGTTCAGCCAGTGCGCGTAGGCGTACCCGGCGAGCAGCAGCACCTGGAAGAACAGCATGCAGGTCGTCCACACCGCCGCCGCCCCGCCGAACCACGGCAGCAGGTACTTGCCCAGGATGAGCTGCACCTGGAACAGCAGGAACGCGCTTAGGAATACCGTGAGCGCGTACGGCGTCATGGTGCGCGGGGTGTTACTTGACGCGCATCCCCGGCTGCGCGCCAGCGTCGGGCGCGAGGATCCACAGGTCCTTGCCGCCCGGGCCGGCGGCCAGCACCATGCCCTCGGAGACGCCGAACTTCATCTTGCGCGGCGCGAGGTTGGCGACGATCACGGTGAGCCGGCCCTCGAGCGTCTTCGGGTCATAGGCCGCGCGGATGCCGGCGAAGATGTTGCGCGTCCTGCCCTCGCCGGCGTCGACCGTGAGCTGCAGCAGCTTGTCCGCGCCCTCGACGTAGGAGGCGGCGACGATGCGCGCGATGCGCAGGTCGATCTTGCCGAACTCATCGATCGAGATCTCCGGCTTGTTCGGCTCCGCGCCGCCGGCGGGCGCTGGGGTGGCTTGGGTCGCGGTCATCTTCAGGCTCTCTTTGCTGGCGTTCAGCATGGCATCGACCTGGGCCGGCTCGACGCGCGTGGCGAGGTGCCGGTAGGGGTTGATGCGGTGTCCGGGTTGCAGGTGCCGGGTGACATCGGCCCACTGCTGTGGGGCGATGTTGAGGAACTTCTCGACCTCGGCACTGAGCCGGGGCAGCACCGGCTTCAGGTACAGCGCGAGCACCCGGAACGCCTCGAGGCTGCGGCTGCACACGTCGTGCAGGCGTTGCGCGTGGTGCGGGTCCTTGGCGAGCTCCCAGGGCTTGTTCTGGTCGAAATACTGGTTGACCAGGTCGGCCAGGCGCATGACCTCGCGCAGCGCCTGGCCGTACTCGCGCTCTTCATAGAAGCGCGCGATCGCCTCGGCCGACTGGTGCACGAGGTCGACCATCTCGATCTCCGGCCCGATCCAGGTGGAGGACAGCCGGCCGTCGAAGCGCTTGCTGATGAAGCCCGCCGAGCGGCTGGCGATGTTGATGAACTTGCCGATGACGTCGCTGTTGATGCGCGCGACGAAGTCATCCAGATTGAGGTCGATGTCCTCCACGCGCGCGCCGAGCTTGGCGGCGAAGTAGTAGCGCAGGTACTCGGGATTGAGGTGCTCGAGATAGGTGCGCGCATTGATGAAGGTGCCGCGCGACTTCGACATCTTCTGGCCATTCACCGTGAGGAAGCCGTGCGCGAAGATGGCCGTGGGCTTGCGGTAGCCCGCGCCCGTGAGCATCGCCGGCCAGAACAGCGCGTGAAAGTACAGGATGTCCTTGCCGATGAAGTGGTAGAGCTCGCTCGCCGCATCCTTGGCCCAGAAGTCCTCGAACCTGAGGCCCGCGCGCGCACACAGGTTCTGAAAGCTGGCCATGTAGCCGATCGGCGCATCGAGCCACACGTAGAAGTACTTGCCCGGCGCCTCCGGGATCTCGAAGCCGAAGTACGGTGCATCGCGCGAGATGTCCCAGTCCTTGAGGCCTTGCGTGAACCACTCATCGAGCTTGTTGGCGACCTCGGGCTGCACGTGGCGCGGGGCGGTGATGTCGGGAAAGAGCCACGCACGCAGCGCGTCCTCGAAGTCGCCGAGCTTGAAGAAGAAGTGCTCGGACTCCTTTTCAACCGGCGGCACGCCGGACAGCGCCGAGACCGGGTTCTTGAGCTCGGTCGGCGCGTAGGTCGCGCCGCACACCTCGCAGGAATCGCCATACTGGTCCTTTGCCCCGCAGCGCGGGCACTCCCCGCGGATGAAGCGATCCGGCAGGAACATCTGCTTGACCGGATCGTAGGCCTGCTTGATGGTGCGCGCGACGATGTGGCCGGCGGCCTTGAGGCGGCGGTAGATGTCCTCGGCAAGCCTGCGGTTTTCCGGGGAGTGCGTGGAGTAGTAGTTGTCGAACCCGACCAGGAAGCCGTCGAAGTCGCGGCGATGCTCGGCGTGCATGCGCTCGATCAGCTGCTCGGGCGTGATGCCCTCCTGCTGGGCGCGCAGCATCACCGGCGTGCCGTGGGTGTCGTCGGCGCACACGTACCAGCACTCGTTGCCTTGAAGTTTCTGGAAGCGCACCCAGATATCGGTCTGGATGTACTCGACCAGATGGCCCAGATGGATCGGGCCATTGGCATAGGGCAGGGCGCTGGTGACGAGGATGCGGCGTTGTTGAGCGGCCATTGGTTGATCCAGTCGGGCGCGGCGGGTTTTGGCCCCGTTATCTTAAGGGAAATTCGTGGTTTGCGCGCCTCGCACGCGGGGCGCTGTCATGACTTTTGCCCGGGCGCGGTGTAGCATTTCGCCCCCTTTCCCAAGCAGCGAATGCGGAGACTAGTTCAATGGCGGGTGTGACCCAGCAGCAGGTGGAATCGGCCCTGAAAGAGGTGATCGACCCTTATCTCGAGACCGACCTGGTCACGGCCAAGGCGGTGAAGAACATCGCGCTCGACGGCGAGGCGGTCAAGGTCGACGTGGTGCTCGGCTACCCGGCCAAGGGCTCGAAGGACAGCCTCGCCGCCAGGCTCAAGGAGAAGGTCGCGGCGCTGCCGGGCGTCAAGGGCGTGACCATCAACATTTCCTCGGCGATCGCCTCGCACGGCGTGCAGAAGGGCGTGAAGCCGATCCCCGGGATCAAGAACATCATCGCCGTGGCCTCCGGCAAGGGCGGGGTGGGCAAGTCCACGGTGGCGGTCAACCTGGCGCTCGCGCTGTCCGCCGAAGGCGCCAGCGTCGGCATCCTCGATGCCGACATCTACGGGCCGTCGCAGCCGCGCATGCTCGGCGTCAACATGAAGCCGGAGTCCAAGGACGGCAAGTCGCTCGAGCCGATCAGCAGCTATCACCTGCAATCGATGTCGATCGGTTACCTGATCGACGAAGAGACGCCGATGATCTGGCGCGGTCCGATGGTGACGCAGGCGCTCGAGCAGCTGCTGCGCGACACCAACTGGAAGGACGTCGATTATCTCATCATCGACCTGCCGCCCGGCACCGGCGACATCCAGCTCACCCTCGCGCAGAAGGTGCCGGTCACCGGCGCGATCATCGTCACCACGCCGCAGGACATCGCGCTGCTCGATGCGCGCAAGGGCCTCAAGATGTTCGAGAAGGTCGAGATTCCGGTGCTTGGCGTGATCGAGAACATGAGCACGCACATCTGCTCGAAGTGCGGCCACGAGGAGCACATCTTCGGCAGCGGCGGCGGCAGCCGCATGGCCGAGCAGTACGACGTCGATTTCCTCGGCGCCCTGCCGCTCGACATCCGCATCCGCGAGGAGACCGACGCCGGCAAGCCGACGGTGGTGGCCGACCCCGAGTGCCGCATCGCGCAGATCTACCGCGAGATCGCCCGGCGCGTGGCCGCCAAGCTGTCGCTGCAGAAGAAGGACTTCTCGCTCAAGTTCCCGAGCATCGTCATCCAGAACACCTGAGCGCACGCGCAAACGCTGTTCGCGCCAGAGAGGCCGGGCGATCCGGCCTCTTTGCGTTGTGGGGTCTTTCCGGCACAATACGCCGCCCATGGGAATCAAGGCGGACAAGTGGATCCGGCGCATGGCGCTCGAGCACGGCATGATCGAGCCGTTCGAGCCCAATCAGGTCAAGCGCAACGGCGAGGGCGCCATGGTCTCGTACGGGACCTCGAGCTACGGCTACGACGTGCGCTGCTCGGATGAGTTCAAGATCTTCACCAACATCAACTCGACCATCGTCGATCCCAAGCAGTTCGACCCGAACAGCTTCGTCGACTTCAAGGGCCCGGTGTGCATCATCCCGCCGAACTCCTTTGCGCTCGCCCGCACCGTCGAGTACTTCCGCATCCCGCGCAACGTGCTCACCATCTGCCTCGGGAAGAGCACCTATGCGCGCTGCGGCATCATCGTCAACGTGACGCCCCTGGAGCCCGAGTGGGAGGGGCACGTGACGCTCGAGTTCTCCAACACCACGCCGCTGCCGGCCAAGATCTACGCCAACGAGGGTGTCGCCCAGGTGCTGTTCATCGAGGGCGATGAGGTCTGCGAGACCTCCTACCGCGACCGCGGCGGCAAGTACCAGGGCCAGCGCGGCGTCACGCTCCCGAAGATCTAGCGCGCGATCGCCCCCAGAGCTTGCGCAGCTCCTCGAGCGCGAGCATCCCCGCCGCAAACGGCAGCAGGAACAGCCACACCGACGCATCGAGCGGCGCCGTGCCGAGCAGCGCGTTGCCCCCCGGCGTGTAGACGATCAGCGCCAGCAGCGCGCCCTCCACGGCAAGCCCGGCGAACAGCCGGCGGTTGGGCCGCGCGCCGGCCGCGAAGGCGCTGGCATGGTCGCTGCGGCACACGAACAGATTGACCGCCTGCATGACGATGATCGCGGCCAGGCACGCCGTGGTGGCCTGCAGGTACAGCGGGTCGTGCGGCGCCAGGCGCTCGCCGTGCTGCCAGCCGGCGAGCAGCAGCACGAAGAAGAACGCCGCCATCGCCGCGAGCGCCTCCAGCATGCCGAGCCACAGGTAGGCGCGCGCCAGCAGCGGCCAGGACAGCAGGCGCGCGCGGCGGGCGCGCGGGGCGCCGCGCATGGTGCCGGGCTCCCGCGGCGCGGCCCCGCGC
>CAZVUN010000121.1:3833-8832 GCA_964629975.1 uncultured Acidiferrobacteraceae bacterium | reverse complement strand
GCCTGCACCCGCCGCCAGCGCGCCGGGCGCGCCGGTGCCGGTCAAGCCGGGCGAGGTGCTGCTCAACTTCCAGGCCGCGGACATCCAGGCAGTGGTGCGCACCGTGGCGCAGATGACCGGGCGCAATTTCCTGCTCGACCCGCGCGTCAAGGGCCAGGTCACGATCATCTCGGCGAAGCCGGTGTCGACCAACGCCGCCTACCAGATCTTCGTCTCGGCACTCAAGGCGCAAGGCTTCTCGGTGGTGGATGGCCCCGGCGGTGTGGTCAAGGTCGTGCCGGTCGGCGAGGCCAAGCAGAACGCCGGTGTCTTTGTCAAAGGCGTACCGGGCGGCGGCGAGCAGATCGCCACGCACGTGATCGTGGTCGAGCACGCCAGCGCCAATCAGCTCGTGCCGTTGCTGCGGCCGCTGATGGCGCCGACCAGCCAGCTGTCGGCCTACGAGCCGGCCAACGCGCTCATCATTACCGACTACGCCGACAACATTCGCCGCATGGCGCGCATCGTCGAGAAGCTCGACAAGGAGGACTCCGCCGACGTCACGGTGATCCCGCTCAAGCATGCCTCGGCCGCCGACATCGGCGAGCTCATCTCGCGCCTGACACGCGCCGGCGCGGCCGGCGTCGCCGCCCCGGCGCAACCGGGCGTTGCGGCCGGCATCGGTGGCGACCGCTTTACCATCATTCCGGATCTGCGCACCAACAGCCTGCTGATCCGCACCGACAGCCCCGGGCGACTGGCGCAGTTGCGCGCGCTCATCGCCAAGCTCGACGTACCCGCCCTGGCCGGCGGCCAGACGCGCGTCATCTACCTGAAGAACGCCGAGGCGGTGAAGATCGCCGAGGTGTTGCGCGGCATCCTCGCCGGCGAGGCGCGCGCGGCGGCGAGTGTGCCAGGCGCGCCGGCGGTGCCGACCCCCGGGGTCAAGCCGGGCGTGGGGCGCGCCGCCGAGGCCTCGCTCATCCAGGCCGACGAGGCCACCAACGCGCTCATCATCAGCGCCACGGATGCGGTGTACAACAACCTGCGCGCGGTCATCGAGAAGCTCGACGTGCGTCGCGCCCAGGTCTACGTCGAGTCACTCATCGCCGCCGTCAACCAGAAGAAGAGCTACGAGCTCGGTTTCCAGTGGGCCAGCGTCGGCAAGGCCGGTGAGGGCGCAGTCGGCGGCGCCACCAATTTCGTCGGCGCCAAGCCCTCGATCGCGGGCGCGATCGCCGATCCCAAAACGGCATTGGGCCTGGCCAACGGTCTGCTGCTCGCCATCGTCGGCCCGGAGATCACGCTCGCCGACGGCACCACGGTGCGCGGCCTTGGCGGCCTGGCGCGCGCGCTGCAGGAAAAGAGCATCGGCAACATCCTGTCGACGCCCAATCTGGTGACCCTCGACAACGCCGAGGCCAAGATCCTGGTCGGCAGCGATGTGCCCATCACCACCGGCTCGTTCGTCCTGCCGGCCAGCGGCGCCGGCGCCACCACCAATCCGTTCAACACCGTCGATCGCAGAGAGGTTGGCCTCAAGCTCAAGATCAAGCCGCAGATCGGCGACGGCGGCACCATCAAGCTCGACATCAGCCAGGAGGTCTCGGACGTGGACCGGGCCGCGACCGCCATTGCCGGCAACGTCGTGTTCAACAAGCGCACCATCGAGACCAAGGTCGCGGTCGACGACGGCCAGACCGTCGTGCTCGGCGGCCTGATCGAGGACCGCGTCTCCGACAGCGTGAGCGGCGTGCCGCTGCTGTCCGACATACCGCTGCTCGGGGCGCTGTTCCGCTACAGCGAGAAGGTCAACGAGAAGACCAACCTCATGGTGTTCCTGCGCCCGACCATCATCCGCACCGCGGACGCCGGCTACCAGCTCACCACCGACCGCTACGACTACCTGCGCGCCCGAGTGCCGGGCGCGGACGTCGAGCGCCAGGATCTGTACCAGCGCTTCGCCCCGGCCGAACCGAAGCCCAAGGAGGCGAAACCGGGCGGCGATGGCGCGGCCGAGCCCGACCGGCCGCTCGGGCCGCCGCCCGACTTGTCGGAGTCCGGCCCGAACGTCGTGCCGGCCGGGCAGTGACCGCCGCATGAGCAGCGCACCCAACCTGGAAACGCTCGACCCGCGCTGGACCGAGCGCCTGCCCTACCACTTCGCCAAGCGTCATGGCGTGATCGCTGCGCGGCTCGCCGACGGCGGGCTCGAGGTGTGGGCCAGGCCCGGCGTGCCGGCCGCGGTGCTCGCCGAGCTCACCCGCGCCACCGGCCAGCCGGTGGTGCTGCAGGAGCTGGCCCCCGAGCAATTCGACACCGCGCTCAACCGTGCCTACGAGCGCGGCAAGTCGCACGCCCTGCAGATCGTCGATGACCTCGGCGACAACGCCGATCTCAAGGAACTCGCCGACCACCTCCCCCAGGTGGCGGACCTGCTCGAAAGCGAGGACGACGCGCCGATCGTGCGCCTCATCAACGCGGTGCTGTCACAGGCAGTGCGCGAGAACGCCTCGGACATCCACATCGAGGCATTCGAAACCCGCTCGGTGGTGCGCTTTCGGGTCGACGGCGTGCTGCGCGACGTGCTCGAACCGCCACAGGCCGCGCACGGCGTGATCGTCTCGCGCATCAAGATCATGGCGCGTCTCGACATCGCCGAGAAACGCCAGCCGCAGGACGGCCGCATCACCCTGCGCCTCGCCGGCCGTCCGGTCGATGTGCGCGTCTCGACCCTGCCCACCGCGCACGGCGAGCGCGTGGTGATGCGCCTGCTCGACAAGCAGGCCGGGCGTCTCAACCTGACCTCGCTCGGCATGCCGCGCGAGACGCTCAACACGCTCGACAAGCTCATCAACCAGCCGCACGGCATCATCCTGGTCACGGGACCCACGGGTTCGGGCAAGACCACGACGCTCTACGCCGCGCTTGGCCAGCTCGACACGCAGCGCCACAACATCATGACGGTCGAGGACCCGATCGAGTACGACCTGCCGGGCATCGGCCAGACCCAGGTCAATCCCAAGGTCGACCTCACGTTCGCCCGCGCCCTGCGCGCCATCCTGCGCCAGGACCCGGACATCATCATGATCGGCGAGATTCGCGACCTTGAGACTGCGCAGATCGCGGTGCAGGCCTCGCTCACCGGTCACCTGGTGCTCGCCACGTTGCACACCAACGACGCGGCCGGCGCGGTCACGCGTCTCGTCGACATGGGTGTCGAGCCGTTCCTGGTGGCCTCGAGCCTGCTCGGCGTGCTGGCGCAGCGTCTGGTGCGCAAGCTCTGCCCCGCGGGCCGCCGCGCCCGCGCGCGGGATGCCGCCGAACGGCGGCTGCTGCAGTTCCGCAATGGCGTGGCCGACGGTGTCGAGCTGTACAGCCCGGTCGGCTGCGAGGCCTGCGGCCACACCGGCTATCAGGGGCGCACCGGCATCTTCGAGCTGCTGATCGTCGATGACGCCATGCGCGCGCTCATTCACGACAGCGCCTCGGAGGACCGCCTGCGCGAACATGCGCGCACGCTCGGCATGCGCAATCTGCGCGAGGACGGCCTGCGCTGGGTGCGCGACGGCTATACCACGCTGGAAGAAGTGCTGCGCGTCTCGCGGGAGTAGTCTCGGCTTCGGGTTCCGGGTCTCGGGCTGATCCCCTGTCGCGCCAATTTCTCCTCTAACTCGAGACTCGACACCCGCGACTGACTCCACGATGCCCGCCTTCGAATACCAGGCACTCGATCGCACCGGCCGCACCGTCAACGGCGTGCTCGACGGCGACGCCGAACGCCTGGTGCGCGCGACGCTGCGCGAACGCGGGCTCACGCCGCTGCGCGTCGCGCCCATCGCCGCCCGGGGTGCGGGCGGCGCGCGCGAACCGCGCATCGGCCTGCGCCGTGGCATCTCGAGCAATGACCTCGCGCTGCTCACCCGCCAGTTCGCCACGCTGGTACGCGCCGGCCTCACGCTCGAGGAGTGCCTCAACGTCCTCGGCCAGCAGAGCGAATCGGCGCGCACGCGCGCGGTGGTGGCCGGGGTGCGTGCCCGGCTGGTCGAGGGCCAGTCGCTCGCCCGCAGCCTCGCCGCCTTCCCGCAGGCGTTTCCCGACATCTACCGCGCCATGATCGACGCCGGCGAGCAGTCCGGGCGCCTGCCGGAGGTGCTCGAGCGGCTTGCCGAATACACCGAGAACCGCCAGGCGCTGCGGCAGAAGGTACTGCTCGCCTTCATCTACCCGGCGCTCGTGACGTTCGTGGCCATCGGTGTGGTCAGCATGCTGCTCATCTTCGTGGTGCCGCAGGTCACGCGCGTGTTTGCCAACACCGGGCAGGCGCTGCCGCTCGCCACGCGCGCGCTGATCGCGACCAGCGACTTCATGAAGGCCACCTGGTGGCTGTGGCTCGGCGGCGGCGCTGCCGGTCTGCTCGCCGCACACATCGCGCTCAAGAGCGAGGACGTGCGCCGGCGCTGGCACTTCACGCTGCTGCGCATGCCGGCAATCGGGCGCATCGTGCGCGGCGTCAACGCGGCGCGCTTCGCCGACACGCTCGGCATCCTCACTGCGAGCGGCGTGCCCCTGCTCAATGCACTCGCCGCCGCCGGTCCGCTCGTGACCAGCCTGCCGATGCGCGATGCTGTCGAGGATGCCTTGCGCCAGGTGCGCGAGGGCGCCTCACTGTCACGCGCGCTCGACAAGGCGCGCGTCTTCCCGCCGCTCGTCATTCATCTCATCGCCAGCGGCGAGGCGAGCGGCAAGCTCGATACCATGCTGACGCGCGCGGCCGAGGCGCAGGCGCGCGAGCTCGAGAACTGGGTCAAGGGTCTCACCGCGCTGCTCGAGCCGGTGCTGATCCTGGTGATGGGGCTGATCGTGCTTTTTATCGTCATTGCCATTATGCTGCCGATCTTCCAGATGAATCAGTTGATCAAGTGAGGCCAACCCATGCTGCGTAACCTCCGTGCCATGCGTGCGCGCCACGCGGGCCAGGCGCGCTCCCGCGCGGCCCTGGACTCGTGCATCCCTGCAC
>CAZVUN010000121.1:0-3733 GCA_964629975.1 uncultured Acidiferrobacteraceae bacterium | reverse complement strand
ACCGCCTCGACAACGGCGTGTACCCGAGCCCCGACCAGGGCCTGGCGGCGCTGGTTCGCAAGCCCGAGACCGGCGAGCCGCCGCGCAACTGGAAGACGGGAGGCTACATCGAGCGCCTGCCGAAGGACCCGTGGGGCAATGACTATCAGTACCTCAATCCCGGCGTGCGCGGCGAGATCGACGTCTTCAGTTATGGCGCCGACGGCCGCCCGGGTGGCGAAGGCTACGACGCCGACATCGGTTCATGGGGTTCCTAGACGGCGTGCCCGCCTCACCCACGCCGGCGCGCGGCCTCAGCCGCGCTGTCACCACCCCCGCCGCCGCGGGCGATGTGCAGGATGCACACGTGTCGCGGGCGCAGGGATGCGCAAGAGCGAGCTTCGACTTCCGGATGAAGTCGAGGGCCGCGCGTCAGGGACGACGCGCCTGCGGCTTCGACTTCCGGATGAAGTCGAGGCGGCTTCGGCCCGTCCCTGGCCTCACGCCGCATTCGCACATCCCTGTGCAGCAGGCCGCGCGTCACAACGCCAGGGACGGAGGAGGTAGAGCGAAGCAGGATGCCAGAGCCGAGGGACGACGCGCCTGCGGCGATGTGCAGGATGCACAAGTGTCGCGGGCGCAGGGATGCGCAAGAGCGACCTTCGACTTCTGGATGAAGTCGAGGGCCGCGCGTCAAGGAAGACGCGCCTGCGGCTTCACCCTGATCGAGCTGATCGTCATCTTGCTGATCATCACCGTGGTGATCGGACTCATCGGGCTCAATCTCACGCGCGACGCCTCCGACCAGGTCAGGGACGAGGCCCAGCGCCTGGCGCTGGTACTGCAAGCCGCCGAGGAGGAGGCGATCCTCAATGGGCGCGTGTACGTGCTCAGCCTGGCGCGCGACGGCTACACGTTTCGCACCCCGGACGACAAGGGCAAACTGGTCGCCGTCGGCAACGACGAGTTGTACCGCACACACCGCCTGCCCGCGGGCATCGAGATCAGCGCCGCCGCGGTCGAGGGCGCCTCGGCCGACGCGGGGCGGCTCGATCTCGTCATCGACCCGAGCGGTCTGCTGCCGCCCTTCCGCGTCGAATTCCGCGCCGGCGAGGTGAGCTGGCGCCTCGAGGGCCTCGCCAATGGCACGCGGCGCAGCGAGCGGCTGTCGTAGTCTTCCGCGGCTGGCGGGATTCACGCTGATCGAGGTGCTGGTCGCGCTCGCCGTGCTGGCCATCGCGATGAGCGCGGTGATGCGCGCACTCGCCCAGGGCATCGACGTGGCCGCCGAGATGCGCCTGCGCACCGTGGCGCTTTGGGTGGCGCAGGACCGCCTCACGCTGCAGCGCCTCGCGCGCACCTGGCCGGCGATCGACACCCGGGACGATCGCACCACGTTGCTCGGCACCGAGTGGCGTGTGCGCGAGAAGGTATCGGGCACCGAGGCACCGGAGGTGCGCCGCATCGACATCGAGGTGCGCGGACCGGGCGACGACCACGTGCTGGCGCGCGTCAGCGGCTTCCTCACGCAATCGGCCGCGGGCACAGAACCGGCGCTCGGGTCGCCGGGTGGCGCCGCAGCCGCACCGCCGGCGCCGAGGTAGCCATGGCGCGCGCCCACGCACGCGGTTTCACCCTGCTCGAGCTGCTGGTCGCGATCGGCGTGTTCGCGCTGTTCTCGGCCATGGCCTACGGCGGCCTCGTGCAGGTCCTCGAATCCCGCGACCGGGTGGATGCCGAGCGCACCTACTGGACGGGGCTCGCGCGCGCGTTCCTGCGCATCGAGGATGACCTGCTGCACGCGCGGGCGCGCCCGATTCGTGACGTCGACGGCAACCCGCGGCCGGCGTTCGAAGGACGGCCGACCGACACGCGTGCGCTGGGCGAGCCGGCGGTGGAGTTCACGCGCGGCGGTGTGCTCAACGTGGCACCGGGGCCGCACTCCGACTTGCAGCGCGTGGCCTACCGCTTCGCCGACGGCAAGCTGTGGCGCCTCACCTGGCCGGTGCTGGACCGCGCGCCCACCACCAAGCCGCAGGAATCGGTGCTGCTCGAGGACGTGGAGGGTTTCGAGGCGCGTTTCTACGGACCGGCGGGCGGCTGGCTTGCGACCTGGCCGGCCGCCGCCACGGGCACGTTGCCAACGGCGATGCCGCCCCCGAGCGCGGTCGAGATGACCCTCCAGCTCCGCGGCCGCGGAGAGCTCAAGCGTGTGTTCCTCGTCAATCGCTAGGCAACGGGGGCTTGCCCTCGTGACCGCCATGCTGGTGGTGGCGATCGTGGCCACGGTGGCCACCTACCTTGGCTTTCGCCAGCAGTTGTGGCTGCGCCAGGTGCAGAATGCCACCGATCGCGCCACCGTCGAGTCCGTGCGGCAGGGGGCGCTCGCCTACGCCATCGTGATCCTGGAAGAGGACCTGCGGCGCGACCCGAACGTCGACAGCCTGCTGGAAAAGTGGGCCAAGCCGCTGGTGCTGCCGTTCGAAGGGGGCACGGTAGCCATCGCCGTGTCCGATGCGCAGGCGCGGTTCAATCTCAACAACGTGCTGCGCGGCAACGCCCCCAGCGGCCCCGACCTGGACGTGCTGCGCCGGCTGCTCATCAGCGTCAAGCAGGACCCGAACCTGGTCGATGGCCTGTTCAAATGGATCGACAACAATCCGCAACGTTACGGCGGGGACTCGAAAGACATAGAATACCTGTCGCTGCCCGTGCCCTACCGGGCAGGGAACCAGGCGTTACAGAGCGTGGATGAGCTTCGGCTGATAAGGGGTTTCACCAAGGAGACGGTGGACGCGCTGCGTCCGCTCCTGATCGCCCTGCCGGCGCCCACCGAGATCAACGTCAACACCGCATCGCAGGCGCTGCTGGCCGCGATGTTTCCGGCCGGTGGCGACGCTGCCGCCAGGACGGTCATGCAGGTGCGCGAGGCCAAGGGCTTCACCAACATCGGCGAATTCGACAATGTCGTCCTGCAGGCCGGCGCGACGCTTCCGAAAGAACTGTCGCGCGCGGTGAAGAGCAGCTATTTTCTGGTGGACGTCGACGTGCGCGTGGGCAGCATCTGGTCGCGCACCGAGGCCGTGATCCACCGCAAGGGCAACAAGCAGAGCCTCGTGCTGTGGCAGCGCCCGCGCCCGTTACAGATCGTCTCTGATGCTGAGCAAGCTTCGTAACCCCCTCGCCGGCCTGACCGCCCCGACGCGCGCTGCGAGCGGCGTGCTGGAGCTGTGGCTGCCCGCCGGCTGGCCGGAGACGGCCGGACCGATCCTGTGGCGGCGCACGGGCGGCGCAGACGCCAAGCGCGGTCGCTGCGCCGACATCCTCGAATGCCGCGAGCTCGCCGGCAGCGCTCGCGTGCACGTGTGGACACCGGCGGCCGACACGCTGCTCACGCAGGCCACGCTGCCGACGCGCGCCCGCGCCAAGATCATGCAGGCCCTGCCCTACGCCCTCGAGGAGCAGCTGCTCGAGGACCCGGAGCAATTGCACTTCGCCTACGTGGACGAAGGCGCCGGGCGGCTCGCGGTCGCGGTCACCGCACGCGCGCGGATGCAGACCTGGACCAAGGTGCTGAGCCAGGCCGGCATCGCCCCGCTCAGCATGGCGCCGGCCTGCCTGTCGGTGCCGTGGACCGCCCAGGCCTGGGCGCTCGCCTACGCCGACACCGAGACGTGGCTGCGCACCGGTGCCACGAGCGGCAGCGCCTGCCCGCGCGCGGGGCGCGAGCCGCCCGCGTTGCTGCGCCTGGCGC
>CAZVUN010000120.1:0-8989 GCA_964629975.1 uncultured Acidiferrobacteraceae bacterium | reverse complement strand
TGAACTTGCCCTGGCGATAGAGCGCGATCTCGCGCGCCTTGCGCTCGCTCTCGACGACCAGCACCTCATCGCCCGCGCTCGGCACGCCGGAGAGCCCGAGCACCTCGACGGGGATCGACGGCCCGGCGTTGTCGGTCGGCCGGCCCTTTTCATCCAGCATCGCCCGCACCCGCCCGAACTCGCGCCCGGCAAGCACCACATCGCCGCGCTTCAACGTCCCGCGCTGCACCAGGATCGTCGCCACCGGGCCGCGACCCTTGTCGAGCCGGGCCTCCACCACGAGGCCGGCCGCGGGGCCGTCGTGCCGCGCCTTGAGCTCCAGCACTTCGGCCTGCAGCAGGACCGATTCCAGCAGCTTGTCGATGCCCTGGCCGGTCTTGGCAGAGACATCCACGAAGATATCCTGTCCGCCGAACTCCTCCGGCACTACCTCGTGCTGAAGCAGTTCCTGGCGCACGCGCTCCGGCTGCGCCTCGGGCTTGTCGATCTTGTTGACCGCTACCACCAGCGGCACCTTGGCGTTGCGCGCGTGATGGATCGCCTCCACCGTCTGCGGCATTACTCCGTCATCGGCGGCCACCACCAGAATGACGATATCGGTGGCCTTGGCGCCGCGCGCGCGCATCGCAGTGAAGGCCTCGTGGCCGGGCGTATCCAGGAATGTCACCACGCCACGCGGTGTCTCCACGTGATAGGCGCCGATATGCTGGGTGATGCCGCCGGCCTCGCCGGCCGCCACCTTGGCCTTGCGGATGTAGTCGAGCAGCGACGTCTTGCCGTGATCGACGTGACCCATCACCGTCACCACCGGCGGGCGCGGCTCGCCCTGCGCCGCCTCGGCCTCCGCCAGCGCCAGCAAGGCTTCCGGGTCGGTAGGCTTTGCCTCGATTACGGTATGGCCCAACTCGGCCACCACGATGGCCGCGGTATCGCGATCCAGCACCTGATTGATGGTCACCATGGTGCCGAGCTTCATCAACGCCTTGATGACCTCCGCCGCCTTGACCGACATCTTTTGCGCAAGCTCCGCGACCGTCACAGTCTCCGGCAGCACCACTTCGCGCACGATCGGTGCCGTCGGCTTCTCGAAGGCGTGCTGGCCGGTAACGCTGGTGACCACCGGACCACGCGGAACGACGCGATCGCGCCGGCGGGCCTTCTTGCCGGCCGCGAGATGCAGCTGGCGTTCGGGCGTCTCGGCGTGCCGATCCTTGCGTTTTTCCTTCTCCTTCCCCGGCTTCTTGGCCTCGGGCGCCGGTGCCGGCGCGGGCGTACTGGGGCGAGGCGGCGCGCTCGGCACTGGCTCCACCACCGGTGCCGCAACCTCTGCCACCACGGGCGCGGGCGCCACTTCCGGTTCGACGACCGCGACGGAAGCCTCCTCCTCGACCGGCGCCTGGGGTTCCTCGATGGCATCGCGCTTGACGAAGGTGCGCTTCTTGCGCACCTCGACCTGCACCGTGCGCGTGCCGCCGAGGCGCGAGGACTGGGTCACCTGGGTCGTCGACTTGCGTTTGAGCGTAATGCGCTTGCGCTCGGCCTCGCTGCTGCCGCCGCGCAGATAGGTGAGCAGCGCGACCTTCTCATCGTCGGTCAGCGTGTCCTCGAGGCTCTTGCCGGCGATGCCGGCCGCGCCGAGCTGCGCAAGCAGCTTGTCCGGCGCGATACCGATCTGCTCGGCGAATCCTTTGATGGTCGTTTGCATCTCGCGTTCGTCTGCCTAGGCCTGCGCCTCGTTCTCGAACCAGTGCGCGCGCGCCGCCATGATCAGGTCGCGCGCGCGCTCCTCGGTGATGCCCTCGATCGCGGTCAGGTCGTCGACCGCCTGCTCTGCCAGCTCCTCGCGCGTACGGATGCCGTTGGCGGCGAGCAGGTGCGCGGTGTGCTCGTCCATGCCGGCGGTCTCGAGCAGGTCGGGCTCAGGCTGCGACTGGCTGATCTGCTCCTCCTTGGCGATGGCGCGGGTCAGCAGCACGTCACGCGCGCGGTTGCGCAGCTCATCGACCAGCTCCTCGTCGAACTCCTCGATCCCGAGGAGTTCCTGTTTCGGCACATAGGCAATCTCGTCGAGGCTGTTGAAGCCTTCCTGCACCAGCACCTGGGCCACGGCCTCATCAACATCGAGGCTCTCCATGAACATCTGGATGACCTTGCCGGCCTCGGCCGAGCTCTTCTCCTGCGCGGCCTGCTCGGTCATGACGTTGAGGTTCCAGCCGGTAAGCTCGGAGGCGAGCCGCACGTTCTGTCCGCCGCGGCCGATCGCCTGGGCGAGCTGCTTCTCATCGACGATCACGTCCATGCTGTGCAGCTCCTCGTCCACCACGATCGACTGCACCTCGGCCGGGGCGAGTGCGTTGATCACGAACTGCGCCGGATTGTCCGACCAGTGAATGATGTCGACGCGCTCGCCGGCAAGCTCGTTGGAAACGCTCTGCACACGGCTGCCGCGCATGCCGACACAGGCGCCGATCGGATCGATGCGCGGATCGGACGAGCTGACCGCGATCTTGGCGCGCAGCCCCGGATCGCGGGCAGCGGCGTGGATCTGGATCAGGCCCTCGCCCGCCTCCGGCACTTCGAGCTTGAACAGCTCGATCAGGAGCTTGGGGCTGGTGCGCGACAGGAACAGCTGCGGACCACGCGGCGCGGACTTGACCTCCTCGAGCAGCGCGCGGATGCGATCCCCGGGACGCAGGCCCTCGCGCGGGATCATGTTGGCGCGCGGCAGCAACGCCTCGGCGTTGCCGAGGTCCACGATCACGTCGCCGCGCTCCAGGCGCTTGACCACGCCCGTGACCATCTCGCCCTGCCGGTCCTGGTAGAGCTTGACGATCTGGTCGCGCTCGGCCTCGCGCACCTTCTGCATGATGACCTGCTTCGCGGCCTGGGCGGCGATGCGCCCGAACTCGACCGGCTCGAGCGGGGCCTCGACGAAATCGCCGACCTGCACGTTGGGGTCTGAGGTACGCGCCGCGCTCAGGCGCACCTGGCGGTCGGGAAACTCGAGCTCGGGGGTCTCGTCGGGCACCACCTCCCAGCGCCGGAAGGTGTCGTAGGCGCCGGTCTTGCGGTCGATGGCGACGCGCGCGTCGATGTCGCCCTTGTGGCGCTTGCGCGTGGCGGTGGCGAGCGCCGCCTCCAGTGCCTGAAAAATGATCTCCTTGTCCACGCCCTTTTCCCGGGACACGGCGTCGACGATCATCAGAATCTCGTTACCCATCGCTTCTCACCCTTCGGGTTCAGAACTTCGGCACCAGTCGCGCCCGTTCGATCCCATCCAATCTCAGACACACGCACTCGCGTGCACCGCCCGGCCCCTGCACCTCGAGCACGACCTCCGCGTCGTGCACCTCGAGCACCCGGCCGGTGAAGTTGCGCCGCCCGGCGAGTGGCGCCTGCAGCTTGATTCTCACCGTCTCGCCCCGCTGGCGGGCGAAGTCCTGTGCCGTCACCAGCGGCCGGTCGAGCCCGGGCGACGACACCTCGAGCGTGTAGCTCTCCCGGATCGGATCCTCCACGTCGAGGATCGCCGACAACTGGCGACTCACATCCGCGCAGTCGTCGACCGTCACGCCACCGGGTTTGTCGATATACACCCGCAGCGTTGGATGCCGCCCGCCCCCGGCGAGTTCGACATCGACCAGCTCGCAACCCAGCGCGCGGGCACCGGGCTCCAGCAGCCGCCGCAACTCGGCCCGCAGACCGTAGGAAAAATCCTGTCCCATAAAACACAAAGTGGGCGCGCGGCCCACTCCTTCCTACCCCTTATAGCGGCATAAATTATACGGCAGCCGGACCGCCCGGCTCAATCCGCCCGCCGCCGTCCCCTGCCCGGCGGCACCGCAAACAACAAGGCCCCGGTTCCGGGGCCTGGTTGTTCTCGCACTTGGTAGCGGGGGTAGGATTTGAACCTACGACCTTCGGGTTATGAGCCCGACGAGCTGCCAGACTGCTCCACCCCGCAGCAGGACCGCGCAGTCTACAGATTGCGCGGCGACAGATCAAGCAAACTTAAGGGCTTGGCGCGGTCGGCGCCGGTTCGCGCACGACCTCCACGCAGTAGCTGTAGGCGATCCAGTCGAGCAACACGGCAACGAGCATCGCAACCGCGAGCAGCGGCAGCGGCATGCCGCTTGGCAGCGCCAGCAGCGCGAGCCCCGGGACCAGCAGCAGCAAGGCGAGGAACAGCCCGGCGCGCCTGAAGTGGGTTCGCGCCAGTTGCAATGCCGCCCCCAGACCAGGCAGCAGGCGAAACTCCTGGCGCACGAATACGAACGGCAGCCAGTACGCGAGCACGAACTTGAGGGGCACGATCACGGCCGCGATGAGGGTGGCAAAGACCGGCACCGCCGCCTGCTCCTCGATCGCGATGACCCCGGCGAGGTTGAGCAGGAACAGCACGACATTGAGCGCAACGAACAGCAACAGCGCGGCCCGCAGCATGAGCCAGAGGAAACGCGGAAACGCGTCCTTGCCCTGCAACAGCGCCTGCGCGGCCGGCACCGTGTCGCGGCCGCCGGCCAGCGCCAGCATCGTACCGGCCTGCAGATACAGGGCCAGGGCCGCGAGCAATCCGAGCAAAGCGAACTTGCCGCTGCCGAGCGCACTGAGCCACTCGATCTGCGGCACGAGCGAGAGCGCAAGCTCAAACCCGACGGTGAGCCACACGCCCTGGCTGAGCAGGGTGCGCAGCGCCGCGCGCAGCCGGCGCTCGCTCTCGGTGGGCAGGTCCGACATCGGATTGGCCGCGCGCGGCAGGCCTGGCCTCAGGCCAGCCGGTAGTGCTTGCGCACCGCCGAGCGGATCTCCCAGGTGCATTGCAGGCCGGCCGGGAACGTCACCAGGTCGCCCTCCACGATCCGCACCGGGGCCGCGCCCGCCGGGGTCACGATCGCCTCGCCCTCGAGGAGGTAGCAGGTCTCACGCCGGTCGTACGTCCACGCAAACGTGCTGACCTCCTTCTCCCACACCGGCCAGTCGTAAACGCCGATGACATCGAGCTTCGCAGGTGAGGGGTTGTGTTCGATCAGAATGTCCGACATGACAGGGTCCTCACTCGGGCACGCGGCGCCGGCGGCAAATGCTCTCAGGCGAGTGTCTTGATGGCCTGCTGGCAGAGCGCGATCAGCGTGCCGACCCACGGCATCACGCCGACCAGCGCCAGGGCATTGACCGCGATCAGGGCGCGCAGGTCGCCGGCCGGCGCAATCGGCGCCTGGTCCTCGGCCGCGTCGAAATACATGAGCTTCACGACACGCAGATAGTAGTACGCCCCGATCACCGCCAGCAGCACCGCGACGATCGCGAGCCAGATCAGGCCCACGCCCAGCACCGATTTGATTACCAGCAGCTTGGCGTAGAAACCTACGGTCGGCGGCACGCCGGCCATCGAGAACATCAGCAGCAGCATCAGGAACGCGTACCAGGGGCTGCGCTGGTTGAGGCCCTTGAAGTCCGCAAGCCGCTCGGCCTCGAAGCCGGCGCGCGACATCAGCACCACCACGCCGAACGCCCCGGCGCTCATCAGCACGTAGGTCAGCACGTAGAACATTGCCGCGCTGTAACCCTCCGGTGTGGCGCTCAGGATGCCGAGCAGGAAAAAACCCATGTGCGAGATCGACGAGTACGCCAGCATGCGCTTGATGTTGTCCTGCGCAATGGCGATGAGGTTGCCGCCGGCGATCGACAGCACGGCCAGAATCGTGAGCATGTCCTGCCACGACGCCGCCAGATTCTCCAGCCCGCCGACCAGCAGGCGCATGAACATGGCGAATGCCGCAATCTTGGGCGCGGTGCCGATGTAGAGCGTCACCGCCGTGGGCGCGCCGTGATAGACGTCCGGCACCCACATGTGAAACGGCACGGCCCCGAGCTTGAAGGCGAGCCCGACGATGATGAACACCAGGCCGAAGAGCAGCACGACGTCGTCGGCACGCATCGCGGCCAGTGCCCTGCGCACCGCACCGATCTCCAGGCTGCCGGTCATGCCGTAGAGCATCGACATGCCGTAGAGCAGGATCCCCGAGGCGATCGCACCGAGCACGAAGTACTTCATCGCCGCCTCGGTCGCCTGCGCCGAGTCGCGCTGGAACGCCACCATGGCGTAGACGCTCAGCGACAGCAGCTCGAGCCCCAGATAGAGCGTGACGAAATGGCTGGCCGACACCATGATCATCATGCCGACCACGCCGAACAGGCCGAGCACGAAATACTCGCCACGGAACATGCCGCGCGCGGCCAGATAGCCGCGCGAATAGGCGAACACCACGGCCGTGACCACGTAGATCGCGATCTTGAGCAAGTCCGCCATGCGATCGGCGACGAACATGTTGTTGAAGGTCAGCACCGGCGTGCCCGTCAGGTTGACCGCGGTCAGCAGCAGCGCGCCGAGCAGCGTCAGCTGCGTGAGCGCGTACGACACCGCGCGCTGGCGCTCGGTGAGGAACAGATCCACCACCAGCACCACGCACGCCATGGTGAACACGAAGATCTCGGCGACCGCGGGCATCAGGCTCTGCAAGGCGACAGTCATGGCGGCATCCCCTAGAGCTTCGAGGTCATGGCCTGCGTGAGCAGGTGATCGACCGAGGCGTGCATCACGTCGAGGAACGGCTTCGGCCACAGCCCCATGAACAGCACGGCCGCCGCCAGGGCCGTCAGGAACACGATCTCGCGCGCCGACACGTCCTTGAGTTCCGCGACGTGCTCATTGGCGACCGGGCCGAAGATCACGCGCTTGTACATCCACAACGTGTAGGCCGCGCCGAACACCAGGGTGGTGCCGGCCAGCACCGCGTACCAGACGTTGACCTGGAACGCGCCCAGGATCACCAGGAACTCGCCGACGAAACCGGAGGTGCCGGGCAGGCCGCTGTTGGCCATGGCGAACAGCATCATGAACGCGGCGAACACCGGCATCTTGTTGGCGACGCCACCGTAGTCCTTGATCTGGCGCGAATGCAGCCGGTCGTACAGCACGCCGACGCACAGGAACAGCGCGCCGGAGATGAAGCCGTGCGAGATCATCTGCACGATGCCGCCCTCGATGCCCTGGACGTTGAAGATGAACAGCCCGAGCGTGACGAACCCCATGTGCGCGATCGAGGAGTAGGCGATCAGCTTCTTCATGTCCTGCTGCACCAGCGCCACCAGCCCGATGTACACCACGGCGATGAGCGACAGCGCGATCATGAGCCCGCCGAGCTGGTGCGAGGCATCGGGCAGCATGGGCAGCGAGAAGCGCAGGAAGCCGTAACCGCCCATCTTCAGCATGATCGCCGCCAGGATCACCGAGCCGCCGGTCGGGGCCTCGACGTGCGCGTCCGGCAGCCAGGTGTGCACCGGCCACATCGGCACCTTGACGGCGAAGGCGGCGAAGAACGCGAGGAAGATCAGCACCTGCTCGGTGAGACCGAGCCGCAAGCCGTGCAGCGTCTGGATGTCGAAGGTGCCGGCGCGCTGGTACAGATAGATGAACGCCACCAGCATCAGCACCGAGCCGAGGAAGGTGTAGAGAAAGAACTTGATGGTGGCGTACACGCGATTCGGTCCGCCCCACAGGCCGATGATGATGAACATCGGCACCAGCATCGCCTCCCAGAAGACGTAGAACAGGATGGCATCGAGCGCGCTGAACACCCCGATCATGAGCCCCTCCATGATCAGGAACGCGCCCAGGTACTGGGCGACCTTCTGCTGGATCACCTCCCAGGCGGCGATGATCACCAGCACCGTGCTGAAGGTGGTGAGCAGGATGAGCAGCAAGGCGATGCCGTCGATGCCAAGGTGGTAACGGATCTCGGGCGAGGCGATCCACGCCCGGTTCTCCACGAACTGCATAGCATGCGTGCTGGCGTCGAAGCCGGTGTACAGCGGCACGCTCACCGCCACGGCCGCCAGCGCTACCAGCAGCGCCAGCCAGCGCGCGTACGGGGCGTTGCGATCGCCTCCGGTGGCGAACACCGCCAGTCCGCCGACGATGGGCAACCAGGTGGCGATGCTGAGCAGATACGGGCTGGTCATGGTCGGGGCGCGGCGCCTAGCGGTGGAGGAAGAAGGTGATAAGGAGGAACAGGCCGAGGATCATGGCGAAGGCGTAGTGGTACACGTAACCCGACTGGACATGGCGGATCACCGAGGAGACCCAGCCGATCACGCGTGCCGAGCCGTTGACCGCCAAGCCGTCGATCACGCGCACATCCCCCGCCTTCCACAGCACGCGCCCGAGCGCGCGGGCACCGCGCGCGAACACGAAATCGTTGAACTCGTCGACGAAGTACTTGTTGTAGAGCAGCGTGTAGAGGCCGCGCAGCCTGCCGGCCAGAAGGCCCGGCAGGTGCGGCGCACGGATGTACAGCACCCAGGCGGTGACGAAGCCGGCGAGCGCCAGCAGGAACGGGCGCGACTGGAAGCCGTGTGCGAAAAACGCGCCTACGCGGTTGACGGTGTTGCTGCCGCCACGCAGGAATGCCTGCGCGAGGTCGGCCATGGCACCGTGTGCCGGCAACACCTTGATCGAATCACCGAAATAGCGGCCGAACAGCAGCGGTTCGACGGTGAGCAGGCCGATCACGACCGACGGAATGGCGAGCAGCACCAGCGGGATGACCACCACCGCGGGCGATTCGTGCAGGTGCTCGCGCGTGTGCTCGTCCATGCGCGGCTTGCCGTAGAACGTCAAGAACAGCAGGCGGAAACTGTAGAACGACGTCACGAACACGCCGCACAGCACCGCCAGGTAGGCGAAGCCGGCGCCGGGCAGGTGCGAATGCTTGACCGCCTCGATGATCATGTCCTTGGAGAAGAAGCCGGAGAAACCCGGGAAGCCGATGAGCGCCAGCGTGCCGACCCAGGCGGTGATGAACGTCCACGGCATGTACCTCTTCAGACCGCCCATGTTGCGCATGTCCTGCTCGTGGTGCATGCCGATGATGACGGAACCGGCGGCCAGGAACAGCAGCGCCTTGAAGAAGGCGTGCGTCATGAGATG
>CAZVUN010000119.1:0-9093 GCA_964629975.1 uncultured Acidiferrobacteraceae bacterium | reverse complement strand
ACGCGCCCGTAGCTCAGCTGGATAGAGTACCTGGCTACGAACCAGGCGGTCGGGAGTTCGAATCTCTCCGGGCGCGCCACCTCGCCACAAGCCCGCGTACGCGGGCTTTCGCTTTTCTGCCGCCGCCGCGCCGCACCCGCCGGTTGCCGTGCCTCGTTGATCCCCGCAGAATACGCCGCCATGGACCGCAAGCTGCTGATCACGCTCCTGGCCTTCACGGCGATGGTCGGCGGTTTGTATCTCGTCTTCATCATCCTCGGACCGTTCCTGCCTGCGATTGGCTGGGCGATCGTGATCGCGCTCGCTACCTATCCGCTGTATCGCCGCCTGGCGCAGCGGCTGCGGGGACGCACCGGGCTCGCGGCCGGCGTCATGACGGCGGGTGTATTTCTGCTGCTGGTGGTGCCGATGACCGTGGTGCTGACACTGTTGGTGCAGGACATCGTGGCTGCGGAGGAGCGCATCAGCGCGGCGCTCGACTTCCAGGGCAGTGGCATCGAGGAGTGGCTGCGCCATCCGAGTGTAGCGCCGTGGGTGGCGCGTGCCACGGCGTGGGTCGGGCTGACCGACATCGACCTGAGGGCGGCGGCGACCAAGGCGGCGCAGGCCACGCTCGGCTGGCTGCTCGGGTCGCTTGGGGCGGTCATCAAGAATGCGTTTTTTTTCCTGTTCCACCTGTTTCTGATCGTGGTGGCGCTGTTCTTTGTCTATCGGGACGGGGCGCGCGCCGAGTCGGCGGTGTGGTCGGCCCTGCCGTTGAGCGCCGCCGTCAAGACGCGCGTGCGCGACACCACCGCGAACGTGGTGTCGGCAGTCGTCTCGGGGGTGCTGGTGACGGCCGCGGTGCAGGCACTGCTGGCGACGCTGGCCTACTGGGTGTGCGGGCTGCCGTCGGTGATCCTGCTGGGCGCGCTGACCTTTATTGCGGCCTTCATTCCCGTGATCGGCACCATGCTGGTGTGGCTGCCGGCCGGCGTGTATCTGCTGCTGAGCGGCGACATGGGATTCGGAATCGGCTTGTTGATCTGGGGCGCGGTCGTCGTTGGCGGCATCGACTCCGTGCTGCGACCGCTGCTCATCAGCGGCAGCACCGGCCTGCCGTTGTCGCTCATGATGCTCGGCGCGCTTGGCGGATTGCTGGCGTTCGGTTTTCTCGGGCTGGTGATCGGACCGCTGGCGCTCGCATTGTTCCTGGTGGTGTTCGAGGCCGAGCGTGCCGCGCAGGATGTCGATCGGCGCAAGAGCAGCGCCTGAGTACCCGGGGCAGCAACCACAGAGGGACAGCCGCGATGCACGCAAGGCACTTTGGGATTCTGGTTCTGACCTTCGCCGCATCGGCGGCACTCGCGCAGGCGCCGTCGTCGGCGCGGGATAGCTGGTGGTGGGACGAGGGTTGGTGGGCGCGCGGCGAGCTCGCCGCGGTCACGAACCACGCGGTCGAGACGCGCACTCTGACCTACCGCAATGGTGAGGTCGAGGTTCCGGTGACGGTGATCCGGCCGAGAGACGGGAAGAAGTATCCGGGCGTGTTGTTCGTGCACGGGCGGCGGGGCCTCGACGAGCTCGTCACACTGCACGCCACGCGCCTGGCGGCGCGCGGTTTCGTGGTGTTCGCGCCGGACCTGTTCACCGGGCGCTTCATCGCGCCGCTGCCGAACGAGCACGACTACGCGCTCGAGGACGACCTGAACAAGGGGCTGGATGCCATGCTCAGGCTGCCGGACATCGCGGGCAAGAAGGTTTGCACCTATTCGCACACGCGCGGCGGCTACTACACGCTCAAGCTCGCGGTCACGAAGGGACGCCAGGCAAAGGATCTGGCCTGTTACGTGTCGTACTACCCGGTGTGGCAGGACCCCAATGCGCCGGAGCCGATGCAGGTCTACCAGTTCGCGCCGGAGATCGAACGCCTCACGCTCCCGACGCTGGTGTTCGTCGGCGCGGACGAGCAGTATCACCGCAAGCGCGTGATCGATACCTCGGTCGACACGTTACGGCGCAACGGGCGTGCGGTCACCTATGTGGTGTACCCGGGGGTGGGCCGCGGTTTCGACTTCCGGCCGGAAAACGTACGCACCTTCGCCGATGACCTCGCGGCGAAGGATGCGATCCAGCGCGCCGCCGCGTTCCTGCGCAAACACCTTTCACCCTGAACCCGCCGGGAGGTGACAGCATGCATGTGACGCTCGTACACATACAGGTCAAGCCGGAGCACATTGCGGATTTCATCGAGGCCGCGCGCCTCAATCACGAGGCCTCGGTGCGCGAGCCGGGCAACCGGCGTTTCGATATCCTGCAGCTTGTCGACGACCCGACGCGCTTCGTGCTGTACGAGGCCTACGCGAGCGCCGCGGAGGCGGCTGCGCACAAGAACACGGCACACTATCTCAAATGGCGCGACACCGTTGCCGGCTGGATGGCGGCGCCGCGCCAGGGCGTGTCCTACCGCGGCCTGTTCCCGGCATGACGGCCGCGGCGGTCGGTGCGTTCACGGTGGCGCGCCTGCCGCGCATCGTGTTCGGTGCCGGCACGTTCGCGCGCCTGCCGGCCCTGGCGCGCGCACACGGTCGGCGCGCGCTGCTGGTCACGGGTGCACGCTTCCTGCGTAGCAGCGGCTACTGGCAGCGGCTCCTCGCGGGTCTGGAACAGCAGGCGCTGGCTTGCGAGCACGTCACGGTCGAGGGCGAGCCGTCGCCGCAGCTCGTCGATCGCGTGGTGGCAGCGCATCACGGCCACGGCATCGAGGTCGTGATCGGCATCGGCGGCGGCAGCGTGCTCGATGCCGCCAAGGCGATTGCCGGGCTGCTGCCGCACGGCAACTCGGTGATGGATCACCTGGAGGGCGTGGGGCGCGGTGTGCCCTACCACGGCCCGGCGACGCCGCTGATCGCGGTGCCGACCACGGCCGGCACCGGCAGCGAGGCGACCAAGAACGCGGTGCTAAGCGTGCAGGGCAGCGGCGGGTTCAAGAAGTCCTTCCGCCACGATGCCCTGGTCGCGCAGGTGGCGCTGGTCGATCCCGAATTTCTCGCGCACTGCCCGCCGGAGCTGATCGCCGCCAATGGCATGGATGCGTTCACGCAGCTGCTCGAGTCGTACGTGTCGAGCAACGCCAGCGCCTTCACCGACGCGCTCGCCGTGAGCGGCATGCAGGCCGTGGCGCGCGGCTTCCTCGATGCCTGGCGCGGCGGCGACAGTCCCGCCGCCGCGGCGGGGCGCTCGGCCATGGCGTACGCCGCGCTGCTGTCCGGCATTACCCTGGCGCAGGCCGGTCTCGGTTCGGTGCACGGGCTGGCCTCGCCGCTCGGGGCGTACTTTCCGATCCCGCACGGCGTGGTGTGCGGCACGCTGGTGGCGGTTGCCACCGAGGTCAACGTGCGTACGCTGCGCGCGCGGGCGCCGCAGCATGCATCGCTCGCCAAGTATGCCGCGGCCGGCCGGCTGCTCGCCGACCCGGCGCCACGCACCGACGCCGAGGCATGCGATGCGCTGGTGCGGGTGCTCTACGAGTGGACCGCGCGGCTCAAGCTGCCGACACTCGGACGCTACGGCGTCGGGGAGGCGGATGTGGCACGCGTCGTGGCCGGCGCGCGCGGATCGAGCATGCAGACCAACCCGATCGTGCTCACCGACGCGGAGATCGGCGAGATCGTGCGCGCGCGCCTGTAGCGCGCCTCAACCCACGGCGCCGTGGGCGGCGTGCGGCTGATCCTGGGGTGTGGCGAGCGGGGCGGGCCACACGACTTGCGGCCGGCCGAGGTGGTAGCCCTGGGCGTAGTCGACGCCGAAGTGCGCCAGCAGCGCGAAGCTTTCTTCGTTCTCGACGAACTCGGCAATGGTCTTCTTGCCGAGGGCATGGGCGATCTCGTTCATGGCCTTGACCATGGCCTGGTCGACCGGGTTGTGCGCGAGGTTCTTCACGAAGCGGCCATCGATCTTGACGATGTCGACCGGCAGGTCCTTGAGGTAGGCGAACGATGACATACCGGAGCCGAAGTCATCGAGCGCGGTGCGACAGCCGATGGCGCGCAGGCGCCCGAGGAACTGCTCGGCCAGCGCCATGTCGGCGATTGCGGCGGTCTCGGTGATCTCGAAGATGAGCGCCGCGGGCGGCAGCCCGGCGTCCGCGAGCTGTTCCTGGATCAGGTCGCACAGGCGCAGGTCGCTGAAGCTCTGGCCGGAGAGATTGATCGCATAGCACAGATCGGGCGTGTGGCGGCGCTGCTCGACCAGGGTGGCAATGGCGTGCACGATCATCCAGCGATCGAGATCGACCGCCAGGCCGAAGCGCTCGGCCGAGGCGAGGAAGCCACCCGGCATGACCAGCTCGTTGTTGCTGTCGCGCATGCGGATCAGCACCTCGTAGGAGGCGATCGCGCGCGTGCGCGTGTCGACCTGCGGTTGCTGGGCGATGGCGAAGCGGTCGTGCTCGATCGCGTCCTTGATGCGCCGTGACCAGCCCATGTCGAGCGTCATGCTGGCGACCCGCTCGACATCGCCCTCCTGGAACAGGTGCACGCGGTTGCGCCCGCCGCGCTTGGCGACGTGGCAGGCGAGGTCGGCCTGCGACAGGACCTCGGCGGCTGCGGTCACGCGCTCGGTCAGCATGGCGACACCGATGGAGCAGCCGATGTCGACCTGCTCGCCGCCCTGCTTGAACACGTAGCTGGCCAGGCGCTTGCGGTAGGATTCGGCGGTGCGCAGTGCGGCCTCGGGCCCGGTATTGTTCAGCAGGATGGTGAACTCGTCGCCGCCGAAGCGCGCCACGAGATCGGTCTTGCGCGCACGCCGCGTGAGGATGTGCGCCACATCGATGAGCAGCCGGTCGCCGGCGGCGTGCCCGAGGGTGTCGTTCACGTACTTGAAGTTGTCGAGGTCGACGTACAGCAACGCGCTCGGCCCGCCGGTGCCGCGCTTGACGAATTCGAGCGCGCGCTCGAGCTCCTCCTGGAAGTAGCTGCGGTTGTAGAGGCCGGTCAGGCCATCGTGTTCGGCCATGCTCTTGAGGTGATCCATCATGGCCTTGCGTTCGCTGATGTCGGCGACCAGCGCGGTGTACAGGGTGCGCCCCTCGAGGCGCATGGCACTCAGCTTGAGCGCCATCGGAAAGGTGCTGCCGTCACGGTGCCGCGCGGTAACCTCGGCCTCCACCCCGAGCAGCCGCGGCACGTCATGGGTGAGGAAGTGGCGCGCGTAGTCCGGCGGGCCGAGACCGTTGACCGGCACCAGCAGGCGGCTGAACGGCGTGCCGATCATGTGCGCCTCGTCGTAGCCGAACAGGCGTTCGGCGGACTGATTGAATTTTTCGATCATGCCCTCGGCATCGAAGGTGATGATGCCCTCGGCGGCGTTGTCGAGGATCGTGGCGAGGCGCAGCTCGCGCGAGTGCACCTGCTGGCGCATGTGATCGAAGGCCTCGATCAGGTCGCGGGTCTCGCGCGTGCGTGCCGCCGGCAGCTCGACGTCATCCGCGCCGCGCGCCTCGGCCTTGAGGGCGCTCGCGACCCGCCCGATCGGCCGCAGCAGGGAGAACTCGAACACCAGACTGCCGATCAGCGTGATGATCGTCCCGAGCGCCACCAGCAGCCACAGTGAGCCGGACACGCGATCGGAGGCGCGTATCAGGAGCGTCAGGTCTTCGGCGGAGTAGGCCGCCAGCTCCTGATCGAGCGCCCGCAGGATCTCCCAGAGGTGCGTGAGCAGGGGCAGTATGGTGTCGCGCATGATCGGGGTGTCGGAACGCCAGCGCTCGGAGGTGTAGATCGCCGCGACCTGGCGGTAGTCGTTGAGCCAGCTGCGATAGCCGGCGCGCATGTCGGCGAGCGACTGGCTTTGCTGCAAGTCGAGGCGCCCGCGCGCGTGCAGCTCGTCGAGACGCTTGAGCTGGGCGTCGAGTCGCTCGCTGTACAGGTGCAGATTGTGCGCCTGCGCGCGCATGCCGTCCTCGGGTGCGACGCCGAAGATGCCGAAGCGGTTCGCCACGTACACGCGAAAGGCGTTGACCATCATTGCCCAGTAGTGGCGCGCTTCGGCGAACAGGCGGTAGATCTCACGCTGCTGTGGATCGTCGGGCGCGGCGTCGGCGTCCTCCATGGCGAGTGAGGCGGCGGAGTACACCGTGTTGTAGGTTGGCAGCATCTTGCCGAGCATGAGCGACATGGACGGATAGAGCTGCTCCGGATCGGCGCGGATCGCCATGACGCGGGACGCCTCCTCGTGCAGCTGGGCGAGCGCGGCGCGCAACTGCTGCACCTTGGCGCCCGCCGCCGGCTTGCCCTGGATCCACGCGTATTGGGCGAGGGCGTCGACCGCTTGTTCGGCGCCGCGCAGGTGCCCCATGACGATCTCGCGCTTGGCCTCGCCCGGCACCAGCAAGTAACCGTGCAGTTCGGTCTCCGTGCCCCAGAGATGGTCGGTCACGGTCTCCAGATGCTGACGGATCATCTGGCGGTCGGTGGCGTGCGCGAGCCCTTCGCTGACGGCCTGGCCGACCTGCTGCTTGCCGAGCCAGGCCGCGGCGGCAAGCGCGCCGATGAACAGCAGCGACAGATACAGGTAGCGCCCGCGGGCGCTGGTGACGGCAAGGTGCAGCAGCAGCTGCCCGACGGCGTCACGCGCGCGGGCAAGGGGCCGCGTTGGGGACCTCGGGGTCATGGGCGCAGGGTCGGCAGGCTCGTGAGCGGGTCGGGTTGGACGCACCAATTAGTAAGCATAGGCGACCGCCGCCGGCTTGCCCGGCCACCGGGCGGCGAACCGGTGCGCGGCGGCCCGGTCCAACGGCCAGACTGGCGCCGACCGGGGAGGCCCCGGTATGATCGCCCGCCAGCCGACACCGCGACCGGTCAAACGGTCGCTTCACCCCCTTACCACTGCCGGAATCTCCTATGCCCCGTTTTCTCGCTGTCCTTGCCGTTGCCCTGCTTGCCGCGCACGCGGCCCATGCCGCGGAGCCGGATCTGGCCAAGATCAAGGCCGAGCTGGCCCGCCAATTCCCGGACGTCGCCGCCGGGACCCTCAAGCCCTCGCCGGTCGCCGGTCTGCTCGAGTTGCAGGTCGACGGGGATGTGCTGTACGTGTCGAACGACGGCAAGTACCTGCTGCTTGGCGATGTGGTCGAGGTCGGCACCCGCGCCAACCTCACCGGGGCGGTGCGCGAGAAGCTCGCGCGCGAGGCGCTCGACAAGATGGGCGAGGCCAACATGATCGTGATCGGCCCGGCCAACGCCAAGCGCACCATCACCGTGTTCACCGACGTCGACTGCCCCTATTGCGCCGCGCTGCACCGCGACGTGCCCGAGCTCAACAAGAACGGCGTGAAGGTGCGCTACCTGCTGTTCCCGCGCGGCGGCATCGGCACCGAGACCTACAAGCGGTCGGTGGCGGTGTGGTGCGCCGCCGATCGCGTCAAGGCGGTCGGCATCGCCAAGGCCGGCGGCAAGATCGACATGAAGACCTGCCCGAATCCCGTCGACAAGCACTACCAGCTCGGCCAGAGCCTGGGGGTGAGCGGCACCCCGACCATCTTCCTCGACAACGGCCGCAAGATCGGCGGGTACGCGCCGGCGGCACAGCTGCTCGCCACCATGGGTGTGAAGGCGGCGCCCGTCGCCAGCCCCTGAGCCGATGCGCTGGCGCCGGCTGTTCGGGCCACCGCCGCACGCGCACGCGGATACACCGGCCGGCGAGTTGGCGCGCCTGACCCGCCAGCTGCGCGACAACGAACGCATCTGGCACGTATTCCGCGAGCTCGAGCTGCGCGTGGTCGCGGCGCGCTCGCTGCGCGAGCTCGCCGACGTCATCGCCACCGAACTGCCGCGCGCATTCGTGCATGTTGACTGCGCGGCATTGCTCGCCATCGACCCCGACTACGAGCTCACGCGCCTCGTCGAGTACGGGGCGTTCGGCCCACCGCCGGCCGAGGCGCCGGCGTTCCGGCGCGCGGCAACGTTTCTGCCCTGCACCGCCCAGGAGCTGCATGCGTGGCTCGGGCCCGCCCCGTACCGGCCATGGCTCGGCGTGGCGGATGAGGCGCTGCAGCAACGCTGCTTCCCGCAGCAGGCGCGGCGGCTCGGTTCGGTGGCGCTCGCACCGCTCGTGTTCCAGGGCCGGCTGATCGGCTGCCTCGCGCAGGGCAGCAACGATCCCGCGCACTTCACGCCGAGCAGCGCCACCGACCTGCTCGAGCATCTGGCCGCGGTGGTGGCGCTGTCGATCGACAACCAGGTCAATCACGAGCGCCTCAAGCTCGATGGCCTCACCGATCCGCTCACCGGTGTCGCCAACCGGCGCTACTGCGAGCGGCGCCTGGCGGGCGAGATCGAGCGCTGGCGCCGGCGCCACGAGCCGCTCGTGTGCATGCTGGTCGACGTCGATCACTTCAAGCGCGTTAACGACCAGTACGGCCACCAGACCGGGGACGCGGTGCTCAAGCAGATCGCGACCCTGCTCGGCGAGGAGCTGCGCGCTGCCGACGTGCTGGCGCGCTACGGCGGGGAGGAGTTTCTGCTGCTGCTGCCCGCGACCCGCCGGGAGCAGGGGGCCGCGATCGCCGAGCGCCTGCGCGCGCGCGTGGCCACGCACGATTTCCGCTGCGCGGCGCTGCACCTCACGGTGACGGTGAGCATCGGTCTGGCGGCGCTCGATGCCGGCGCGACACCGCCGGCCGACGTCGCCGCGCATCTGGTGCAATCCGCCGACGCGGCGCTCTACCGCGCCAAGGACGCGGGGCGCAATCGCGTGGTGTGCGCGTGACTCAGGCGAGCGGCACTTCCACCAGCGCGGCGCAGGCGGTGAAGATCAGGTAGGCGCGCACGCGCCGCTCGGGCCACAGCCGCTGCACGCCGGTCGCATACAGGCGCAGCTGCGGGAAGTAGGCCGGCGCGTAGCGCGCGCTGCTCTCGGGGTCGGCGTCGGCGTGCGTCTTGTAATCGAGCACGATCGCCTCCTCGCGGGTGAGCACGACGCGATCGATGACGCCGTACACCGCCTGCTCGGCGCGCTGGTACAGGATCGGCAGCTCGTTGTAGGCGACCTCGTAGTGCCGGGGATCGAAAAAGCGGCGCAGCGCCGGCGCCGCGAGCACGGCCGAGGCCG
>CAZVUN010000118.1:0-9187 GCA_964629975.1 uncultured Acidiferrobacteraceae bacterium | reverse complement strand
GCAACGTCATCGAAACGGTAAAGCGAGCGGTACTTTCGATAGTTTGCAAACGGACTGCGCAGGAAATCGATGAGCATCCCACCAAAGCTGTCGTGGGTCTGCTCCTTGAGCCCGATTCGGTAGACCTTGCTCAGTCCCTCGGCCCGGATTGCAATGTCAGGTTGACTCATGCTTGATCTCTGTCGCACCGATCGGTTTGGCCGATCAGATCACGTCAACGAATATGCGTTCCATACGACGGAAATACGCTGCGCCGCTGACCGCCAGTACCAGGGCCATGACCAGGCCCGGAAGAATGTACTCCCATGGCATCGGCATACCGAGCAGGCTGGCGCGATAACCCTCGATCACACCGACGATCGGGTTGAGCGAGTACAAGAGCCGATACGGTTCCGGGATCGACGATGCGCTGTAGAGTACGGGGGCGGTGTATATCAACAGGCGGATAATGAAAGACATCGCGAACTTGACGTCACGAAACCGGATGGCGAGCGAAGAAAGCCACAACCCGATTCCGGCGGGGATCAGCATCATGAACACAACAAAGATTGGAAGAAATAACAGGTTCCAGGTTGGCGTGACGCCGTAGTACAACAGCACCGCCAACAAGAGTAGCAGTGAAATGCTGAAGTCGACCAACTTCGATATCACCGGCGTGAGCGGAAAGATGTACCGTGGAAAATAGACCTTCCCCAGCATGTGTTGCTCGGTGACGAGGCTCTGGCTCGACTGGATCATGGCCTCGGACATGTAGGTCCAGGGAATGATGGCCACGGTCGAAAACAGCAGGTAAGGCACGCCATCCGTCGGTACACCCGCCACTTTGCCGAAGATCACCGTAAAGAGGACGATCTGCACCGTGGGATTGAGAATGGCCCAGGCAAAACCAAGAATCGTCTGCGCATACAGGACCTTGATATCGCGCCACACGAGGAAATAGAAGAGATCGCGATACTGAACGATCTCCCGCAGGCTGATTGCCTCGAAGTTCCCGGCAGGGCGAATGACGGTAGCGGTCACGTTCTGGTCGGTGGTACTCACTGGGACACCATCGCTTGCGCTGTTGCAGTCTGTGCGACCGGGCCTGAATCACTCACCCGTTTTTCGAATCTGGCTATTTGGCCCAGGGTAACCGCTCGCATGTCGCGCTGGCGCGCGCAATCCTTGTACCACTCGACGACCCATTCGAGCGCGCTCTCCAGCCCGAGAACCGGGCGCCAACCGAGCACCTGGTGCGCCTTGCTGCAGTCGAGCCGCAACACCGCCGCTTCGTGCGGATGGGACGCGTCGTCGCCAACCCAGCGTGCTGACTCGCCCCAGAGGCGCACGACCGTGGATACCACTTCAGCCACAGGCCGGCTGTCGCGGTCATCCGGGCCGAAATTCCAGCCATCGGCCAGCGTGCCGCCTTCGGCCCAGAGCCGCTCGACCAGCATGAGGTAGCCATGCAAAGGCTCGAGCACGTGCTGCCATGGTCGTACCGCGCGGGGGCTGCGAATCCGTACCGGTTCGCCGCGCGAGATCGCGCGAATCGTGTCCGGCACGAGTCGATCCTCCGCCCAGTCGCCACCACCAATCACGTTACCTGCGCGCGCGCTCGCAACGGCCGGCCCACTGGCGAAGAAGGACCGGCGATAGGCAGACGTGACAAGCTCCGCGCAGCCCTTGCTGCTCGAGTACGGGTCGTAGCCGCCCATGGCTTCATTTTCGCGGTATCCCCAGTGCCAGTTACGGTTCTCGTAGCACTTGTCGCTCGTGATGATGAGCACCGCACGCACGCCGCCCGCGCGTCTGACGGCCTCCAGCACGTTGACGGTTCCCATCACATTGGCCGCGTAGGTTTCAACCGGGTTGGCGTAGGAGCGCCGCACCAGCGCCTGCGCCGCCATATGGACAACGATCTCCGGGCGATGCTTGCGGACCGCGGTCTCAAGTGCTGCGAGATCGCAGATGTCCCCATGGAGTGACACCATGCCATCGGCGACGCGCGCAAGGGTGAAGAGATTCGGCTCACTCGGGGGCGCGAGCGAGAAGCCAACCACGTCGGCGCCCAGATGCTGCAGCCAGAGGCACAGCCAACCCCCCTTGAAGCCGGTGTGGCCGGTGACCATGACCCTCTTGCCCCGCCAGAAGGACGGATTCACTTCCAGACCTTCCACGGCGCCTGATTGCGCTGCCAGAGATCCTCCAGGACGATCTTGTCGCGCAGGGTGTCCATCGGGTGCCAATAGCCCTGGTGCTGAAACGCCGCGAGCTGGCCGTCTCTTGCCAAACCCTCCATCGGCGCCGCCTCCCAGTAGGTTGAATCGTCCGCGATGTAGTCCGTCACTTTCGGGTTCAGGACGAAAAACCCGCCGTTGATCCAGCTGCCGTCACCGCGCGGCTTTTCCATGAAGGCCGTGACGCGGTTGTCCTGAATCGTCAGCGCGCCGAACCGCCCCGGCAGCTGCGCCGCTGTGAGTGTCGCCAGCCTGCCGCTGCGGCGGTGAAACCGGATCAGCTCGTCGATATTGACGTTGCTCAAACCATCGCCGTAGGTGAAGCAGAAATCTTCATCGCCCAGGTAAGACCGCACACGCTTCAGACGTCCACCGGTTGCAGTGTTTTCCCCGGTATCAACGAGCGTGACGCGCCAGGGTTCCGCGCTGTTTTGATGCACTTCCATCTTATTCACCCGCATGTCGAAGGTGACATCCGAGGTGTGCAGAAAGTAGTTAGCGAAGTATTCCTTGATTACGTAGCCCTTGTAGCCGCAGCAGATGATGAACTCGTTGATCCCATAGGCGGAGTAGATCTTCATGATGTGCCACAGGATCGGCTTGCCACCGATTTCAATCATCGGCTTCGGTTTGATCTGGGTCTCCTCGCTTATGCGCGTGCCCAGTCCGCCGGCTAGGATAACTGCCTTCATCTGATCAATCTCGTCTGCTGTTCAGTTTTCTGGAACACAGTCGCTCTTTTTGGCCTGCAACGTTGCCCACAGCACCGCTCGGTCGCAGCCAACGGCCCTCCGGGCCAGACCGCCCCGCTTGCGGGCGCTCGACCACAGCGGCAGGAATCGCGTTGGATGTTTGGAAGCGCTACTGCCCAAACGACGTTACTCTGACCTGACCTTCACGGGCCGCGCGCTGTGCCCAGGTGCTGCAGGGCACAGCGCAGCCGGATAACTGCTTGGTCCTCCAGATTAGCTCCCGCCCCCTTCCTTTCTGATCACGGGCAGCTCGCGCACGACGCCGCTGTCGATCCCCGGCTTCTTGTCGATGATGGGAAAGATCCCCCCTTTCTTCTTCTCGCGCACCACTTCGTAGATCACGTCGACATCGATCTTGCGCTTCTGCTCGGCGAAGGCGCACACCAGCGCGGTGTCGCACATCACGTTGATCAGGCGCGGCACCCCGCCCGTGTAATAGTAGACGGCCGCGCACGCGCGTGTGTCGAACAGGTTCGGATCGCCGCCCGCGACCTTGAGGCGGTGGCGGATGTACTGCCAGGTCTCCTCCAGCGTGAGTGGCTTGAGGTCGTAATCGACGGCGATGCGCTGCGCGAACTGATGCAGCTCGGGCAACCGCAGGGTGTCGCGCAGACTCGGCTGCCCGACCAGGATGAGCTGCAGGATCTGGTTCTTGTCGGCGTTGATGTTGGACAGCATGCGCAGCTCTTCGAGCGCCTCGGCGTCGAGGTTCTGCGCCTCGTCGATGATGAGCACGGTGCGGCGGTTCTGGCTGTATTCCTTGACGATGAAGTTGGCGAGGGTCTGATAGAGCTCGACCTTCTTCTTGTCGCGGTACTCGAGGTTGAACGCGAGCAGCACCCATTGCAGCAGCTCGCCGAAAGTGCGGTGGGTGTTGGACACCAGCCCCACGGTCACGTCGTGTTCGACCTCGCTCAGCACCTGGCGAATGAGGGTGGTCTTGCCGGAACCGATCTCGCCGGTGATCACGGTGAAGCCGGCCTGATTGAGCAGGCCGTATTGCAGCATGGTCAACGCCATGCGGTGCTTCTCGCTCAGGAACAGGAAGCCCGGGTCCGGCAGGAGCGAGAATGGCTTTTCGTTAAGTCCGTAGAATGATTCGTACATGGTCCATACCCCCGAATGCGTCTGCGCTTGTTATGCGACTCATGTCCCCGTTCTCACTATCCACACAGGCGCGGTACGGCTGCGAAAGATTGCGTGTTCCGTTACGCGCCGTAAATGTTGTTCTTCTCTTCCGACTTGTTCAGCACGGTACCGATCAGATTCTGGTTTGCGGCCTGCAACAGCTCCGCCGCGCGCGCCAGCTCGTCGCGCCGGGTCTTGCCCTCCTCGACCACGAGCAGCGCCGCATCGACATACGGCGCAAACGCCAGCACATCGTCCGTGGTCAGCACCGGCGGCATGTCGAACACCACCAGGCGGGTCGGGTAGCGGCGCTTGAGCTCCTGCACGAGGTGCAGCATGCCGGGCGAGGACAGCATTTCCGAGGTGTTCGGCACCGGCGTGCTGCCCGGCAGGATCACCAACCGGCTGATCTGCGGGTGCACCAGGATCTGCTCCACCGCGACGCCGTCCAGCAGGTACTCGCGCAGACCGAACTCGACCTCGAAGCCGAGATAACTGTGCACGCTGGGCCGGTTGAGATCGGCATCGACCAGCAGCACGGTCTGGTTCGGCTCCAGCGCGAGGCTGATGGCCAGATTGATGGCGGTCAGGGTCTTACCCTCGCCGTGGCCGGGGCTGGTGACTGCCAGCGTCTTCCAGCCGTGTTGGCGCATCTGGCGAGACACCTGGGTGCGCAGGACCTTGTAGGCGCGCGCCACGTCATCGTGATGGTCGGCACGGATGATGCGATTGCGCTGCAGCCATCCCGGATAAAGATCGACCTTGCGCGTCTGGGTGTAGACGATCTCGCTTGGCACCAAGGCGCGGCCGCGGACCGGTGCCAGGCCCTGGCGCTCGCGCTCTTGGCGCGCTATCTGGATAGCCTTCGTGAACGGATCCATGGGTCAAGACACCTCGTGACCGCGATTGGGTCCACTGTTTGCAAGGATCAAGCCAAGCGTTGCGGCGCCCGGCATTATAGCCGTGGTCGCGACCCCGTCATAGGGCGATAAAATGCCGGCATTAGGCGCCCTTGGCGCCCCAAGACACCGCCCCCGGTCTGCCCCGCTAGGTCCCGGTCGCATACTGTTCTTGGCCGTTGGCAATGTAGGGGATGACCGCGAGCGGCGGGGTGCGCAGCACCGCCGTGACGGCGCGTGAGCCGCGGATGGTGCGGTCCATGTACTCGGCGATGCTCGCGTACCCCACACCCGAACCCAATCCCAGGACGATTCCCAGCAGGATGAAGGCCTTGCGGTTGGGCATGTTGGGGGCCTGCGGCAGCTCGGGCGGCTCCAGCAAAGAGTAACGCTCGCCTTTTTGTTCGCGCTCGAGGGCGACCGCGGTCTCGGCACCCAACAGACCTTGACGGATCTCCTGGTACTTGCGCACGGCGCTGTCGTACTCACGCCGCAGCGCCAGCCCCTCCTGCTCGATGCGCGGCGTCTGCACCAGGCGGCCTTCGTACTCGGTGAGCTTCTGCTTGGCGCGTGCCTGCTGTTCGCGCGTTGCCTTGAGACTCAGCTCGACGGTGTCGAGCTGGGTCTTCAGCGCGATATACGCCGGATTGTCCGGACGCAGCGGAACACCCAGCGCAGAGCTGCCCGCGGAGGCCCGCAGCTTCTCCTCGAGCACCGCCTGACGCTTCGTCAGGCGCACGACGTCCGGATGATTGGCCGAGTAGGCGTTGCGCGCGCGCTCGAGCTCGCCCCGCACCTTCTTGAGTTCCGCCTCCGCGGCATCGTATTCCTCGGTGACCCCCGCCTCCTTGCGCAGCAGCTCGATCTCGCGGCGCAGGCGTATCACGTCGGGATGGTCCGGCGAGTAGGTCGCCGTGGCCGCCAGGTACTGGGCCTGCAACTCCTTGTACCGGCCACCGGGGCCGGTGCCGGTATACGGTTCCACCGAGGCGAGCTGACCCTGCAACTGCAGCCGGCGCTCCTCGAGGTTGACCACCTGCCGCTCGAGATTCTCGAGCTCCCGCTGGGTCTGCTCCATGAGCGACATGTTGAGGTTCATCAACTCCGGCAGGCGCCCCGTGTTGCGCTCCTTGTAGGCCGCGAGCTTGGCCTCGAGCTCAGCGATGTGCTTGCCGAGACGCTCTTCCTCTTCCGCGAGAAAGCCCGATGTCTGCTCGGCCTTCTGCGTGCGGATGCGCAGGTTCTCGTTGAGGAACAGCGTGACCAGCTCCTCATTGACTTTCTGCGCCAGCTCCGGGCTCTCGGCGTCGAACGACAGCTTGAACGCGATGGTCGCCATCATCGACGCGCCGCTGCGCGGGTCGGTGACGTTGGCGCTGACCGGTTCGACCTTGACACCGCCACGCATGCGACCGGCGACGACGGCCGCCTTTTCCTTGTCGGCGGGCTTCGGATACACGCCCAGCTTGTCGTTGATGCGCAGCAGGTTGTCCTGGGTAAGCACACGCTGCTGGATGATCTGCAGACGCTGATTCGCGTAGCCGGTCACGGTCGAGGCCACGATGTCCTTCGGGACCTCCTGCTGCTCGATCAGGATCGTGGCAGATGATCGGTACTTCGGGGGTATCACGAAAGCGAGTATCACCGCCGTGGCGAACACCGCCGCGGCAACGCGAAACACCTGTTTGCGCCGCCGGCGCAGGATCGCGAGATAATCACTGAGATGCTGTGTATCGGTATCCATGCTCTCTCACCACTCAATCAATTCACGTCATGACCGCGGCCGGGGTCACTGAGGCATCCGGCAGGGCTCAGCGCGACACTGCCAACTTGGGCCAGCTGTAGCCGATGCCCGCAAACACCGCATTGCTCGAAGCGGCTGATTCCTCCACCTCGTACTTCTGCCGCCGGTAGCGGTACGAAGCAGACAACGACACCTCGGGTGTCCAGCTCCAGCTCCACCCCGGCTCGATCTCGCCGTAGTTGCGATCGAGCGCCGGGTCCTCACCCTCGAGCACCCGCTCCCGGAAGATCAGCGCGCGCAACCACAGTTCCGAGCGCGGCGAGACGCTGCCGCGCATGTCGATGCGCAGCTGATCGACCCCGACCAGGCGTCCGCCGCCGCTTGGGTTCGCATCGCGACTGGCAACAACTTCCAGCCGACTCAGCTCGGTGCGCTGCGCGAAGGCGACACGAAATACGTAGCCGGTGACCTCATATTCCACGCCCGCGGTTTCTTCTTTCGCCCGCGCACCACCGACGTACAAGTCACCGCGACTGGTCGCCGTGAAGGCGCGACCCAGGCCCAGGAAGGCGGTGCTCGTGGTCGAGCGCGTATCGGCAGTGGGGCTGTCAAAACGCGAGCCCCGTATTCCGACGGTCAGGCTGTCGCGCGGGTTCAGCGCATAGGACCAGGCAATGGTCGCGATGTCTTCCTTGTAGTCGTCGAGGATCTCGTCGTAGTTCGATTCCGTGTGCCGATAACGCAGATCGAGCGAATGAAGCTCGCTCACCTGCACCTGCCAGTAGGGCTGCAGCCACCAGTAGTCACGCTGCACGTTCGCAAGTCCCACATCCGTGTCACGGATGTCACCGGTGCCGGTACTGGCCTGGGCGCGCTGCTCGTAGAGGGTGCTGCGCCGGTACTCGCCGTCGAGCCCGAGCGTCTGGCGCTCGGTGACGCGGCTGGCGGAACGCAGGTTCACGACCGGTTCGTTGGTGTCCTCGACCGCCTCCTCGCGGTAATTCGCGTAATACCATGCCGCGCCGAGATCGATGTTGGAGCGCTCGGTGGCGTAGCGCATGCCCAGGCCCGCGTTCACAAAGAGACCGGTCGAGCTGTCGTGCTCCGCCGTTGTCAGTTCCGGGTTCGTGTCGTACGTGATACCTACGCCGATTCCCGGCTGCAGCGACCACTCCGCCCCGGTGGCGTTGGCGGCGATGGCGAGGGCGGCCGCACCCACGGCGGCGCGCGCCGCATGCACGGTGCGCATGCCTCCGCCCCTCAGGTGAGTGCGCTGACGTCTTTGCACGGCTACGGCACTACCACGACATCGCCGGTCTTGAGCAGGATGTTCTGTTCGAGGCGCCTGCCCTTCTTGACCTCAGCGTAGTCAAACAGCAACACCGTCTCCTTGATGTTGCCGTTGCTGTCTTCCTGCTTGCGCAGCACGCGGATGCTGTCCTCGGCGGCGAACGGGGTGAGTCCGCCCGCCAGGGTGAGCGCCTGCAGCACGTCAACATAGCGCCCCACCACGTACTCGCCCGGTTTCTGCACCTTGCCGATGACATAGATCTTGTAACCGGCGACCTTTTTCACCGACACCGACACCACCGGGTCGGGGATGTAGCGGCGCAGCCGGTCGGTGATCTCCTCCTGCACGTCCTGTGCGGTGCGACC
Source organism: uncultured Acidiferrobacteraceae bacterium (assembly GCA_964629975.1). Lineage (GTDB taxonomy): Bacteria > Pseudomonadota > Gammaproteobacteria > Acidiferrobacterales > Sulfurifustaceae. The sequence continues at coordinate 789 of CAZVUN010000118.1, read as the reverse complement.
CTTGGCCTTGATGTTGCCGACCAGCGGGAAGGTCATCCATCCGTCCGGCCGCACCAGCACCTCGCGCTGCAGGTCCTTTTCCTTCCACACCGCGATTTCGAGCAGATCTTCCGGACCGATCTCGTAATCACCGCTCGGCGCGCCGCCGCCACCGATCGGGTTCTGGGCAGCGGCGGGACCGGCGAGCAGCATCACCAGCGCGAGTGCCGCACCGCACATTGCCACGCGCCACGGATCGGCGTCGCGTGCCGGGCTGTGGTTGTTCGCGGACGAGCAGCGGGTTCTCAGATCGGCGGCGTCAAGCATTGCACTGGTCTCATGCGTAAGTATCGACAGGATGTAGTTCCGGAATACGGCACATGCGGCTACCGGCACAACGCGGTGTTTCATGGCCACAGACGCGAGAGGTGTTATGCCTACCCTCACGCGTCGGCGGGGAGACACACAACCAAGCACTCCGGCTAGATTGAACCCAGCGCATACACGAAACCACCTCACGCCAGGGGCCCGCGAGGATGAAACGTCACGCGACGAGTCCCGCCGCATGGACAACACGCACCCGACTATCCCGACTTTTCCCGCTGCGCAGATTACCAGCAACGGCGGGTTTGATCTACGCCGCCCGCGACACCACCGCCCGCCTTGGATCATTCGATGTGTTACGGAATCGAGGCACCGGGCACGCAAATGAGAACGTCAATCAACGCCGCGACCACCCCGGCGCTGTCAAATTTCTGGCATAGTTACGGCTTCTGCTTTCTCCCCGCGCCGGTACAATGAGCAGGCGCC